>NZ_JBMQSG010000006.1:0-345453 GCF_057361365.1 Lacibacter sp. | reverse complement strand
TAACGTGGAGCAGGACGAGTAAAACGCTCTGTTGCATTCATTTCAATAAAAGGCAATTGCTGTCCAACTGTTAATGGTGGCAACATACCTTCCTGCAAATCATCTTCATTCACATCATCATCATCCCTGTCTTCACGATACACTTTTAAAAAGCCATCGAACTTTAATACTTCACCTTCGGCTTTTAATTCGTCTTTATTAGTAGAAATAGAAATGCTTGCTGTTGTACGTTCCAGTTCCGCATCGGCCATCTGGCATGCCATGGTGCGTTTCCAGATGAGTTCATACAAACGTTTCAGATCAGCATCATCCACCGTTGTATTTTCCATGTACGTTGGGCGAATGGCTTCGTGTGCTTCCTGTGCACTTTCATTTTTGTTTTTAAACTTGCGGAACTGGTGATATTTATCACCATACATTCCTTTAATGGTTTTTGTGAGATCACCAAGTGCAGTATCACTTAAGTTCACGCTGTCGGTACGCATATAAGTGATCTTACCACTTTCATATAACTTTTGTGCAAGTTGCATGGTGCGGCTTACACTATAACCAAGTTTACGACTTGCTTCCTGTTGAAGGGTAGATGTAGTAAATGGAGGTGCAGGCGATTTTTTTCCGGGTCGTACCTGTATGTCGCTTACTTTGTAGTCTGCGCCCTTGCAACTATTAAGAAAGAATTCAGCATCTTCTGAACTGTTTTGTTTTTTGCCTTCTGCTTTAAATGTTACGTTACGATCGCTTAGATCTTTGGCAGTAAACAGTGCTTCTATTTTAAAAGAAGAAGTAGCAGCAAATGCATTGATCTCCCTTTCACGTTCTGCAATTAAGCGAACTGCAACACTCTGCACACGACCGGCGCTAAGGTTATTCCGCATGCTCATCTTGCGCCATAAAACCGGGCTTAGTTCAAAACCAACGATACGATCAAGGATGCGGCGGGCCTGTTGTGCAAACACCAGGTCCATATTTACTGTGCGTGGATTTTGCACTGCCTTTTGAATTGCCGGCTTCGTAATTTCGTGGAAGACGATGCGTTTTGTTTTGTAGGGGTCGAGGCCGAGTACTTCACATAAATGCCAGCTGATGGCTTCTCCTTCACGGTCCTCATCCGTTGCCAGCCATACTTCGTCACTTTTTTTGGCCAGCGATTTCAGTTCTTTTACCACTCGTTCTTTTTCGTCGGGAACTATATAACGGGGTTCAAAATTGTTGTTTACATCAATACCCATCTCGTCTTTTTCAAGGTCACGGATATGGCCATAGCAACTCTTCACTTCAAAGTCTTTTCCAAGGATCTTTTCAATCGTTTTTGCTTTGGCAGGGCTCTCCACTATCAGTAAATTCTTAGCCATAAATTGGTTCCACAGCCGGTTTTTTTTGAGGACATCGGCAGCACAATATTATAAAATGATTGATAAATGCAAGAAAAGAGTGCGAAGAGGGACGATTGGTAATGAAGAATTAAAGAATGTAAATGGTTGGTTTTTAGTTGATGTTTGGTTACAGATTGGCTTGTACCTGTTGCAGAATTGCGTCCGCTTCTGCCAGATCGAAGTCGACGCCTTTTTGTTTTTTAACAGAATAGCCCGATAGTTCAAAATGCTGATCCGGTGTAATATCATGGTTACTTAAACAGGCTTTCACGCAGGCGAGAGGGCAGCCATCGATGGCAATGATCTTCCGGCCCGACTTGGCCGTTTTAACCAACGCTTTTACATTGCCACCCACACCGGCGATGCAGGACATTTCTGCTTTTCCCAAACGATCTAGTTTAATGGCAAGATGATTCGCCATTTGTGCAGCGCTTGAACAGCCGGAGCAGGAATAAACGAGAGGTTTGCTGACATCAGCCATGCGTACATTATTTATTATACGCAAAAATATTGGCGGGGAAGTGTTGATGGACTGCTTGCTGTCATGAAAGGGGATGATGTCTGTTCGCCCAACTGCTGCTTGCACATCATATTAAAAAGTAAATGTTGCACATCCAGCTTTCAGGTGTGCAGACAACTTACAAAAACTCCATAATCGCCTTCTTCACTTTGTTGTCCCTATAAATCCGTCGATGCCCTAAACCTTTGGTAAGCATGAATTGAAAGTTAGAATGATTCTCTGCCTGGATCTTTGCAGCATCGGTCCATGGCGTCACGTCATCATCTTCATCATGAATCCACAACACATCTGCTTTTATTTTTTTTGCTGCATGAAAAATGGAAATCTGGTCAGCCGTAAGTCCACTCTTTTCAAAAATGATCTTCCGCATTTCTTCTTTCACATCATCATTTATCCGTAAAAAATCTGCAAAGCTGTTAATGGCACTGTCGGTTTCTGTAGCAGGGGCGATGAACACCAGTTTTTTATTTTCCTGGTATTCCTGTTCTTCCATAAAAAGTGACAAGGCCAAACCTCCGAACGAGTGAGCAATAAAAGAATGGACAGGCCCGAATTTTTCATATACTGCTTTAATCGTATCACGGTATTGAAATCCATTGATGGTTTTTCCACTGCTATCGCCATGTGCAGGCGCATCAAAAGCAATTACTTCATATCCTTTCTTCACGAGTGGCATCACAAAGTGATCAAACTTTTTAATGGTCGAAGAGAAGCCATGTATTATCAATGCTTTCTTGACTTGCGGATGATTCCATCGATAGCCAACAAGATTATAATCTTCAAATTTTAAATGAAGCTTTTCTGCTTTATCAAACACCGGGGGCATTTTCTGTTTGTTGGTAGCGTATGGGGTGCAGAATAATTCAAATGCTTTTTCAGCAGCTTTTCGTTTCGATAGTTTGGCAAAGATGTTCAGCTTTGCCCTGTAATATCCAACTACTAATTTCTGGGCGAGTTTCATTATTCAGGAATGATGTTTTACTTTGTTGCAAATTACTTCTTCCGTTTCATTAACCCTTGCATTGTATGAACATTGTTCTTCTCGGTTCCGGTAATACAGCTACCGTGCTTGCCAAAATGATCAGGAAAGCCGACCACACAATTGCGCAGGTGTGGAGCAGGAATGCAGCACATGCCGAAGCACTTGCAGCCAAAGTAAACGCAAAAGCCATTACGTCATTAAACGATATTACTACAGAAGCCGATTTGTGTATTATGGCCGTAACCGACAGCGCTATTCCTGAACTTGCAAAACAATTACACTTTAAACGAAAGATATTGGTGCACACAGCCGGCAGCGTTAGTAAAGATGTGCTGCAAAATAGTTCGCCCAACTATGGTGTGTTGTATCCATTGCAAAGTTTACGTAAGGAAATGATGGTTATTCCCCCCGTACCTTTTTTGGTTGATGGAAGTTCTGATGAGGTAAATGTATTGCTGGCCGATTTTGCTGCTACTTTTTCTGAGAATGTACAGCCGGCAGATGATGATACCCGTTTAAAAATGCACCTCGCAGCGGTAATGGTGAGCAATTTCACTAATCACCTGTACGCACTAACTGAAGATTATTGCAAAGACCGCCACCTCGATTTTAAAATGCTGCATCCTTTAATTATAGAAGTGGCTTGCCGCTTAACGCAGGGGCATGCAGTGGATATGCAAACCGGTCCGGCCCGACGTGGCGATGAAGAAACCATTAAAAAACATTTGCTGTTGCTTGAAATTGATGAGCACCTGCAGGACCTTTACCACGAACTTTCAGAAAGCATCCGCAGGCTGTATCGAAAAAAATAAGAACTTCGGCCGTAACAATTTTATATGAACCTGCTCGAACGTTTTTCCAGTATTAAGACTTTTGTGTTTGATATGGATGGTGTGCTTACCGATGGATCGCTGATGATTCTGCCGGGGAATGAATTCGTACGCACCATGAATATTAAAGACGGTTATGCTTTACAGTTAGCTGTTAAGAAAGGTTACAATGTGGTGGTAATCTCAGGAAGTGTGAGCAAGCCATGTGCTGAGCGGTTGGAGTATTTGGGTGTGCGTAATGTATTTATGAAAGTGAAGGATAAAGAGGAAGTGCTGGCACAATTTCTATTATCGAATCATTTGAAATGGGAAGAAACACTGTTCATGGGTGATGATATTCCTGATCTTGAAGTAATGAAGCTGGTGGGGCTTTCTGCTTGTCCGGCCGATGCGGTGCCGGAGATCAAAGCACTATCAATTTTTATTTCTACCATCGATGGAGGTAAAGGTTGTGTGCGTGAAGTGATTGAAAAAGTGTTAAAGCTGAACAACGATTGGGCGGTTGATGCGGCAGCAACGAGTGCGTTATAATTTAAACAGATAAACAATTGGCAATAAGCAATAGCCAATAAGCAAAAAAGAAATGTTAGCTATTGCTACTTGTCTATTGCTTATTGCCAATTGGTAATTCGTATTTAGACTTATCTTCACAGTATAAATTACCCGATGCAGAAGCTCGCCGATTTTTTCAGATTAATTCGTTGGCCCAATCTAGTTTTTATTGCGTTAACACAATTCTTGTTTTTCTATTGCGTGGTGCAGCCTGTGCTTTTTGGTAACCTGTACATGACAAGAGAATATCATCAGTTGTTTTTAATTCTTTGTCTTTCGTCCATATTTATTGCTGCTGCCGGTTATGTCATTAACGATTATTTCGATCTTAATATTGATTTGGTAAATAAACCTGATCGAATGGTAGTTGATCGGGGTATCAGCCGCCGATGGGCCATTTTCTTTCATCTCTTCTTTTCTTTTGCAGGTGTTTTGATGGGCTTTTATATTGGCTTGCAAAATGGCAACTGGCTCATTGGATTTGCTAATATGGGCTGTGTGTTTGTGCTTTGGTTTTATAGCACAACGTTTAAAAAGAAACTATTGACGGGCAATATTCTTATTTCGCTGTTAACGGCATGGGTTGTATTTGTGGTGTATCTGTTGACTGTGCAACACAGTTTTCATTTAATGCATCCGGTACAATTAGGTGCTCATCAAAAACTATTGCGATTGGCTATTCTTTATTCAAGCTTTGCTTTTGTTATTACGCTCATTCGTGAAGTGGTAAAAGATATTGAGGATATGGATGGCGATGCTAAGTATGGTTGTAAAACGATGCCCATTGTGTGGGGCGTTTCGTTTTCGAAAGTGTTTGCCAGCATTTGGTTGATGATATTGCTGGTATTATTGCTGATCGTTTTTTTCTACGTATTGCAATTTAGAATGTGGATAGCTGCGGCATATAATCTTTTCCTGATCATATTGCCTGCTGCTTACTGTTTATACCTTTTGTTTAAAGCAAAGCAAACAAAAGATTTTGCTGCCTTAAGCAAATGGATAAAAGCTGTGATCTTCACCGGAATAGTCTCCATGGTATTGTTTAAATTTTTTGCCTGATGGAACGGATCATACTTGCCTCAAAATCGCCAAGGCGTAAGCAACTGCTCGAATGGGCAGAAATTCCTTTTGATGTAATGGTAAAGGATACGGATGAAATGTATCCGGCTTCGCTTAGTATTGAAAAAGTGCCGGTATATATTGCCCGTAATAAAGCATTGGCTGTAAAAGAGGAGTTGAGTCATGACCGGCTGATACTGGCAGCTGACACCATTGTGGTATTAAACGGAAAAGTGATCGGCAAACCAACAAGTAAAGACAATGCCATTGAAATATTGACTGAGCTTTCGGGCCAGGTTCACCAGGTAATCACCGGTGTGGTGCTTATGCGTGATGATACCGAAACGTCATTTGCTGATATCACCGAAGTCGAGTTTCACAAACTGAGTATTGCGCAGATCGAGTTTTATGTAAACAAATACAAACCTTACGACAAAGCCGGTGCCTATGCCATCCAGGAATGGATTGGGGTGGTGGGTATAAAGCGGGTGAAAGGTGATTTTTATAATGTGATGGGATTACCGGTAAGCAGGGTGATGAGAGCGATTAATGAATTTGAAATTTGAAAATGCAAATACAAAAGCTTCGGTTCTTTTGAACCTTCTTCTATTGACAATCTGAAATTCTTTCTCTAATTTTCAAATTATCAAATTTCCGCATTTTCAAATTGTATTCCATGAACGAACACCTGCTGCAATTCATCTGGCAGCATCTTTATTTTAACCGTGATCAACTTTTAACTGTACAGCAGGAGCCTGTACAAATCATTTCACAAGGCTTACTCAATACAAATCAAGGCCCGGATTTTCAGCATGCAAAATTGCTCATGAACAATGTTACCTGGGCCGGTGCCATCGAACTTCATTTGAAGACAAGTGATTGGCATAAACATGGTCATACTGATGATGAGCATTACAACAATGTAATACTTCACGTGGTGTATGAGCATGATGGAACAGGACCATCTTCTGTTCCCGTATTGGAATTAAAGAATCGTATTTCAGCATCTCTCTTGCAATACTATGCTCAAATGATGGAGCAAAACAGTTTTATTGCTTGCGATAATCAACTGTCGCAGGTAAACGCTATTGTTTGGGATAGTTGGAAAGAACGGATGCTGGCTGAACGATTGCAGCAAAAAAACGATCATATTCAAAATATACTGCAACGAACCAATCGTCATTGGGAAGAAGCATTCTGGCAATTGCTTGCTAAAAACTTCGGGAGCCCGTTAAATGGCGAAGCATTTGAAGCGATTGCACAAACCTTACCGGTTACATTACTCGCCAAACACAAAAACCAAATCCATCAGCTTGAAGCATTGTTGTTGGGGCAAGCAGGATTGTTGACCGGAGAGTTTACAGAAGATTATCCTATTATGCTACAGAAAGAATACAAGTTTCTTCAGCAGAAGCACCAATTAAAACCCATTGCACATCCCATTCATTTTTTAAGGATGCGGCCATCAAATTTTCCAACTATCAGGTTAGCACAACTGGCTATGCTTATTCATCAATCAAATCATTTGTTTTCAAAAGTGATGGAAGCCAAATCACTTGACACCATCAGGCAAATGTTTTCTGTTACTGCCAATGATTACTGGCATTATCATTATTTATTAAATGAAGAAAGTGCATACCGCAAAAAGCAAATGGGAAAAACGATGATCGATAACCTGCTCATCAATACAGTTATTCCCCTCTTGTTTGTATATGCCAATGAACATCGCAATGAACCGGCAAAAGAAAAGGCCATCCAATGGTTGCAGCAAATGCCCAAAGAGAAAAACAATATTACCCACCAATGGGAACAAGCCGGCGCAACTCATCAATCCGCTTTTGACTCACAGGCCTTGCTTTATCTCAAAAAGAATTACTGCGCAACCAAACGTTGCCTGCAATGTGCTGTTGGAAATAATATTTTAAAAAAGCAACTTACCAGTTAAAAACTACGTTCTGTTCTATATCGGGGTGAATGCTTTTCGCAACAGGACAGGTGAGAGCTGCATTTTTCATAATGGCTTTTTGTTTTTCATCGAGCTGAAGATTCGATGGAAACTGAAAGGTTACATCAATGGCACCTACACGACGGGGATCGGATTTCATGTGTTTTTGAATTTCAATCTTTACACCGGTGAGGTCGATTTGAATGTCTCTTGCTTTTATACCCATGATGGTAAGCATACAACTGCCTAATGAAGTTGCCATAAGGTCGGTTGGTGAAAATCGTTCTGCTTTTCCCTGGTTATCTAGGGGTGCATCGGTTTCAATAATATTATGGCTGTAGAGATGTTCTGCTTCGGTGCGTAATTCACCTTTATAAACAATGGATGAAGTCATGTTGTTAAATTTATGGTTCAGGATTTGTACAGCAATATACCATAATGCGGCACTAATCGTTTAAAGATGTAAATTTACGTTCAAACAATAATTTCAAGCTTGTGAAAATATTTTACCTGAGTTTTGCTCTTCTCCTGGTAGTTAGTACAACTGTTGCACAAGAAAAAAACAGCCGCCGAATAGAACGTGATGCAAAGAAAGAAGCACGCCGGGAGAAAATTGATAATCTGATCCGTCAGCAAGAAGAAGGCGCACTTGTTTTCAATAAACAAACCGTATTTGGATTACGACTAAACACCGATGGCTGGGGTTTGGTTTTTGAAAAAGGGTTTTTGAAAACCGTGAAGACCACCAATCTTTTTGCACTTGAGTTAAACGAAAAGAAACATCCAAAAGAGCAAAAGCTCAACAATCTTTTAAATAGCGGTGGGTTTCTTCAAATTGGAAATCCCTATGTATATGGCAAACGCAATAGTTTTTACCAACTAAAACTTTCTTATGGTCAGCAACGCATGATCGGCGGTAAAACAAATAAGAACGGTGTTGCCATTCATGCTATTTATGCCGGAGGTTTTTCTGCAGGGTTAGAACGTCCTTATTATGTTCGCATACAGGATAACAGCCCTGAAGGAACAAGAAATATAAAATACACACCGGCAGATAGTGCTGCATTTCTTCAACCAGGTAATATTTTAATGGGCACCGGTCTTCGCTTTGGTTGGAATGAAATAAAATTTGTTCCCGGTGTGCATGCTAAAGCTGCACTGCGTTTCGATTACGGTCGTTTTAATGAAGTGGTTACCGCTATTGAAGTAGGTGTAAACCTCGAAGCTTATTCCCGTAAAGTGCAGATCATGTTGCTGAATCCCGAACAGCAGGTGTTTTTCAACGGCTACATAGCCCTTATGTTTGGTAAACGAAAGTAGCCTAACTTTGCTCCTCATTTAGTTGAAATTATGCAGGAAATTGTAGTGAATGATGCTGCCGCAGAGCAGAAATTAAAAAAGCCCGATTGGTTAAGAGTACGTTTGCCCATTGGCGAAAGTTATCGCCACGTACGCAACCTGGTTGATAAGAATAAACTCCATACAATTTGTGAAAGTGGTAATTGTCCCAACATGGGCGAGTGCTGGGGCGAAGGCACAGCAACGTTCATGATTTTAGGAAATACCTGTACACGCAGCTGTGGTTTTTGTGCAGTTGCTACCGGCCGCCCCGATCCCATTGACTGGGATGAACCGCAACGTGTAGCCGAGGCAATTCATTTAATGAAAGTGAAGCACGCTGTACTTACTTCGGTTGATCGTGATGAAATAAAAGATGGCGGAAGTATTATTTGGTACAACACCATCCGTGCAGTAAAATCATTGAATCCTGATACGACATTAGAAACACTAATTCCTGATTTTAAAGGGCAGATGGAAAATGTGCAACGTATTGTAGAAGCACATCCCGAAGTAGTGTCGCATAACATTGAAACGGTTGAACGTTTAACACGGCAGGTACGCATCCAGGCAAAATACTGGCGAAGTATGGAAGTGTTGCGTTACCTGAAAGAAAACGGTATGCGGGTGAAGAGCGGTATTATGTTAGGTTTAGGTGAAACAAAAGAAGAAGTGATTCAGACATTACATGATCTGAAAGCGAACGGGGTTGATGTGGTTACCATTGGCCAGTATCTTCAACCAACCAAGAAACATTTAGCTGTGCAACGTTTTGTGCACCCCGATGAGTTTAAGGAATACCGTGAAGTTGGTTACAGTATTGGTTTGGATTATGTGGAGAGTGGTCCGTTGGTGCGTTCCAGTTACCACAGCGAAAAACATGTGCTTCCCGGTTACGGTAAAGCAAAATGGGAAGAAGAAAAAGCATCCATGATCTCATAAATAATACATGAAGAAATTTTTTGCAGGAGCAGTGTTGTATTTCATCACTGCTCCTTTTTGTTTGTCGCAGGTGAAGTGGACGAATGTTGATTCACTTTACGGGCCATTGCCTTCTTCGGTACATGTGTTTACAACCACGGACTTTGTTGAAGGCAAATCAAATATTGCCTACTATGTTATTGCCGATTTGAAAGACAGGAAACTAAATTTCACGACAGATACCACTTATCAACGCCGGTTTACTCCCCGACAGTTTTATGAAAAGAATAATC
This sequence comes from Lacibacter sp., assembly GCF_057361365.1. NCBI lineage: Bacteria > Pseudomonadati > Bacteroidota > Chitinophagia > Chitinophagales > Chitinophagaceae > Lacibacter > Lacibacter sp. The sequence goes on along the minus strand of NZ_JBMQSG010000006.1, from coordinate 335,640 downwards.
AGCCGTTATTGGTGGTGAACGGTACCTTTTTTGATTTTGCCACGAACAGGAATTTGAATGCGGTGATCAAAGATGGGAAATTGGTTTCGTACAATGTGCATACAACCGCATTGAAAGGAAAGGACACGTTGATGTATATGCATACGTTTCGCTCAGCGATTGGAATTAGCAAAAAACGCAAGGCCGATGTTGCCTGGTTGTATACAGATTCATCAACTCGATATGCCAAAGCATTTCAACAAGTGCCGGGCTTTTATAAGGATTCAGCTTCATCAATACAGAATAAAAACATATCAGGCCGGTCAACAAAATGGAAAATGAAAACAGCCATCGCAGGTGGACCGGTGTTGATACAAAGGGGGAAGATTTCTATCAGCAATAACGAAGAACGTATGTTCAGCGGCAAAGCCATTGATGACAAACATCCACGCACGGCAATGGGCTATACTGCCGATGGCAAATTGATCATTCTTGTTGTGCAGGGACGAATGCCCGGCCTTGCAGAAGGCGCATCGTTAACACAATTGGCAAAACTTCTGCTTGATCTTGGTTGCGTGGAAGCCTTAAATCTTGATGGCGGCGGCAGTAGTTGTTTATTGGTAAACGGTAAAGAAACGATCAAACCAAGTGATAAAGAAGGGCAGAGGGCTGTGCCGGCAGTGTTTATGATAGCCAATAAGAAATAGAGTTTTTATTCGATAACAACCTTTTGTTTGCTTTTGTTTTCAAAATATTCCTTTCGTTTATTTTCGATTTTTTTTGATTTTTTGCCATTTTTCGCTAATCTTGTTGCGTAATACAGGGTTATGCTCGCCAATCAAAGAAGGGAAAAGATCATCGAATTACTGCAGGAAGACGGATCAGCCAAGGTGCTGAACCTTGCCAAACTGTTTAAAGTAACCGAAGTAACCATTCGCCAGGATCTCGAAAAACTGGATAAGGATGGCCTCATCATCCGTGAACACGGCGGTGCCTTTCTTAAAAATGTAAAAGACCAGGTGCAGGCATTTTCCCTTGCTCACCAGGAGCACCTCGATAAAAAAGAACTCATCGCCAGCAAGTGCCTTGAGTTTATTGAAAGCGGCGATACCATCATTCTCGATTCCGGTTCCACCACAACAGAAGTAGCGAAGAAATTGAAGGGCATGAAAAATCTCACCGTCATCACCAATGCATTGAACATTGCATTGATGCTGGGTGCAGAGCCGGGCATTGAAGTAATTGTAACCGGTGGTGAATTCAAGCCGCCAACACTTTCATTAACCGGTCAAAAAGCCGCTGATTTTTTTAAAGGTTTGCATGTGCAAAAACTTTTCCTTGCCACTGCAGGTATTTCACTCAAAGCTGGTTTAACCTATCCCAGCATCAGCGACATAGTTGTGAAGAAAGCAATGATCGAAGCCGCTGAAACAACTTATCTCGTTGCCGATTCAACCAAAATGGGCAAAGCTGCATTCGCAAGTCTCGGTGCATTATCACTCATCGATTACATCATTACCGATAGTGGTGTGGAAGAAAAACACAAACAGGTATTTAACGACAACGATATTGAATTAATCATAGCAAGCTAAAATTATGAGTACAACAAATTATAAAACTGCAACGCTGGGCGTCATCATTGGTAACCGTGATTTTTTTCCTGATAAACTGGTGGCCGAAGCAAGAACAGAAATTCTTGACCTTTTTAAACAGTTAAATATTAAGCCGGTGTTATTAAGCGATGCCGATACAAAACTCGGCGGTGTGGAAACATTTGCAGAAGCACAGAAATGTGCCGCCTTGTTTAAACAACATGCCGATGAGATTGACGGAATCCTTGTTGTGTTACCCAACTTTGGTGATGAGAAAGGCGTGGCTGAAACCATTAAATGGTCGGGGTTGAATGTTCCTGTGTTGATTCAAGGTTATCCTGATGATCTTGGAAAGATGGATGTGGTGAACAGGAGAGATGCATGGTGCGGAAAAATTTCTGTCTGCAATAACTTGTACCAATTCGGTATCAAATATTCATTAACAACAAAGCATGTTGTTCGTCCCACGGACGAAAGTTTTATTGGGGATTTGAAAAATTTTACTGCCACTTGTCGAGTGGTAAATGGTTTGCGTAAGGTTCGTATTGGAGCGGTAGGTGCAAGACCTACAGCTTTTAATACAGTCCGCTATAGCGAAAAATTATTGCAACGAAATGGTATTTCAGTTACAACAGTTGATCTCTCTGAAATTTTGGGGAATGCCAATAAGTTAACAGCAGATGATAAATCGGTAAAAGAGAAACTGGAAAAGATTCATGCATATGCCAATACCGGTTTAACACCTCCAGATAAACTTGTACAGATCGCAAAACTGGATGTAGTGCTTGCCGATTTCATGGCGGCGAATGCATTAGATGCAACAGCTATTCAATGCTGGACATCATTGCAGCAAAACTATGGTTGTAATGTTTGTACCAGCATGAGTATGATGAGTGAAAACATGTTGCCATCTGCCTGCGAAGTGGATGTGACAGGTACACTCAGTATGTATGCGATGCAGTTGGCAAGTGGTTCACCGTCGGCATTGGTTGACTGGAATAATAACTATGCCGATGATGATACAAAATGTGTGTTGTTCCATTGCGGTAACTGGGCGAAATCATTTTTACCGGATATCAGCATCAGCACAGCACCCATCTTAGGTACAAGTGTTGGTACAGAAAACACATACGGTGCATTGGATGGTCGTACACCTGCAATGCCATTAACATACGGCCGCATCAGCACTGATGATTGTAAAGGCATCATCAAAGCTTACATCGGCGAAGGCGAATTAACCAATGATGCATTGAACACATTTGGTAATCGTGCTGTAGCGCAGATTAATAACCTGCAAGGCTTGATGAATTATGTATGTCGCAATGGTTTTGAACACCACGTTGTGATGAATGCCAGCAAAACAGCAGGCATTTTGAAAGAATCATTTGAAAATTACCTGGGTTGGGAAACTTATGTGCATTAATTGAAACAGCATGACAACTGAAGAATTAAAAATCAAATCAATCAACTACAGGAAAAACATCCTGAAGTATATAGTGGGCGCAAAGGCGGGCCATACCGGAGGCAGTTTATCGTGTACCGATATTCTGAATGTCCTGTACAATGATGTGATGAATGTGTCGCCCTTAAACTTTTCATCGCCTGACCGTGACCGTTACGTGCAAAGCAAAGGACATTGTGTTGAAGCATTGTTCGTAGTATTGGCCGATAAAGGATTCTTTCCGGAAGAGGATCTGAACACATTGTGCAAATACCAATCGCATTATATCGGTCATCCAACAAGAAAAGTAAAAGGTGTTGAACAGAATACAGGTGCATTGGGTCATGGTTTGCCGATTTGCGTAGGCACTGCCATTGCAGCCAAACTCGACAATAAAAATTATCGTGTGTTTACATTAATGGGTGATGGTGAATTGCCTGAAGGCAGCAACTGGGAAGCAGCATTGAGCGCAGCGCATTACAAACTTGATAATCTCTGTGCAATTGTTGATAAGAACAGTTTGCAGATAACGGCACCAACATCCGATGTTATGAATACTGACCCGTTAGATAAAAAATGGGAAGCATTTGGTTGGTCGGTGAAATATGTAAACGGAAATGATATTGATGAATTGAAAGCAACATTTGCAGCCTTGCCTTTTGAAAAAGGAAAACCATCGATGATCATTGCTCATACAACCAAGGGTAAAGGAGTAAGCTTCATGGAGAACGAGTTAAAGTGGCATCATGGAGTACCGAGCAAAGAACAATATGAACAGGCGATGAAAGAATTGGATCACGCATTAACTGTAATCTAATATGGCAGAAGTAATCAATACAAATACAAACGGCGATAAGCCAAACCAGGATGTTTTTGCTGAAACGCTGCAACGATTAGCAGATGCAGACCGCAACATTATTGCTGTTACCAGCGATTCACGTGGATCAGGTAAACTGGTTCCCTTTGGAAAAAAGTTTCCGCAACAAATTGTGGAAGTAGGAATTGCAGAACAAAATCTTGTTGGTGTTGCTGCAGGTTTAGGGTCATGCGACAAAAAAGTATTTGCTGTTTCACCTGCTTGTTTTTTAACAGCTCGCTCATTAGAGCAAATCAAGAACGATATCTGTTACAGCGATCATCCGGTTACAGTTGTGGGCATCAGTGCAGGTGTAAGCTATGGTGCATTGGGAACTACGCATCACAGTCTGCACGATTTTGCAGTGCTGCGTGCCATCAACAATATTACCATTGTTGTTCCTGCGGATAATTACGAAACAGAAAAAGCAACCGAACTGGCTGCTGCAAGTGATAAACCTGTGTACCTGCGTTTCGGCAAAAAAATAATGCCTTCATTAAAAACAGATAACAGCGATGCCTGTCAGGATAACCCGATCGGAGGAGGCTTTGCGTTTGGTAAGGGAAGAGTGATCAGCGACGGAAATGATATCGCCATTATTGCCAATGGCGAAACTGTTTATCCCGCAGTTGAGGCAGCAGAGTTATTGAAAGAACAAGGCATACACGCAACCGTAGTTAGTATGCACACTATTAAACCACTGGATACGGCTTTGCTTTCTTCGTTGGCTGATAAATGCAACGCCATCATTACAATCGAAGAACATAGTGTGAACGGTGGATTGGGGGAAGCATGTGCATCATGGTTATTGCAGCATGGCTATAAAAAACCGTTTAAGATCATGGGTATTCCCGATGAATACACCGTTACAGGTTCGCAGGTAGAAATATTAAATCATTATGGCATAAGCAAAGAAGGAATTGCAAAACAAGTAACGGCATTATTAAAACTATCATGACGAACAAACAATTCATACTTGCAATTGATCAGGGCACAAGCTCTACCAAATCACTCATCTTCGATGAGAAGGGACAAGCTGTTGCGAAAGGTTCTGAAAATTTGCATACACATTATTTCGATCATGGTTTTGTTGAACAGGAACCCGAAGCTATTTATCAAAACGTGCTGGCTTCAGTTACAAACTGTTTGCAGGATTTTGTTGCAAAAGGATATAATGTAACAGAGATTGCAGGTATTGGAATTTCCAATCAACGGGAAACATTTGTTGTTTGGGATAAAGAAGGCAAGCCTTTACACAACGCTGTAGTATGGCAATGCAAACGATCGGTACAGATCTGTGAGGAGCTGAAGCAACAGGGTTTAGCTGAACAGGTAAATCATAAAACGGGATTAGTGATCGACCCATATTTCTCTGCAACAAAACTTATTTGGCTGAATAGAAATATGAAGGCAGTGCAAAATGCAATTGCAAATAGTGAAGCTTATTTCGGAACCATTGATACCTGGCTGTTGTATAAAATGACAAATGGAAAAAACTATACAACTGATTATACCAATGCATCAAGAACGTTATTGTTCAATCTTCATTCGCTGCAATGGGATGAAGAGCTGATTAAATCATTTGGTTTAAAAGGTATTCAACTACCCGAAGTAAAACCATCTTCTGCAGCATTTGGCGAAACAACGTTGGATGGGTTGTTTCCAGAAGCAATTCCTGTTGCAGCTATGATCGGTGATTCGCATGCGGCAGCTTTCGGAGAAGGTTGTTTTGAAGCCGGCACAGCCAAAGCTACTTTAGGAACAGGTTGCAGTATTTTAATGAACATCGGAGACAAACCTGTTCAATCGAACAACGGCATGGTGACTACTATTTGCTGGAGTATCGATGGACGTATTGATTATGCACTGGAGGGAGTGATTGTTTCATGCGGTGCTACTATCGAGTGGTTAAAAAATGAACTGGGTTTATTCAGCAACAGTAGCGAAACGGAAGATATGGCAAAAGCTGCGGCTGATAACGGTGGTGTGTACCTGATTCCTGCTTTTAGTGGATTAGGATCACCGCATTGGCAAATGGACAGGCGTGCATCCATCAACGGAATAAGTTTTGGCACAACAACAAATCATATTGTGAGAGCTGCTTTGGAATCTATTCCTTTTCAAATAAAAGATGTAGTGGGAGCTATGCAATCAGATGCCACAGTTGCTTTAAAAGGAGTAAACATTAACGGCGGAATTTCGGGCAACCAATTCGTTATGCAAATGATCGCCGATCTGTTGCATATCAATATAACACGTTCAGCCGTTGCAGATGCATCGGCACTTGGCACGGCTTTTTTAGCCGGATTAACAACGGGCCTTTACCAAAATCTCGGAACATTAAAACAATGTATTGAAGTTGAGAAACTATACAAACATGTAGTAAACATTGATCTGGAATCCGCATATAAACACTGGCAGTCCCATGTACTTGCGTAGAGAGATCTTCCCCGAAATCGTCTGCCTCCGCATTATTGTAAAAAAATTTCTGCTAAATAAATAATGAGTGTTAGCCCTTTATAAGAAAACAACACCTCATTTTCGGGCACAACTTTTGACCAAATAGCTTGTTAAAAGCTTGTATTTGTATAAGCGGCCAATATTGGCACGCCTTTTCTCGTTATTTTTACGATAATTGTTTTATGTCAAATTTTATCCAATATATGTTTACTAAAAAGAGTTTGCTGATCATACTTGTTCTCCTGCTGGGGGGCAGTATCTTTTACGCCGTACAATCATCCACTACCCGCAACGAACCCGCCAACCGTTTTGAACGCATCTTGCAGTTGATCGGTGAGTTCCTGGAAGAGGGGCATTATAACCCCAAAAAGATTGATGACGAATTTTCGAAAACGGTGTTTACCAAGTTTCTCAAAGAGCTTGATGGAGATAAAACTTATTTCCTGAAATCAGATATCGATCAATTCAAAAAATATGAAGCAAAGATCGATGACGAAATTCATGGAGCAACGCTTGAATCATTTTATGCTATTAATTCCGTGTATAAAAAGCGCATGGAAGAAGTGGCTCTTCTCTACAAAGACATTTTGCAAAAGCCATTCGACTTTAACGTAGAAGAAAAGTATATGGACGATGATGATAAGCGTACGTATCCAAAAACAGAAGCAGAGCGTAAGGAAGCATGGCGCCTGAAATTAAAATATTATACACTCGACCGTTATGTTGATCTTGTTGAACAACAGGAAAAAAATAAAGGTAAGGAAGGCTTTGTAGCAAAGACTCCGGTGCAAATGGAAAAAGAAGCCCGTGAAAAAGTGCTGAAAACTTTCGATCGCATGTTCGATCGTTTCCGTAATCGCTTTAAGGATGAAGATCGTTTCAATTACCTGGTAAACAGCATCACTGAAACAATGGATCCGCATACCAGCTATTTACCCCCATTGGAAAAAATTGCATTTGACGAGCAAATGAGCGGCGGTGAATTCTTTGGAATTGGTGCTTCTCTTCTCGAAGAAGATGGTAACATCAAGATCACAACGATAGTGCCTGCCGGTGCTGCTGCAAAGTCAGGTGAAATACAAGTAGGAGATATTGTGTTGAAAGTAGCGCAGGGAGCCGCCGAGCCACAAGATCTTACAGGTTTTGAAGTGCCTGATGCTGTTCGTTTAATTCGTGGTAAGAAAGGAACAGAAGTAAAATTGACGATTAAAAAGCCAAGTGGTGTGATCAAAGTTGTGTCGATGATTCGTGAAAAAATCGACTTGGAAGAAAACCGAGCAAAGAGTACCATCATCAAAGGACCAGATAATCATAAAATTGGTTACATCTATCTTCCTGCATTCTATGCAGATTTCCAGGATGCAAACGGTAACCGTTGTGCGCAGGATGTGGCAAAAGAAATTATCAAGTTAAAGGCAGAAGGTGTAAATGGTTTAATCATTGATCTCCGTACAAATGGCGGTGGTTCATTGATGGAAACCGTGGAAATGGTTGGTTTGTTTATTGAAGATGGTCCGGTTGTACAAGTAAAGAGTAGGGATGAATCTCCAACCATCTTGCGTGATCGCAACAAAAATGTATTGTGGGATGGACCACTAACGGTTATGGTAAATGAATTTAGTGCATCTGCTTCTGAAATTTTTGCAGGAGCTATCCAGGATTACAAACGTGGTTTGGTTGTGGGCAGCACTTCAACGTATGGTAAAGGAACGGTGCAACGTAACATTGAACTTGATCGTGCAAGCTGGACAAGTAATAATCCATCTGAACTTGGCAATATCAAATTAACATTACAGAAATTCTATCGTGTAACAGGTGCAAGCACTCAATTGAAAGGTGTTGTTCCTGATATCGTTCTGCCTGATCAATATGAGTATTTGAAATTGCGTGAGAAAGATGAACCTTATGCATTAACATGGGATGAAATTGGAAGCGCACAATATAAAGTGTGGAAATCGGACTTCGACTTTAATTATATTGTTCAGCAAAGCAAGCAGCGTGTTAATCAAAGTCCAACGTTTAAACTAATAGGCGAAAAAAGCGATTGGTTATCGAAGTATGATGACAAGCATTTCTCTTTGAAGGTGGATAAATTCCGCCAGGATAAGAAAACACTTGGCACTACGATTCAAACAATTGATTCGTTGATAAAGCTGAACACTCCTCTGGAAGTGTTTAATCTCGAAGCTGATCTTGCAACCATTAAGGGAAATACCAATAAAGAAGAGCGTAACAAAGTATTTATTAGCCGCCTTAAGAATGATGTTCATCTTGGTGAAACAGTAAACATCATGAACGATATGATTCAGCAATATTTTATTGCACAGAATAAACAAGCTGGCCGTTCTAATGGCAAATAATAATTTGATTGAAATAAGTAATAAACCCTGGCTTTAAGCCGGGGTTTATATTTTTTGCAATATCTCCACAGTACGCTGCACCATATTTTCCGTTATATCCAAATGCAATACAAATCGTATCTGTTGTTTTCCCATTGTAAAACAGAGAATGCCTTTTTCTTTTAATTTCATTACCAATTCGTCGGCGTTTATATTCTCATTTACACGGAAGATGACAATATTGGTTTCAACTGGCAAGACAGATTCAACGCTTGCATTAGAAAGCAGCGTGGTCTCAATCAACTTTGCATGAGCATGATCTGTTGCTAATCGATTGACATGATGTTCCAATGCGTACAAACCTGCTCCCGCTATGATACCTGCCTGCCTCATACCTCCACCAAACACTTTACGTATTCGTCTTGCTTTTTTTATCTTTTCATTCGTTCCCAGCAACACACTTCCAATGGGGGACCCAAGCCCTTTGCTTAAACAAATAGAAATGGAATCGAACAATTGCCCGTAATCAGCAGCTGTTTGCCGTTTCGCCACCAGCGCATTAAAAAGCCTTGCACCATCAAGATGTAAAATGAGATTATTGGACTTGCAGATTTCTTTGATTGCAGCAATATCGTCCAATTCATAGCAACTGCCGCCACCACGGTTGCTGGTATTTTCCAAAACAACAAGGCTGGAGATGGCTTTGTGCACATCATCTCTGTTGTTAATGGCTTCAGCAACATGGGTGGCCGTTATTCTTCCCCGATCTCCCTGCAATAAACGAACAGAAGCTCCCGAATTAAAGGCAATGCCGCCGCCTTCGTATTGGTATACATGACTCAGCTCATCGCAAATTACTTCATCGCCAGGTTGGGTATGCATTTTAATGGCAATCTGGTTGGTCATAGTGCCGGAAGGGCAGAATAAACCACCCTCCATTCCAAACATTTTTGCAGCTGTTTTTTCCAACTTATTCACAGTCTCATCTTCACCAAAAACATCATCGCCAAGCTTTGCCTGCCACATAGCCTCCTTCATTTCTTTTGTAGGTTGTGTAACTGTGTCACTTCTAAGATCAATCCATTCCATATCAATGATTTAATTAATAAGCAAATTAACCGTTTATGTAAAATTTTTGTCTGAAAATAAACCTTATTGGCCTTTAAATTGTTGTTTATCAGAGTTAAGTTTCCATTGCAAACGATCCAACAATGCCTAAAGAAGCCTCAATTATTCACATGGGCTATGAAAAACGGCGATTGATGATTAACTTTGCAGACGGTTACAGTGGATTCTTAACGAGATTTTCCCAACTCCCCGTCGATTTTCCCTGTCTTAGTAACGTTTCAAACAATTAAGAGGAATTTAATATGCGGCAGCTCAAAATTGCAACTCAGATTACCAACCGTGACTCACAAGCGGTTGAGAAGTATTTACAGGAAATTTCAAAGATCCCGATGATCACGCCTGAGGAGGAAACGACTCTTGCGCAACGTATCAAAATGGGTGATCAAAGGGCTTTAGATAAACTGGTACAATCGAACCTTCGTTTCGTGGTATCAGTAGCTAAGCAATATCAACACCAGGGTTTATCGTTAAGTGATTTGATCAATGAGGGAAACCTCGGTTTGATCAAAGCTGCTCAGCGTTTCGATGAAACCAAAGGTTTTAAATTCATCTCATACGCTGTATGGTGGATTCGTCAATCAATTCTGCAGGCATTGGCTGAGCAGGGTCGTTTGGTACGTTTACCACAAAATAAGATCGGTACTTACAACAAGGCCAATAAAGCTTATATGGCTTTTGAACAGGAGCATGAGCGTGAGCCTTCAACTGAAGAACTGGCTGATATCCTGGAAATGAGTGAGACTGAAATCAACAATATTTTCCAAAGCAATACCCGTCACACTTCACTAGATGCACCCGTGCACGAAGCAGAAGACGTAGCGATGGGCGATTTGCTGGAAGGTAGTGATGATACAGACGAAGATGTTATGAAAGATTCGTTACGTAACGAGATTCGTCGTGTGTTGAAATCACTCAGTCCACGTGAAGCAGAAATCGTTAACGCATACTTTGGTTTGGATGGCGAAAATGGTGTAACCATTGAGCAAATTGGTCAGAAATATGATTTGACGAAAGAACGTATCCGCCAAATCAAAGAAAGAGCGATCAAACGTTTACAGAAAGCCCGCTACAGCAATGCGCTGAAGAGCTATCTCGGAAATTAATTATAATGGGTATTAAGTATCAAACCCCGGCCTTAGTGTCGGGGTTTTTGTTTTCACACCCTGAGCGCAATCGAAGAGGGTGACATGTATCGAGCGCAGCGGAGATGTTAAACTCGTATTCACAATTAGCATATCCTTCATATAAATTTCAAACGTTCCTGCCTTAAATTTGACCTATGCAAAGATTTGTCTTGCTCAGCAGTTTGTTACTTCTAATGCTGGGTTGTGAAAAGAAAATAGATTTTAACCTGAAAGATGCCGATCAGCTACTTACTGTTGATGCCTCCATTGAAAACGGCCAGGATCCCGTTGTCATCCTTACAAAAAGTCTTAACTATTTCTCCAAAGTTTCGGCCGAAGTAATTGGCAATTCATTGGTGAAAGATGCCGAAGTGTATATCTCTACTGGCAACAGTACACATCAACTTCGACGTTATGACCTAATTGTGCCCGGCACGACGATACCTTTCAGCTATTACAGTACTGATCTTTCCAGCCCGTCAACAATCATTAAAGGCGAATTGGGCAAGCAATACCAACTTCGCATTGTATGGCAGCAAAAGGAGTATAAAGCCAGTACTAATATCCCGCAAGTCAGGAAAACAATTGATTCCATGTGGTGGGTGAAAGCGCCAAATACACCCGACACGAGCACCAAAGTAGTAGTGCGGGCAAAGGTGAGCGATCCACAGCCCTTTGGCGATTATGCCCGCTATTTCACCAGGGTTAACAGAGGAGCTTTTTATCCGGGGTTCAACTCTGTATTTGACGATGCTTTTGTAAATGGCACAACCTACACTGTAGATGTTGATCGTGGTATTGATCGCAATGTTGATCTTGATTTTGAAGAGTATGGTTTTTTCAAGAAGGGCGATACTGTAACTGTTAAGTTCAGCAATATTGATAAAGCCACTTTCGATTTTTGGCGAACTGTTGAGTTTAGCTATCAGAGCATTGGTAACCCGTTTTCATCTCCCACCAAAATATTGGGTAATATCAGCAATGGTGCATTGGGCTACTTTGGAGGTTATGGCAACCAATTTACTACGGTTATCATTCCCCGTTAATTATCCACACCTGTTCGTTTGGAAATGGCGTCAACAATTTATTCATTGAATGGGGCTAAATTTGCCGACTAAATTTTTTTGAGAAGAATATGGAAGCAGCAGAAAAAGTACATTGTTTAATCATCGGTTCAGGTCCTGCAGGTTACACTGCAGCTATCTACGCATCCAGGGCAAACCTGAAACCTGTATTATACCAGGGAATTCAACCAGGAGGACAGTTAACCATTACTACAGAAGTTGAAAATTATCCCGGCTATGCTGATGGCGTACAGGGTCCGGAAATGATGGTTGATTTTGAAAAGCAGGCAGCCCGCATGGGTGCAGACATACGATATGGTTTGGCAACGAAAGTTGACTTCAGCACAACTCCCAAGAAAGTTTGGATCGATGATGAAAAACTCATTGAAGCTGACAGCGTAATTATTTGCACCGGTGCAAGTGCCAAGTGGCTTGGCTTGGAAAGTGAGCAGCGTCTCAACGGTTACGGTGTAAGTGCCTGTGCCGTTTGTGATGGGTTCTTTTTTCGTGGTAAAGAAGTGGCCATTGTAGGTGCTGGCGATACAGCGGCAGAAGAAGCGTTATACCTGAGTAAGCTTTGTTCTACTGTGCACATGCTTATTCGTAAAGATGCAATGCGTGCAAGTAAGGTAATGCAGGATCGTGTGTTGAACACGCCTAACATTAAAGTTTACTGGAACACTGAAACCGTAGAGATTCTCGGCGATAACAAAGTAGACGGAATGAAAGTAAAGAACAATAAAACGGGTGAGGAATCTGTAATAACTGTTCAAGGTTTCTTCGTTGCCATTGGTCACGAACCCAACTCAGCTATTTTCAAAGATTTCATTGATATGGATGAAGCAGGTTATATTAAAACGATTCCGGGCACATCTAAAACAAATGTAGAAGGTGTATTTGCAGGTGGCGATGTGCAGGATAAAATTTATCGCCAGGCTGTAACTGCAGCAGGCAGCGGTTGTATGGCTGCATTAGATGCTGAACGTTATTTATCAGCAAACGGGGTAGTATAAAACCCGATTTGTTCAAAGAAAGTCCTGCTGATACAGCAGGACTTTTTTATTTTCGGCAGATGGTAGCTGTTCATCTAAAAGATTTAAAATTTCACGCACATCACGGCTTGTATGCAGGTGAAGATCAAACTGGCGGGCCTTTCGAAGTAAATCTTTCTGTGTACTATGAGCCTGTGGGTAAAATTATTTCCCTCGACCAAACCATCAACTATGTTGCTCTGTTTGAGATAGTAAAGCAACGAATGAGGCAAAAAAGCAGTCTCATTGAAACGGTTGCGCAGGATATTTGTGATACGATTAAGACCCGTTTTCCCGTTATTACTGAAATAAAACTCGATATTGACAAGTGCTCGCCACCCATTGAAAATTTTGAAGGTAAAACAGGCATAACCTTGCATAAAACATTTTAACCGGATCACATGAAGAAAATCATTCTTATAGTTTTTAGCACGCTCTTTTTCACAGCGGTTTCAATAGCTCAGTCTGTTGAAGAACTGGTGAAGCAGGGCGATTTGCTCGAAAAGCAACTAAGAGAAGAAGACGCTTATCAAAAATTTAAAGAAGTAACAAAACTTCAGCCCAATCATTTGCATGCACTCACACGTTGCAGTGAACTGGCAAGCCGTATCGGCCGAAGACAGCCAACAAAAGAAAAGCAAATGGATTTTTATAAAGCCGCAAAAATTTATGCAGAACGTGCTTTGCGTGTAAATCCAAAAGACAGTGATGCGAACGTTGCCATGTCGTTTGCCTATGCCCGTATGTCGTTATTGAAAAACGGTAAAGAAAAAGTTGAATATGTGCGTGAAATAAAAAATTATGCTGACCGGGCATTAACCTATAATCCACAAAATTTTAAAGCGCTGTTTGTGATTGCACGCTGGCATTACGAAGTAAGCAATTTAAATGGTGTAGAAAAAGCAGCAGTGAAAGTATTCTTTGGCGGATTGCAAAAGAACTCTCTTGATTCGGCTGTGTATTATTATGAAAAAGTAAAAAGCTTAAGTCCTGAATTTGTATTGAATTATTTAGAACTGGCGAAAGCTTATCACCGCAACAATAAGAAAACAAAAGCCATTGAAACGCTTAATCATCTTTTGCGTTTACCTAATACAGCAGCCGATGATCCAACCATTAAATCAGAAGCAAAGCAATTGCTGGCATCGTGGAAGGCTTAAGGGAAAAATCATGTAGGTTTGCAGATTAATCGCCACATTTGAACGCAACGGTTTTTTTATTTACGCCTCCTTTTACACAACTCAATACGCCGTATCCTGCAACGGCTTACCTGAAGGGCTTTCTTAACACAAAAGGCATTTCATCTTTTCAAAGTGATTTGGGGATTGAGGTCACTCTTCGTTTGTTTTCAAAAAAGGGGTTGGCTAAAATATTTTCCACCATCACAAACGGAATGGAAAGTTCTGAAAATGCACAACGTATTTTGGCATTACAGGAAGAGTATATTAAAACGATTGATGATGTTGTGTTATTTCTGCAGGGAAAAAATCCAACCATCGCCCATCTCATCGCTTCACGTAATTATTTGCCGGAAGCAGCACGATTTGCTGAACTCACCGATTTTCATTGGGCGTTTGGTGCCATGGGTTTACAGGATAAAGCCAAACATATTGCCACACTCTACCTCGAAGATCTGGCCGATCTTATTAAAGAATGTGTGGATGAACATTTTGGTTTCAGTCGCTATGCCGAACGTTTAGGACGAAGTGCAAATAGTTTTGATGAATTGTATGCTGAACTGCAGAAACCTTTAACGTTGGTGGATGAATTTTTGATTCAACAATTGCAACTGCACATTGCAAATACACAACCCAGGTTAGTTGCTATTTCGGTTCCCTTTCCCGGCAATTTATATGCGGCTTTCCGCAGTGCACAATGGATCAAAGCAAATCATCCGAACATTCAAGTAACGATGGGTGGAGGTTTCCCGAATACCGAATTGCGTTCATTGAAGGATGTACGTGTGTTTGAGTTCTTCGATTTTATTTCGCTTGATGATGGTGAAGCACCCATCGAACAATTATTGAAATTTATCGCAAGAGAAATTGATGCATCTCAATTGAAGCGAACGTTTTTATTGGAGAACGGAGCTGTTACCTACATCAACAACAGCTCTTGCAAAGATTATAAACAAACCGAAGTTGGTACTCCTGATTATACTGATCTTTTATTGCACGATTATATTTCTGTAATTGAAGTAGCAAACCCCATGCACAGTTTGTGGAGCGATGGAAGATGGAATAAGCTAACCATGGCTCATGGTTGCTATTGGGGCAAATGTACGTTTTGCGATATTTCACTGGACTATATAAAATTATACGAACCCATTGCTGCAAAACTTTTGTGCGATCGCATGGAAGAAATCATTGCACAAACAGGTAATAATGGTTTTCATTTTGTGGATGAAGCTGCACCACCAGCACTAATGAGGGCATTGGCATTAGAGATCATCAAACGGAAATTGGTTGTAAGCTGGTGGACGAATGTACGTTTCGAAAAAAGTTTCACCCGTGATCTTTGTTTATTGTTAAAAGCCAGTGGTTGTATTGCTGTAAGTGGTGGATTGGAAGTAGCAAGTGATCGTTTGCTTGCACTTATCAATAAAGGTGTAACTGTGGCACAGGTTGCAAAAGTGAACAAACATTTTACCGAGGCAGGCATTATGGTGCATGCTTATCTTATGTATGGCTTTCCAACACAAACAGCACAGGAAACAATTGATTCCTTAGAGATGGTTCGGCAAATGTTTAAAACAGGCGTCATGCAATCTGCTTTCTGGCACCAGTTTGCAATGACCGCTCATAGTCCCGTCGGGATGAATCCTGAGCATTTTAAAGTAAAGAAAGCAAAAGAAGTTGAAATATTATTTGCCGATAATGATGTGGAGCATATTGATGAAACAGGTGCTGATCATGAAAGTTTCAGTTTTGGATTAAAGAAATCCTTGTTCAATTATATGCAGGGTGTTTGTCTTGATGATCCGTTACACAAATGGTTCGATCATAAAATTCCTAAGACTTCTCTTTCACCTGACCATATTTTAAACGTATTAAATAACAATGAAGCGCCATTGTTTAAACCGGCTGCAAAAGTTGTTTTCTTAGGCAAAGTGTTGAAGAGTGAAATCATCACAAAATCAAAAAAAGGCGCAAGTTGGGAAGTAATGCAGGTAACGTTCGCAACAAAAAAAGAAAACGTTAGCATTAATACCGATCCGCAAAAAGGAGCGTGGTTGCTTAAAATGTTGCCTCAACTGTCTGTTGAGAATGACAAGCTACTTACCATGCAGGAGATAAAGGATGATTACGAGCAACAGGGCTTTGATGATTTTGAATTATTCTGGGATAATAAACCAATTAGTACGTTGCATAAAGTGGGGTTGTTGAAATTATGATAGGTGTGCCATAATTAATATGGTTTCTATAAATTATAAACATGGTAGCTAAAATTTGCCTTACCTGGAAAATTTGTATTTTAGAGCATAATCCATACGTCGTTTATGAAAAATAGTCTCTTACCGCTTTTGTTGATCACTATGTTTTTTGGATGTGCAAAAAACAGCGACAACCCAAACCAGCCACCTGCTACCATTACCGATCTGAAAGGAAAATGGAAAATTGCTGCTACTAAATCTGGTCCTGATTCTACTAATTCCCAGGGATTGTGGACCAGCATTGATTATGTAAAGCACACAACTATCAATGAAATTTATTGCGTAAATAACAGCAACCTTGGTAAATCATTTCTATCGCAGGTGAACTGTGCTTATTACGAATCACCAGGTTCAATTGTGGGTGTTGTAAGTACGGATTGTGCACGAAGTATTTTTATGCGTGATACGGTATGGAGTCAACTCACCAATTATGAACTTGTGTTGAAAGATGCGAATGCATTTGAGTGGACAGAAGCCTATCGTTATTCAAAATATCTCAACACCATCAATCAGCAATGTACTTCTATACAATATATGCCGGAAGCCACAACTGATTACACCAGAAACGGCACATGGACCTTTGATGAAGCCACGCAAATGATCAGTGTTGAATTTGTGAATGCTGTAAATCCATTCAACGGCGAAACAAAAAGCAAGTTTAAAGTAACAAAGTTCACCGGTAGCGAAGCTGAAATAAAACTCCAGGGCTCCGTTGGTTTAGAACTCAGGCTGCAAAAGCAATAGCAGAGGTTCATGCCTGCAATCCAGTACCTTTACAGGAATGGATTTACAATTAGTGCCTACGCTTTTCGATTATCGCCTTACAGATGTTGTAGTTCCTGCTAAAACGGTAAACAAAGAAGAAGCTGAAAAGCTGTTTACTTTTTTTCAAACCAATGATTTGTTTAAATGGCACGATGTACATAACAATTGCGAAGCGAGAGCCGATGCAGTTTGTCGCATTCTTGATGCCTGGGATATTCCCAATTATAAAGCATGGGTGTTTGGCGGTGCTTTTCTGCGGAAACATATCGGCGGATTAAAACAATTATGGAATTATCATGTGGCAGCTTTGTTGCCAGTAAAAGAAAAAGACCAAACTGTGTTTTATGTTGTTGATCCTTCGCTTTTCAATAGCCTGCAAACGATGTATGACTGGGCTGCAGAAATAACAGCTTATCCGCACAGTTACCATCTCATAAAAGTAAGTGCGTATTATATTTTTCCTTCTGGAAAAATTAAACAAGATAATTGGCATGCAAGAGATAAACAAAATACAAAATGGATGATACAGGGGCTGGCTGGTATTAATGGCGTTTCGCCGGTTGGAAAAGCGCAATTGGTTTTTAATAGGAACAGGATCAGGTCCACTGGTTTAAAACTTAAGTCTTTGAAAGCTGCGAAACCATTTTTTATTCGCTCAATGTAAACTCCTATCAGCAAATACATATAAACTCTCTGCACGTTTTAATAGCTTGCTTTTTATCAGAAAACAAATTTAACAAGAGTTTTTTTTAGTGATCTTTCCCTTTACTTTGCCCTAATTTACCAAAACACATGAGACCAATTTTTACCCTATTTGTGCTGTTTGCATTTGCAGCTTGTAAAAAGTCAGGCGATACAGCAAACAAAGCTCCCCAAAGTTTTACAGTATCTGCCACCGAAGTAAAACCAACAAGTGCCCAGTTAAACTGGACGATTGCTAAAGATCCAGAAAATGAGACTGTGACTTATTCGGTGGAATTAAAAGGTCAATCGCTTACCACTTCATTGACTACAACCAGCTACAAGCTGGAAAATCTTACCGAAAACACAAGCTATACCGGTAAGGTAATAGCAAAGGATGCATCGGGCAATACTACTGAATCAGCTTTCAGTTTTTCAACAGCCAATTCGCCTTCGCCTTCTGCATTTACAGTAACGATGTACAAAGCCAATTACAAATCCATCGAGGTTATGTGGAACGCATCAACATTGCCCGATAACGGTGTAGTTACTTACGATGTGTATGTAAACAATTTGTTCAGGGCTGGAGGTTTTTCAACTCAGAATTATTTAATCACTGGATTGCAACCGCAAACGCAATACAATATAAAAGTGATTGCCAAATCAGCTGCGGGCAAGAGTACAGAAAGTACGTTGCAATCATCAACTACAGTAAACCAGGCACCCGGTGCGTTTACTATCAGTAAAACCGAGGCTGGCGTAAATACAGTAACCATTGCGGGAACAAAACCTGTTGATCCGGAGCAGGAACAACTAAGCTACTTTACAATTATCGACGGCGTGGAAAAGCAAGTGTATCCCACTAATACATCAGCCACTACTTTCTCTTATCGTATAGAAGGATTAAATGGTGGTCAGCAATATAACATTGCAGTAAAAGTAAAAGATGAAGGTGGTGCAGCAGTAACGAGCAATACGCTTTCGGTAACAACCAGCATCAGCCCTGAAAATAATTTTGCGATAACGCCTGCCGCTGAAGGAACAAAAGTTGCTGTTGAATTTGTCACTGCTACACAACTAAAAATTAATGAAACAACTTCGCAATACCTTGTCGGCAACGATTGGAAATATTTTGGATCAGCGCAAATTACATACACTGATATGCCTGATAATAAAACCAAGATTAAAATTCTTATTGATGACGCTGAGTTGCGTACACTATACAATGTAAAGTTTCAGCTCAGTTTGCGTTGGGCACCAGACAACATCACTACCACCAGCTTGCTTGTTTATTACACACACTTTACCGCAACCAGCGCCAGAGTGAGTGTAGCGAATATTGTAGGACCTGGTATTTACCCTCCTCAATGGAGTGTAGCCTTTGAAAATTGTGTCATCAGCGATTACAGCAGTTACGATATTCGGGAAATCGTTTTTGATAACGTGTCGTTTTCAAGTTTTTTAGGTACAGCCATTTGCGACCCTACAAAAATTGGTTATTACACAGGTAACGCTACAGTAGCACAGTACACGTATTTGAAAACTAAAAATTCGGGATATGTAATTGTGAAAGATGCCGGAGGTTATCACAAACTCAATTTTACATACACCTGGCAGGATTAACAATGCCGGTTTATATAAAAACGCCTGCATGTTGTGCAGGCGTTTTTATTTTTAGAGCTTATGTGTTTTTTGATTATTGTTTTGCTGCCATTGGTTTGCCTGGCCTGAAAACAAAACTCAAAACAGTAACGCATATCCATATGGCAGAAAAGTAGAGTAGCCCCTGCAGATTTGATGCCACATCTTCCGGATCAAAACGACCATGAATGCGTTTGTGAAAGAATTTATTTGAATACTCCTGCGCCAGTTCTATGCCATAACCAAACAAGTATAGAAACACAAAAATGAATGCATGAATAATAAAATTGCGTTTTGCAAACAGGATGTTTAAAAAGGCTGCAGCAAGAAAATAAAATGCAGCATGCATTTCTTTATCCATTCCACGAAACATCGATGGAAGCTTTAGCATGAACCCTACAACGGCTATGCCAAAACAGACTACTGCAATAACAATTTTTGTGGTGGTGCGCAGATTTCGTTTCATGCAAAAGGCTAAGAAATAATTGGGTTGTAAGATAGGCCATTTTGTAAGTCTTAATATAAACCAGGCGACCTGTAGCCCACAATCTTTTATTTCTTTATAAAGGAATTTATCTTCTCAATAAAAGCAGTCATTTCAAATGGCTTGGATATAAAATCATCCGCACCGGCTTCTTTGCATATTTTTTCTATATCAGGTAGAGCTGTCATCATTATTGCAGGTATATTGGCTGTGGCTGGATTGCTTTTAAGAGCCATGCAAACATCGGTGCCTTTGACATTAGCAATAAGCATATCAAGAATTATTAAACCGATATTGTTTTGCACGATTATTTCTTCAAGGTTTTCGGCAGTCTGGGCAACAACCACTGTATAGCCTTTATACTCCAGCATCATCTTAATCATGAATCCTACAGATTCATCATCATCTACCACCAGGATGGCAGTTTTTTGCTGCATACAGTTTTGGTTTATTCATTATCACTGTGCTAAAGGTAAAGTAAATGTGAACATAGAGCCTTTGCCGGGTTCGCTGGTTACTCCAATGCTGCCGTTATGCTGTACCAGTATTTCTTTTGCAATATATAAGCCAATGCCAAAACCGGTAAATGTGAAACCTTCTCTACCATCTATCTGGTAAAAACGACCAAATATTTTTTCGTGTTCAGATTGGTTGATGCCAATGCCAAAATCCTGGATACTTACTTCCACGGTGCCTTCCGATTTCTGATCAATCACAACATTGACATGTTGTTTTTGGGGCGAATATTTTATGGCATTATTAACCAGGTTAATGATCACCTGTTGTATGCGGTCTTTATCGGCAACTACCCATGCCTTAAAAAGTTCCTGCACATTAATATGATGGGTTTTACTGGTAAATTCTATATCGTTGATTGTTTCTTTTATAAGGTCGTTCAAGAGTAATTTTTCTTTTTTAAGGCGCAGTTTGCTTTCTTCGAGTTTGCCCAGGTCCAACATTTCGGTGATCAACCTGGTCAATCTTTTTATTTGCTCATCCATGCGTGATAAAGAAGATTTTACCGGAATGCCTTTTGTGTCAATCTCTTCTTTCTCGTTCAGCATGCTCATCAGCATCTGAACATATCCTTTTATAGAAGTTACAGGTGTTTTAAGCTCGTGGCTTACCATCTTTATAAAGTCTCCTTTACGCTGTTCTTCTTCTTTAATTTTTTGAATTTCGGTAGCTGCACCAATCCACTTTGTAATTTCGCCTTTATCATTTTTTACAGGCACAGCCCGGTTGATGTGCCAGAAATATTCACCGTATTTATTTTTTATCCGGTGTTCCATTTCAAATACGTTACCTGTTTGTACTGAGTTTACCCACCCGGTTGCTAATTTTTCTAAGTCGTCGGGATGTATGGTTTGTGCCCAGCCATCGCCATACAAGTCTTCATGTGTAAGCCCGGTATAGTCTATCCAGTTTTTATTGTAATAAAACACACTGCCTGCTGCATCAGCATTAACAATTTTCTGAGGTACTTCTTCTGATAGAAGTTTGAAGTTAGCTTCGCTTTCCTCAATTTTTTTACGTGCAATTACCTGGTCTGTTATATCCCTGGCAATTTTTGAGGCTCCAATGACATTGCCCTCTTTATCTTTTATGGGCGATACCGTAAGCGAAATGTTTATTCTTCTTCCATCTTTAGTTTGCCTGATAGTTTCATATTGCTGAACCGAACCGCCTTCTTTTATTTTGCTGATCACCATATCTTCTTCCTGGTGTAATTCTTCCGGTATCAGAATAAAAATGGGTTTACCCACAACTTCATTAGCTGTATATCCAAAGATCTGTTCGGCACCTTTATTCCAACTCGTAATAATGCTTTCCAGTGTTTTGCTGATGATAGCATCGCCTGATGAATCTACAATAGTAGAAAGAAGGGAAAGCTGTTGCTGTGTTTCAATTTGTTTGGTGATATCGGTATTGGTACCCAGCCATCGGATAATTTTACCCTGTTCATCAGTTAAAGGATAGCCACGGGTTAGGAACCACCGGTATTCTCCATCATACCTTCGTAATGGAAAGGTTAATTCAAACGGTTCATTGGTAACCCAGAGTTTTTTTGATATTTCTAATATCCTGTCCACATGATCGGGATGGTGTACTTTTTGCCAGCCCCATCCTTTCATTTCTTCCAGTGTCAGGCCTGTATAATCTAACCAACGCCTGTTGTACCAGTATATTTCTCCATGCCCATCAGCAAGCCAGGCAAGGTTTTCCATATTTTCGGCCAGTGTGCTGAACTGTTCCTGGCTTTCTTCCACTTTTTGTTTTGCCAGTACGATATCTGTTACTTCTGCGCCAGTATTTATCACCGCATAAATTTCTCCTGCAACATTGTACAAAGGTGTAAAACTGTAATTAAAATAGTAAGGCTGCAGTTTTCCATCCACAACAATATCCACACGCTGGTTTTTTGCATGAAAGGGCACACCTGTTTCCATTACCTCGTCAATCTGTTCAAATATTTTCTGATTGGCAAGTTCAGGTAAAATTTTACGGTAAGATTTGCCTATAACATCATTTCCTTTTCCATAAATATCTATGATGGATTGGTTTGCAAATTCGATGAGGAGTTCCTTACCAACATATACTGCAATTGGAAAAGGAGAGTTTTCAATTACTGATCTTAATTTTAATTCACTATCCTGTAAGGCTTTTTCATTCAATTTACGTTCGGTGATATCAATACTGCTGCTGATATGTCCTGCATAAGAACCATCGGGATGGAGTCTCACGCCTACTTTAGTGTACAGCCAGCTGTAGCCACCATCTTTGTTCAGTATCCTGAATTCGCCTTCATACGGTTCTTTTTTATTGAAGGCATCTAAAAATTTATTCATGAAAGGTTCCCTGTCATCGGGGTGCAACAGGTCTAACCATCCAAGGTTAAGCATTTCCCCTACAGGTCTGCCGGTTAATTTTTCCCAGGCTTTGTTAAAGTAAACTGCATTAACGGATTCATTGTTTACCCCAATCAATATATCAGAAGATTCGGCCATTGTGCGGAACTTTTCTTCACTTTCTATGATCTGCATTTCGGCCCGGCGCTTTTCAGTGATATCGGTATGTACGCCTACCCAGCTTTTTATGCTTCCATCTTCGTTTTTTAATGGGATGGCCTTAATGGCAAACAGTCTCCACGATCCGTCTTTTACTTTTACCCGGTGTTCAAAAACATAAGTCGTCCTGGTATTTACCGCCTGTTGCCATGATGCAACTGAGCCTGCTGCGTCGTCGGGGTGTACAGCTTTGGACCAACCATAGCCCTGGTACTCCTCAAAAGTCTGGCCTGTGAGGTTTGCCCAGCCTGTTTGTTCGCCTTCCATTTCGCCAATTGCATTGTTTGTCCACACAACTCCTTCTACTGCCTGCACTGCCGCCTGAAACTTTTCGTCGCTCTCTTTAATTTTTTTAGTTAGCAAAGCATACGGCGTTACTTCGCTTGCAAGAATGGCCACACCTTCTATGTGCCCGTTGATATTTTTTTGTGGTTGATAGATAAAAGTATAGTAGCGGGTTTCAGTATGTCCATCATTGGTTATGGGTATTGGAATTTCGTAACCATAAAATGGCTCACCTGTTTTGTAAACTTTTTCCAGTTTTTCAAAACTGCCACGCTCAACGCTTTCGGGGATGGCCTCTTTAATCGGCATACCAATTACCTCTTTACCCTTGCCCCATGTTTTTAGTATTGCATCATTTGCATTTTTTATAACCAAGTCTTTGCCTTCGAGTATGGCAATCATAAAAGGAGAGGAATAAATCATACTGTGAAAGCGATGTTCGCTTTCTTCTATTTTCCTGGCAGCTTGCACAATATCGGTTACGTCTTCAATAATCAGTAGTATCTGTTTTTCGCCCTTTTCCCTCAATATTTTACGGGCATTCAGCCGCATGATCTTTCGGCCTATGTTTTGAAAATTATGCTCAACCTCATAACCGAACAAAACGGTTTTTTCAGCAAGCGTATTTTCAAGCAGTGTTCTAAGATTAGCAATATCCCATTGTTTATTCCCGATCTCGTACACCAGTTTGCCTTCCGTTTGTACTTCATTAACTAAAAACTTTTCATAAAATAACTGGTTGGCAATGATAACACGCAGGTCTTTATCCAACACCAGCATCGGCGATGGTATTGTTGCTATAATGGCTTCTGCATAATCTTTTTCGACATTCAGTTGCTCATTAAGGTTTACCATCTCCTGGTTTACCACGGTAAGTTCTTCCACCGTGCTTTGTAATTCTTCCTTGCTCGTTTCAAGTTCTTCATTCAGGCTTTGCAACTCTTCATTACTGCTTTGCAGTTCTTCGTTGCTGCTTTGAAGCTCTTCATTGCTTGCTTCCTGGTCCTCAGTAATGGTTCGCATGTCTTCACGCAGTTGGGCAAGTTCATGTTCCATTTGCTGTATGCGTAAAACATCTTCATCTTTTTTACTGCCTGCTGCAGATCCCGAAGTTTTTTTGTTTATCACTTTTACACTGTCGTTAAAAACCAGCAGAAAGTGAGGATCTGCCATACCGGGCAAAGGCATGGCTTCAAGCGTTATCAATCGCTGAACATTGGCAACCTGGAAAGGAATGTTTTCTTTCTTTACATGTGCTTTTTTCCTGATGGTTTTATGGATAATGTTGCGTAACTCAAAAGCAAGCCCTGGCTTGGCCATTTTGAGCAGGTTGTGCGTGGGTTTGCCCTGCGACTGTTGTAAATATATAGCCGTGTTACCCCGGAAGTGTACAATATCCATCGCTTCGTTAACTACTACAGCAGACGGACTATAGTTTGCCAGCACTAAATCATCGGCCAATTTGTGAAAATCGGTACGCTTGGTTTCGGGCGGCTTAACTATTATTTCTGACGTTGAAACAAGATCAACCCGCTTGGATGTGATGGGCATTTGCCTGGAAGGCACATTTTTACGGGTAAATATTTTTTCGGCTTTATTGTTACTTACAAAAAGGTCGGTGATGCCGATGGTATTTTCTGATTTACCCAGAATTAAAAGTCCCTTTGGGTTAAGTGCATAATGAAAAGTTGCAAGTGCTTTTTTCTGCAGATAGCTATCCATATAAATAAGCACATTGCGACAACTAATGAAATCTATTTTTCCAAAGGGAGGATCTTTTAAAAAATTATGTACAGCAAAAACGCACATATCACGCAGGTCTTTGTTTACCTGGTAACCACCCTTTACGGGAGTAAAAAACTTTTTTATACGATGATGGCTCACTGCTTCTGCATCGGCCTTGCTGTAAATGCCGGCACGGGCTTTCGCAATGGCGGGCTGGCTTAGATCTGTAGCAAAAATCTGCACTTTTTCATCCTTATCTCCCAGGTATTCTTTAAAACAAATAGCAATGGAATAAGCTTCTTCGCCCGTGCTGCAACCGGCTACCCAAATGCGTATAATGCCATCGGCCTGTTTGTTTTTTACAAGGTTTGGAAAAACTCCATCGCATAAATTGCTGAACGTTTTTTCATCTCTGAAGAAACTGGTAACCGGGATCAGCATATCCTGGTAAAGGCCATTTATTTCGGTATTGTTTTTTTTCAGGTAGGTTATATAATCAGTAATTGTTTTGCTTTTGTTCAATATCATGCGCCTCAATATCCGGCGGCGTATAGTTGTTTGTTTATAAAAAGTAAAATCCATGCCCTTGTGCACATGGAGCAACGATAATATTTCTTTAAACGAATCATCATCGCCTTCAATGCTTACAGCGCCGCCTTCATCTGCACTTATGACTTTTTTGATGGCAGCCAGTTTCTTCGGCATTTTTTCGGGAGCGAGCTTAAAATCTACCACGCCTGCAGCGATGGCGCTTTGGGGCATATCGTTGTAAGCAGCCGTTGCGATGGTTTGGCAAAGTGTAATGCCCCCATGATCTTTTATGGCTTTAAGACCCCGGGTGCCGTCGACTCCCGTGCCTGATAAAATGATACCGATAGCATTTTCCTGGTATATCTGTGCCAGTGATTCAAAAAAACTATTGATGGGATAGGAGGACTGTGTTTTATCAACAGGCCGTTGTGCTAATTTAAATTTGCCATCCTTTACAGAAAGTAAATTGTTGGGCGGCACCACGTAAATGTTGTTTGGCTTTATCTGGATGTTATTGCCGATGAGGCTTACGGGCACTGCCGCAATTTTTTGCAGCAACAATACCAGTTTACTTTCGTGGTTGCGCTGCTGATGTTGAATAAGTACCCATGCAATGCCTGAACTGGCAGGAATAGCTTTAACTAATTTCTTAAAGGCATCCAGCCCACCGGCACTTGCACCTACACCGGCAACCGGAAAAACATGTTTGGGAGAAACTGCTGTCTTTAAACGCTGAGCTGCCATACTGTGAATTTAAAATATTACCATCAAATGCACGTAAAGGGCTTCTCATTATCTCCAGACATTAAAAATTGTGTAAACTTGGTGCTGCCCAATCTTGTGCAAAAGACCTGCAAAATACGCTTGTTGATGCACAACACAAATTCGTTCCTGAAGGTTCATGAATTGGCTGATAAATCGGATTTATTGCAGGTTCATCCTTTAATGCTGCCTTCTCAAAACAACTTAATGTTTCGTCAATAACCCAAGAAAAAAGCTGAAACCAAAGCGCCGATACCAGCGATAAGAAAAGTGATTTGTGGAATTGAAATGGTTGCTACACGAGTTTGTATTCGGGTGCTGAAAATACTTCCTTTAAAAAAAGTAGTGGTAGTAGCCAATCGGATAAAAATTTTTGTTCCTTAGCCGCAAGCAATTGGTAGTAAGATGAGGTAGTTGATGCGATTAATTCAGCGGATAGTCGTCCTATTATTTTGTAGGTTGGTAATAGAGAATGATCGCACCTTCGCTGAATGTTTTTGTTTTACTGAGTTTCAATTCATTCCTGTCCTTCAAGTGTTCAAATAAAGGCAAACCGCCGCTTGCTAACACGGGATGAACACAAAGTTGTAGTTCATCAAGCAAATGAAGATTCATTAACTGGATGATGATGCTGCGACTACCTGCATAAATATCTTTACCCGGTTGTTGTTTGAGTGCTGCTATTTCGTCTTCAAGTGATCGGTCAGCTATCCTTGCAGTGTTCCAGCCAGTTTCTTTCAACGTGTTTGAAAAAACGATCTTCGGAACACGATCGATCGCCACTGCGAAATCGTTCATCGATTTTTCATCGGATGGATTTTCTAAGAACGCTCGCCAAAATTCCATGAGCTGATACGTAATGCGGCCATACAAGATCGCATCTGCATCGTTGAGTAGTTGGGTGTAATGATCATGTACTTCTTCACCGGCCGACAAAGCTGTATGATCGCAAAAGCCATCAATGGTCATGTTGATTGCTCCAATTACTTTTCTCATTGTTGCTATTGCTGTTTATTACTTTACACTTCTCCCTTATATTTTGCATCATAGTCAACCATCCATTCAATACCATATTTATCCCTGAACATGCCGAAGTAGGATCCCCATGGACTATCAGCCATCGGTACTTCAACGCTGCCGCCGGCAGACAAACCATTAAATATTTTATCGGCCTCTTCTCGACTCTCTGCACCCACAGATATCTTCGACCTGTTTTCCTGTTCGTTCACCTTACCCATAAAGGACGGAACATCATTGCCCATTAATACGTTTTTGCCAATTGGGAGTGCAATGTGCATCACCT
The DNA here is from genome assembly GCF_057361365.1 of Lacibacter sp. Taxonomy (NCBI): domain Bacteria; kingdom Pseudomonadati; phylum Bacteroidota; class Chitinophagia; order Chitinophagales; family Chitinophagaceae; genus Lacibacter; species Lacibacter sp. Next base: position 307,948 of record NZ_JBMQSG010000006.1, on the reverse strand, counting down.
TATTGGCTTCCTCTTCTGCAATTGGCATTTCAGCACTTGCCATGTCTTTGAAACGGACGATCATTGCAAATTCGCCACCAAATACAGATTTGTAAAAGTTGAAAGCTTCTTCGGCATTGCCATTGAAGTTGATGTGAGGATTGATGAGTGCCATAATTATTGTTTTATGTATCCAAAAGTATTGATTAACTATAAAGAAAGTAGGGGAGTTAGCGTCAAAAAAGAGGTTGTTTGCGACAGGGTATTCACTAAGCAAAAGACGAGAATAAAAGCGCTATTGCGTTAAGTAAGTCAACCTTTCCCTTAACTCAAATCACCTTTCCCTTCCACTTCCCACTCTTCAAATAATTAAAGGCCATCACAAAAATCACACTCCAGTAAATTAATTCGGAGGCCCAGGCCCACAGCAAACTTAGTTTGTACACTTCCAATACCAGATACACGTAAACGAGATAAGCAACAATGGTCACCGCTTCAATGATCAGGTTCATTCGAGTATTACCAGTGCCTGTTACTGCATTGAGCCACACAACAGAAATAGACATAAACAACATACCCGTTGTTACAATTCGCAACACCGGCACAGCTGCATCAACAAATTCTTTTGATAATCGAAACACCGATAATAGCTCATATGCAAACACGTTGAACAATACAAACATGAACAAAGCAGAAACAAAACTCAACGTCATAATACGGTTGATGAGTTTGTGTACATCATGACTTCGTCCCTGGCCAATAATATTGCTTACCATCGCATTGGTGGTGGAAGCAAAAGCCCAGATGAACACACCCGACAAAGAAAAAATATTCCGCATCACATTCGATACAGCAAGTGCACGTTCACCATGATGTTCAATTAAAATGTAAAAGATCAACCAGCTGATAAGACTGATCGAAAACTGTCCTATAAGTGGTGCAGAAATATTGAGAATAAGTTTTGTGAGTTCCCTGCTGTAGCGCAGGTAGTTAAACAAATGAAAACGAATATGTAATCGCTTTACAAAAATGAGCAGGAACACCACAATCATACCAATGAATTCTGCCAACACCGATGCATAAGCCGCACCATTAAAACCCAGCTCAGGCAAACCGAAATGACCATAAATAAATCCATAATCAAAAAAGATATTGGCACCAGCTTCAAACAAAGTGCCGATCATCAGGTAGCGGCTGTTGTTCGTTCCTACTAAAAATGCATTCCCCATCTGGAAGAGATAAAGAAAGGGCAGCCCCCAAACTCGGATCTTTAAAAAGTTTACAGCACTTGCATCCACATTTTGCGAACGCAACGCATAATTAAAAATCATGGGTGCAAACAAATAGGTAAGGGTTATACCAATAGTTGCAAAAATAAAAGCGATGCGTACCCCTTGTGAAAACAGTTTGCCAATTTCTTTTAAACGATTTTCACCGGCTCGTCGTGCAATAAGTGATTGAATAGCGTTGTTGAGTCCGTTGCCAATAACGGCCACTACCAAAAAATACACACCTGTAATGCCGGCCGTGCCCAAAGCCGCTTCGCCCAAACCACTCAGAAAAAAATTATTGGCGGTGAAATTTAGAAAAGGAACCAGCAGCGATAAACTGATGGGCAATGAAATGGAAAGAATTTGCCGGTTGGTAATTTCCACTTGCAGGTTGTTCTTCGGTAAAGCTGTTTCCAAGCAGTGTCGTTTTTGGCGAAAATAATGAAAAGCTGACCGCTTCAAGCTAATCGCTGCAAGCGAAGACAGAAGAAAGGTTTATAAAAAAAAATCATGGCATCATATTGGCGAATGGCTTCAACTAACAGCCGCAACTAACAGCTTGCAGCTTTTTCGTATTATTGCAGCAATTGAATAATGATAACTGTGTTACACCCTTCTGTTTTTATTGAATCTCCCGACGCAAAACAAGTGGATACTGCTACAGCTTATTTGCTGGTTCAAACCGGCAATGGGTTTATTGGTTTTGCATCGTTTCAGCCCGGTGAAAAAAAAGTGAACAGTTGGGTACTGTTTAAAGTGGATGAACAGCTAACCGCTGCGCAGTTTGAAGAAAAATTAAGTGCAATCGCTGCTAACTATGCATGGGTGCATACCAATTATCAGAAAGTGATTTTACTTCAGTATGCATCGGTTAATGTGCTTGTGCCTGCCATGCTAAATAGCGATGCAGGGAAAGATGAGTTACTGCAGTTGGTGCATGGACCGCAAACAAATCGTGTATTAGTGAAAGATATTGTGTTGCAGCAGAGCCTGGTAAATCATTATGCCGTGGATGCAGATATTGCTTCCATTTTAAATAAGCGCTTTACAAAAGGAGAGTGGTGGCATGTGCAATCGCTGCTGCTCACAAAAACGGCTTCGGCCGAAGCAAGAATTACTGCAACCATCCATTTTAATGAGGTTCAGATAACCGTTGAACGAAACGGGAAATGGTTGTTATTGCAAAGTTACCATTATCATACACCGGAAGATGTATTGTATTACCTTCTCAATACCATGCAACAGTTCGATCTTTCGCAGGAAGAAACAACAGTATACCTGCAGGGGATGATCGATCAACATTCTGCTTTGTATGATGTGCTTTACCTTTACATCTTAAATTTAAGGTTGAAAGATGAACTGCAATTCAGTTTTCCTCCTGCAACCGAAGAACATCCTGTACATTTATCAGCTTCACTCGACCAGGTTTTAGTATGCGTATCATAAGTGGAAAATTTGGCGGCCGCACATTTCAGCCACCGGCTAAAATGCCTTACACAAGACCAACAACCGATCTTGCAAAAGGTGGTTTGTTCAACGTTATCCAGAATAATCTTGATATTGAAGAGTTAAAAACACTCGACTTGTTTGGTGGCACGGGCAGTATCAGTTACGAGCTGGCAAGCCGTGGCGCAACCGATCAAACCATTGTGGAGAAAGATACCAATATGGCTGCATTCATTCAACAAACCAATGCCAAGCTGGGTACCAATATAAAAGTGGTGAAGATGGATGTATTCAAATACATTGAACAGTGTAACGAAAAATATGATTTTATTTTTGCTGGCCCGCCATATGCGTTGGGTACTATTGATGAATTGCCGAAAATGATCTTTAAGCATGAATTATTAAATGAGGGTGGATGGTTTGTATTGGAACATACGCCCCGCAACAGTTATACACAGTTTCCTTTTTTCAGTGCGCAGCGTAACTACGGCACCACCATCTTTTCTATCTTCGTAAACAAACCAAAGGAAGAATGACGAAAAAAGAGGCAAGGAAATTATTTAAAGAAAAACGGTTAAGCCTCACCGTGGGAGAACGCAACAGGTTTGATGATTTGATCCTTATCCATTTTCAGCAACTTTCTTTACCAGATCTTTTCTACGTTCACACATATCTTGCCATTAAAGAACGACAGGAAATAGAAACCGATCATCTACTGCATTACCTCGAATTCCGTAACCCGGAACTGAAGATCGTTATACCTCGTATGGATCATGAAAAAAATGAATTGCTCCACATTGAGTATGATGAACTGGTAGATGTAATGAAAAATGAATGGGGTATTCATGAGCCGGTGAATGGAAATTTGATTGATGAAAACCAAATCGATCTTGTTTTTGTTCCGCTTTTAGCGTTTGATGAGCAGGGTTACCGTGTTGGTTATGGGAAAGGTTATTACGATAAATTTCTTGCCAGGTGCAGGCCCGATGTGTTGAAAGTTGGACTTAGTTATTTTGATGCAATTGATGCCATCACCGACCGTGCACAATTTGATATACCTTTAAACTATTGCATTACGCCGCAGCGCATTTATGAATTTGGCTAATCTCACATTTCAATCCATTCGCTTTTTACTGGTGCCGTTTGCCTTGTTATACGGCGCAGCTGTATGGTTGCGGAATCGCCTCTATGATAACCGTGTATTAAAATCCACTTCCATTAACCTGCCCATCATTTGCGTGGGCAATCTTAGTGTGGGCGGCACGGGTAAATCACCAATGGTCGAATATTTGCTACGATTATTGAAAAACGATGTGAATATTGCAACACTAAGCCGTGGTTACAAACGAAAAACAAAAGGGTATGTGTTGGCGAACGAAACTACAAGTGCATTGGAAATAGGCGATGAACCTATGCAGTTTCATGTTAAGTTTCCCGACGTAGTAGTAGCTGTAGGAGAATCAAGACTGGAAGCCATTCCCCAGTTGTTGCACGACCGGCCAAAGACACAAGCTATAGTACTGGATGATGGTTTTCAACACCGGGCTATCAAGGCAGGTTTGAATATTTTACTGACGGATTACAGCAATCTTTTTACACGTGATTTCTTTTTGCCCACTGGTGATCTGCGTGATGAACGCAGCAGTTACAAACGGGCAGAGATAATTGTGGTAACCAAATGCCCGGCTGAACTAACAGAAGAAGAACGTAAAGAGATTGAAGAAGAGATAAAACCTTTGCCACATCAGCAATTGTTTTTCTCGACAATTGAATATGGGGTGCCGTATCATATCCTGCATCCGCAACAGGATTATCATTTACATAAGCAACTGGAAGTACTGTTGCTTACAGGCATTGCCAATATTGAACCATTGAAAGAACATATACTTGCAAATACTTCTACGTATGAAACTGCAACCTTTGGCGATCATCATATATTCAGTATTGATGATCTGAAGGAAGTGCGTAAGCGTTTCAGTAAAATGGAGCATGAAACAAAAATTATTGTCACAACTGAAAAAGATGCTGTGCGATTGGTAAAATTTAAAGAGGAGCTTGAAGACCTGCCATTATTCGTTTTACCTATCCGCCATCGTATTTTGTTTAACCAGGAAGAGCAGCTGAAAAACTCGGTGATTGATTTTATTCAGCAGTTCTCTAATACAGGAAACACTCAAAAAAATAAACTAACCGGCAAACATTAATATGTGATTGACGAGAAGAAGCTATATAAGAAAAAACAAGAAACACTATGAAGAAGAAAAAGATCAACAAAGAATCAAAACACAAAGAACAAAAAAGTTCTTCCGGTAAACATAAATCAGCAAAGCTTGCAACGGGTAAACATAAACATCCGCAGGCCAATCATCGTGGTGTAATTGATATCACAAGAAGCGGCATGGGGTACGTAACCGTTGCAGACATGGAAAGGGACATCATTGTTCGTCCGCAGCATTTTAATACAGCTTTACATGGTGATACTGTTGAAGTACAGATCACCAAAAGCGGTGGTGGAGGCGGAAGAATGGAGGGCGAGATCACTAACATCATTGATCGGAAACAAAGGCAGTTCATAGGCCGCATCAGCATACAAAAGAATTACAGTTTTTTTATTCCTGAAACAGACAGGCCTATGCCCGACCTGTTTATACCAACTGATAAATTGAATGGTGCTAACCATAATGATAAAGTAGTAGCAAAGCTAACGGTATGGGATAAGGCAAAGCGTGTACCCGAAGGTGAAGTGCTGGAACTGGTGAAACAGGAAGCAGAGAATGATATTGCTATGAAGCAGATATTACTTGCTGCCGGTTTCAATTTAAGTTTTGATGATGAAGTAATGGAACAGGCCGAACGTTTTCCTGATGGAGTGAGTGATGTAGAAGCGGCAAGACGCAGAGATTTCCGTGATATATTAACCTTCACAATAGATCCGGTTGATGCAAAAGATTTTGATGATGCACTTTCCATCCAACGTTTGCCAAATGGTTTGTATGAAATAGGCGTGCATATTGCTGATGTGAGTTATTATGTAGAGCCGGGCACCACATTAGATGATGAAGCATACGCCAGGGCAACATCAGTTTACCTGCCCGATCGTGTATCGCCGATGTTACCCGAACGTATCTCCAATGAATTGTGCTCTCTTCGTCCGAAAGAAAGTAAATACACCTTCTCTGCTGTATTTCAAATGACAGAGAAATGTGAGATCAAAGATGTATGGCTGGGAAGAACAGTAATCCATTCTGATCATCGTTTTAGCTATGAGGAAGTACAGGAAATTATTGAAGCGGGTGAAGGATTGTACAGCGATGAAATTATGTTACTCAATACGCTTGCACAAAAGATGCGTAAAGAACGTTTCAAAAAAGGAGCCATAAATTTCTCATCGCAGGAAGTACGTTTTGTATTAGATGAAAATCGTAAACCGATCGGCATCACCATTAAAGAAAGTAAAGAAGCTCATCAACTGATTGAAGAGTTTATGTTGCTGGCCAATAAACATGTGGCAGAGTTTATCAGCAAGATTACGGTGAAAGATAAGCCGGTGCCTTTTCCTTATCGGGTGCATGATGTACCAGATGAAGCGAAGCTTGGTCCGTTTATGGTATTTGCAAAAAAATATGGTCACACATTTGATGTGTCATCGCCACAACGCATTGCTGAATCATTTAACCAGATGTTGAAAGATGCTGAAGGAAAACCTGAGCAGCATGTATTGGAAGCGCTTGGTATTCGTACCATGGCCAAAGCGGTTTATACTGCTGAAAATATCGGTCACTATGGTTTAGGTTTTGAAAACTATTGTCATTTTACTTCACCTATCCGCCGTTATCCCGATGTGCTGGTGCATCGTGTTTTGCAACAATGTCTCGACCGGCAACCGCAGATCGATAAAAAAATGGAAGCAAAATGCAAACATTGCAGCGAACGTGAACGTGCAGCAATGGAAAGCGAACGTGCCGGCAACAAATACAAACAGGTGGAATATATGAGCCAGTTCCTTGGTGAAGAATTTGAAGGTGTGGTGAGTGGCGTTGCTTCATTTGGTTTTTGGGTTGAAACGGTTGAACATAAATGCGAGGGACTTGTTAGTTTGTTTTCGCTTAGTGATTATGACGATTTCAGGCATATTGAAGAAGATTATAAACTTGTTGGTAGAAGAAGTGGACGTAGTTTCAGAATGGGCGATAAAGTGACCATCAAAGTTGTAGCTGCAAATCTGGAAAAGCGACAGCTTGACTATGAATTGGTGCTCGGGCACATCGATTCAACGGAAGAAGAAATGCTCGGTGCAAAATCTGAGCAGCGGAAACCACCAAAATCGAGTCCACGTTCATTCGGCGAACAGAAAAAGAAAAAAGGGAAAAAGTAGGAGAAGGATATATGATTTGTGATGTTGGATTTTTGGTGGACACGACTGTAACCCGTCGAACCATTTTAACCTTGCTACTTTATAAAAAGCTGTGACGGTCTGCGACCGTACCGACCAACGTAATTCTTATCTTGCAGCCTGTCTAGCAAATCATAAATCCGACATTAGAAATCATACATCAAAACAATGCAGTCTTTTGAGCAATTACTAAAGCAATTCGAGGAATATTTTAATAAACGTCATTTTCCTGCAGAGCCTGCATCGTTGTATGATGCGGCCCAACATATTCTCAGCATTGGTGGCAAGCGGGTTCGACCTGTTGCGGTATTAATGGGTAATGAATTGTTTGATGATGTGAAACCTGATGCATGGCAGGTGGCAACTGCCATTGAACTCTTCCATAATTTTTCTTTGATACATGATGATATTATGGATGAAGCACCACTTCGCAGAGGCAAACAAACCGTGCATGCGATTCACGGAGTGAACACAGCTATACTCGCAGGTGATGTTGCGTTAACCATGTCGTATGAATATTTGAGCAAAGTAGATGGAGATGTAAAGTCAATCCTTGCATTGTTCAATAAAACTGCATTGGAAGTATCGGAAGGTCAGCAGATGGATATGGATTTTGAAAAGAGAGAAACTGTAAGTCTGGATGAATATGTGCGGATGATCGAGTTGAAAACTTCTGTGCTGTTAGCCGCAAGTTTAAAGCTTGGTGCAATGATCGGTGGAGCAAGCATTGGCAATACAGATCATATTTACCAGTTCGGTCGCAACCTTGGTATTGCATTCCAGGTGCAGGACGATTATCTCGATTGTTTTGGCGATCCTGAAAAATTTGGTAAACAGGTAGGAGGTGATATTAAAGCGAATAAGAAAACCTTTTTAATGATTCATGCATTGGAAACGGCTCCTGCACAACAGCAGCAACAGTTGAAAGAACTCATGCAAAAAAATCCTTCTGATAAAGTGGAACAGGTGCTGGCTATTTATAAATCGGCGGGTGTAGATGAATGGGCCATGCAACTGAAAAATCAATATTTCGAAAAAGCAATGCAGCACCTGGAAGATATTGCTGTGCTGAATAAACGTAAAGAACCATTACGACAACTTGCTCAATTTTTAGTGCAAAGGGAGTATTAATCCTTGGTCAAAATAATCGCTGAGGTTCATATTTAACTCGCTGAAGCGTCAATATGCGGCAGTTATTTATTTTTTGAAAATTAATGTCGCTAGTTGCTTTTGATTCAGTGACGTTGCAATGAAAAAGAATACGCTTAGAAACGTAAAAAAAGCTTTTCAAAACTTTCTCCGCAAGTCATTTTGCATTAACATTGCTCCGCCCATTAGCCATGAACGGACCAGTGACCAAAACATTTCTGACGTTTCTCTTCTTACTTATTTCATTTCTGTTGAAAGCACAGTTAAATGCTGAGTTTTCCATTTCAAACGGCCAGGGTTGTGTTCCATTAAAATCTACTTTCAGTAATTTTTCTACAGGCGTTTCTGTCAACACCGTTTATAGTTGGAATTTTGGGAATGGTAATTTGTCTTCTTTGAAAGATCCTTCGGCTGTTTATTTAACTGAAGGTACTTACACGGTTACATTAACGGTGAGAGATGGCAACCAGGTTTCCACCAAAACGAGAGAAGTAAAAGTTTATAAGAAACCACAGGCTGATTTCACTTTTTCAAGTGTGAAAGGATGTTCACCGATGACGGTTTCGTTCAACAGTACGTCTACAGCTGGTGATGGTGTTATCAATTCTTATTTCTGGGATTTTGGCGATGGTTCAACTCAGCAAACCTATTCGCCTTCTGTAACACATACTTACCAGGTTAAACAAAAAGCATCTGTAAGCCTTACGGTTACTAATCAATACGGATGTTACAATACCATTGTTAAGAATGATATTATTGATGTGCTTGATCCGCTCGTTGCGGATTTTACAGTTGATCAAACGGTTTTGTGTAAGATAAGTGATGAAGTGCAGTTCACGAATAAAAGTAACGGTCCCGGAACCTTAAGTTACCTATGGGATTTTGGTGATGCAACCACTTCAACAGAAAAAGATCCAAAGCATATTTTTAATAAGAAAGGAATTTACAGCATCAGGCTTACAGTAACCAGTTCCGACGGTTGCGTGGTTACAAAAACGGTATCAAACTATGTGAACGTTGCATCTTACAAAGCGGATTTTAATTTAGTCAGTTCGGAAGTTTGCCTTGGTACACCTGTTCAAATTACAACATTGAGCACTCCCTCGCCAACTCAATCTACCTGGCAAATGGGCAATGGTAATTCAGCGTATTTCAGTTACGATTTTAGTCACTGGTACTATAACAAAGGCGATTACCAGATAAAACTGGTGAATAGTTTCGGTGCTTGTAAAGATTCCATTACAAAAACGGTTAAGGTAAAACCCACGCCTGTTGTTAACGGCTTCCTTGATACATTAGTTGACAAATGTGGTGCTCCCGCACGTATTAAGTTTAAAGACACAACGGCTGGAGCAACTTCCTGGGAATGGTCGTTCATGTATGATTATTACAATCCCGTCATTAATTCAACAATACAGGAACCGGTCTTCACCTATCCCTCAAACATTACTTACAATGTTCGGTTGAAGGTTACCAATGCTGAAGGCTGTAGTGCGCAAACAACAAAGTATGTAACTGTTACCAAGCCACAGGTTTATATTACTCACACTTACTCATCGGCAAACAGCAATAGTTCCTGTACGCCATTTACAATGAAGTTCAAGGTTTCAACACAGGAAACAATTACATCTTATAAATGGAACTTCCCGGGAGGTGTGGTAAAGACAGATACAACCCCTGAATTTACATTTTCAACTGTGGGTACCCATCGTGTAACATTAGATTATACCACAGCAGCCGGATGTGCAGGCACCGCTGTTTATGATAATATCAACCTGCTTCCAAAGCCCGTGGCCAATTTTGTATCAATGAATGGCACCGATATTTGTGGTAACACGTTGGTACATTTTGATAACCTTTCTCAAAATGAAATATTCCGTGGCAGCTGGTTCGTGAATGGAATATTTACTTATGGCGAATCTTTTAATCTCAGTAATACCGATCTCTACTACAGGTTCACGAATGCAGGCAAGTATACAATCAGGTTTGTAGCAACAAACGGTATTTGTAATGATACCATGACCAAGGTAGAATACATTACCATTAAACCTCCCTTTGTAAAAATTGGGGGACATACAAAAAGCTGCGATGGAAATGGAGGCCAGGTTATTTTTCAAGATGCAACAACGGAAGCTACAAGTTGGCTGTGGGAATTTGGCGATGGAAACACGGCAACTTATACAATATACCAACCCAACATCACGCACCAGTATGCAGCCTCAGGCACATACAAAGTGCGTTTGAGTGCAACAAATGGTTCCTGTACAGTTCGTGATTCTGTTACGGTGATAGTAATGCTGAAACAGAATCTGCAGTTAACGCTTAATAACCCAAGCCTCTGTTCTAATGAAAATCTTGGCTATAGTGTTTCCGGTTTGCAACCATCGCCCCAAGGCACATATCCTTACTCGTTTTATCGCATTGAATATGGCGACGGAACCTCGTTTAACGGTTATAACAGTTATTATTACCTCAATCAAAATCCTTTCTTTGGATCGCTTCAATCAGTAGATCCTTCAAAAGATAAACTGCGGTTTATACTTTACAATTTTATTTCTGGTTGTAGTGATACCACCAACTATGTCAGTTTTTCGGTGAAAGGGGCAAAACCTTCGTTCAGTATTGAAGGTGATAACAGGTGTTATCAATTGCCGGTAACATTTAAAGACAAATCAAGCGTTACGGGAAATAATTCCATTGTATCATGGGAATGGAATTTTGGTGATGGTAATTCAAAGACAACCACTGCCAGCGGAGATGTTACTCATACCTATTCAACTCCGGGAAGTTATTATGTAACATTAAAGATTAAAGATGCTGCTGGTTGTACAACTACAAGCGCATATTACGATGGATATGTTTCAGTAAAAGGACCGAAGGCTGCATTCAATGCATCCGGAACGAATGTCCCATTAAATACAACTGTTTATTTTTATAATTACACAAACAGCTATAACGCATATAACACGCAATACAGTTGGGATTTTGGAAATGGCGCAACAAGCACACAAAATTCACCACAATACACCTACACAGTTGCAGGAACTTACACTGTAAAACTGAAAGCTACTGACCCTTTAACAGGTTGCAGCTCTGAAGCAACGCAAGTGATAGTGGTTCGTGATTTTAATTCTGCTTTCAACTTTAATACTTCTTTTGTTGGCAATGCAAGTTGTCCGCCGGTAATGGCAAGGTTCAATAATACATCTGCCGGTGCGGTGAAAGTGAAATGGGATTTTGGCGATGGCTCAACTGCTGATAACGTTAACTATCCGTCTCATATTTATACCAAGGCCGGTACTTACATTGTAACCCTGTATGTCTATGGTTATAATGGGTTGACGGGAACTTATACCGATTCAGTAAAAGTAAAAGGATTGGATGCGACAATTAAATTCAATCCAACAGAAACTTGTTCGTCACAACCGGTGAATTTTAATGCATCTGCCAAAGGAGTTTCAAGCTATGTGTGGGACTTTGGTGATGGACAATTGTTTTCATCAACCGATAGCACTTCAATTCATTTTTACAAAGGCCCCGGAGTTTACAAGCCATCATTGCTTATTACCAATACAGATGGTTGCACAATTGCTGCACCCTCAACAGAAAAAATTACCATTGATAGTTTATCCGCAAAGATCAAAGGCATTCCCTCGCAGGCATGTAACCAGGTGAAGATTAATTTTAATGCCGATGTATACAGTGTGGGTGCATCGCAAAACCAAAACTTCCTTACTTATAAATGGAATTTTGGAACCGGAAATGCTGCTGACACAGCTAACACGGCCAATCCTGTTTTTCAATATAACTCTCCCGGCACCTATACTGTTTCGTTACGTGTTACTGCCCGTTCAGGTTGTGTGAAAGATGTAACGGAAATTGTTGTAGTAAAACAATCATCGAAGGGAACCATTACAGCGCCTGCACAAATTTGCGCTGGGCAAATAGCAACGTTTACTTCTTCTGCAACAATAGCTAATGGTGTGCAATGGAGCTGGGATTTCAAAAACGGCCAAACGTCATCCATTCAAAACCCTGCTACGCAAACTTATTCAACAGCCGGAACATATCCTGTTACACTTGTTGTTAACAATCAAGGTTGTTTAGATACATCAACATATACTTTAACAGTGCATGCATTACCTGTTGTTCAATTATTACCAGCACAACCCAAAGTTTGTTTAGGAAATAGCATACAGTTAACAGCAAGCGGTGGCGATACATATCAATGGTTGCCGGCAGCAACACTTTCAAATGCAACAATTGCTAATCCATTTGCTTCACCGGTAATACCAACAAACTATAAGGTGGTTGTTACAAATCAATTCGGTTGTAAAATAACAGATTCAGTAACGGTAAGGGTAGTACAACCTATTTCCATTTCAGGAAAGTTGAACTATGATATCTGCGAAGGTGAGACAGCACAACTTGCTGTTGCAGGAGCAACGACTTACAGGTGGATTAATAATACACAAGGATTAAGTTCAATATCATCAGCATCAACCAATGCTTCTCCTGTAACAACAACAACATACACTGTTGTGGGCTTTGATGCAGAAAATTGTTTTAGTGATACATTAGATATTGCTGTTGTGGTTCATCCTAAACCAACGGTAAGTGCAGGGCCCGATATGCAATCGCTCCCCGGCAATACAGTTCAGTTAAATGCAACTGGCAGTAATAACATTAGTACGTGGATGTGGCAGCCGCCTGATTTTTTAAGTTGCGTGCAATGTCCATCACCTGTAAGTTCTACCAACAGAACCATCACATATATTGTTCTGGCAAAAACTGATAAGAATTGTTCAGCTTCTGATTCTGTTACAGTTGAAATACTTTGTAATGGCAACCAGGTATTCATCCCCAATTCATTTACGCCCAATGGTGATGGCAAGAACGATTATTTTTCTGTGCTCGGCAACGGTGCATCACTCATTAAATTGTTTGTGATCTATGATCGTTGGGGAAACAAAGTGTTCGAACGTAAAAATGTTTCAGTTAACGATCCAACAGCAAAATGGGATGGCAATTACAAAGGCTATCCTGCGCCAAACGGAAGTTTTACCTACTCCGTGCAACTTACCTGCGATGCCACAGGCGAAAGCTTTGTGCGTAGCGGAAGCGTTACAATTATCAGGTAGCTCACTCAAAAAATCATCTTCTTTCTTTGGTGAAATTTTTGTTTCACCATTTTTCCCTATTTTGAACACTTTAAATTAATTATATGAGTCGTTTGTTCCGAAAGAAAAAGATCAATACAATTGTTGCGCAGGGTGGAGATGAGGTGCATGGCGGAGTTGGATTGCATCGTATTTTGAATGTTCGAGATCTTACCTTCCTTGGTATAGCTGCAGTGATTGGAGCAGGCATCTTTTCCACCATCGGATCGGCAGCATTTCATGGCGGCCCGGGTGTTTCATTACTTTTTGTAATTACAGCTATTACCTGTGGTTTCTCGGCATTGTGTTATGCTGAGTTTGCAAGTCGGGTACCCGTGAGCGGTAGTGCATATACCTATGCTTATGTAAGTTTTGGGGAATTAGTTGCATGGATCATTGGCTGGGCCTTGATACTCGAATATGCTATTGGAAATATAGTGGTGGCAATCAGCTGGAGCAGTTATTTTAATAATCTTTTGCAAGGGTTAAATATACATTTGCCGTTTTGGTTAACCACAAATCTTACCACTGCAAAAGAAGCATTAGCTGCAGTAAATGAGCAACTGGCTACGGGTGCTGCTGCAACACCTGAAATGCAAACCATCATCAATGGATTTAACAGTGCACCAGATATTGGCGGAACCAAATTGTTTTTGAACCTGCCTGCATTTTTTATTGTTGCTTTAATTACCTGCCTGGCATATGTTGGTATGAAGGAAAGTAAACGTAGCGCCAATGCTATGGTAATATTTAAAATTGCTGTGATCATTTTTGTGATCATTGTTGGTTTCTTTTATGTGGATGCAAAAAACTGGAATCCGTTTATGCCGAATGGTTTTACGGGTGTGTTACAAGGAGTGAGTGCGGTGTTTTATGCATATATAGGCTTTGATGCTATTAGTACAACTGCTGAGGAATGTAAAAATCCTCAACGTGATCTGCCAAGAGGTATGATGTATGCGTTGCTTATTTGTACCGTACTATATATTCTCATTGCTTTGGTGCTGACGGGTATGGTGAATTACAGCGAACTGAAAGTAGATGATCCGCTTGCTTATGTGTTTGATAAACTTGGTTTGAAATGGATCGGTTATATCATAAGCATTAGTGCTGTAGTTGCAACAACAAGTGTGTTACTGGTATTCCAGTTGGGTCAGCCACGTATCTGGATGACGATGAGCAGGGATGGTTTATTGCCAAAGCGTTTTGCAAAAGTTCATCATAAATATAAAACGCCAGCATTCGCAACAATAATTACAGGTATTCTTGTTGGTATACCATCCATGTTTTTGCCATCATCTATCATGACTGATCTTACTAGCATTGGAACATTGTTTGCGTTCGTACTTGTTTGTCTTGGTGTTTTATTATTACCGAAATTGAGAGAAGAAGGTGCAGGTAAATTCAAACTGCCTTATATCAATGCACAGTTTATTCTTCCGCTTATTGTTGCCGGATTTATTTTCCTGTTTCGTGAAAGAGTAATGGCATCAATGTCAAACCTGTTTAATGAAAATCACCAGGAAGTATTGTTTCTCCTGTTTATCATTATTGCGGTAGTGATGTCCATTTTAACATTCATGCGCAAATATTCATTGATCCCCGTATTAGGTGCCTTGAGTTGTTTATACCTTATGATTGAAATTCCGGTGAACAGCTGGTTTTGGTTTTTTGTGTGGATGGGAATAGGGTTAGTCATTTATTTCTTTTATGGTTATCGAAAAAGTAAATTAGCCACTCAACAAGTTTAGCATGCCAACGAGGAAAATGAAGATCCGCAAGCGTATTGCATTAGTAGCACACGATCACAAGAAAACAGATATAATTGATTGGGCTTATTTCAACCGGACTGCTTTATCAAAACATGAATTGTTTGCAACGGGCACAACAGGAAAATTGTTGGAAGAAAAACTTGATCGGCCTGTTACCAAATTACTTAGTGGTCCGTTAGGTGGAGATCAGCAAATAGGTGCCATGATTGCCGAAGGCAAAATTGATATTCTCATTTTCTTTTGGGATCCAATGGAAGCGCAGCCGCACGATCCTGATGTAAAAGCATTGCTTCGTTTAGCGGTAACCTGGAACATTCCAACCGCATGCGACCGTGCCACAGCCGATTTTATTTTCACATCGCCACTTATTCTTGACGATTATGTCATTCAACTTGAAGATTATAGTCAATATCTAAAGCGTAAAATCAATTAAGATGGCTCTTTAATGTGCAGAATTTGGCTTGCAAAAGCGGGAAAACGGTTGTAACTTTTGCATAGCTTCTTTCACATTTAAAATTTGCCATTATGAATTTCGTACAACGCATGGAGAAATGGGGCGATGCTCATCACCCTAAATGGATCGATTTTATCCGTATTGTTTTGGGGATCATCCTTACCTTAAAAGGTGTGCAGTTCATTAACAACATGCAACCATTGGTTGATCTTATTGCGGAAAGCGGTTTTCTAGGTTCCTTATCTGCCGGTTTACTTGCACATTATGTAGTGTTTGCACATTTATTAGGCGGTCTCATGGTGGCCTTTGGCTTACTAACAAGGTTCGCCTGCCTGGTGCAGATACCCGTATTATTAGGCGCTATAATTTTTATAAACATATCGGGCGGTATTTTTCAACCACATTCTGAGTTATGGTTATCTGTGCTCATTCTCATTCTGCTGGTGTTTTTCGTGGTAGAAGGTAGCGGAAAGTTGAGTGTTGATGAGTGGATGCGGAGAAATCCTGATGAGCGGCCTCATAGACATAAGTGGGGCTAATGGTTCCAGTGTGGTGTGATTACCCCGGCAATAAATTCTTACAACGATTGTTTGAACAGGATTTGTTGACCGGGGTTATTTTTGCAGGATAATTACAGACAATGAAATTTCAGATTGGAGATAAAGTGTTGCTACTGCATTCAAATGAAGAAGGTGAAGTGGTAGAGATCATCGATAAGAGAATGGTAACGGTTGATGTGGGTGGCGTGCAGTTTCCTGTATATACTGACCAGATCGATTTTCCATATTTCAAACGTTTTTCTGAAAAGAAAGCACCTCCTCCAAAGCAAAAGAAATATGTTGATGATGTAAAGAAAGAAAAAGGTAGTGCTATAAAAGGGTATAATGTGGCTGAGGGTGTTTGGATATCTTTTCTGCCGGTTTTCGACAAAGATGTTTTTGATGATGATGTGGTGGAGTATTTCCGCATTTATCTTGTAAATAATTCCGATACCGAATTCAAGTTTGATTATCATCTGCGCTACACTGGCGAAAGTGAATTCAATCTTCGTAATCAAATACGACCGTTCAGTGATTTTTATATTCATGATGTGGAGTTTGAAAAATTAAACGATGCTCCACGTTTTGACTTTGAATTTTCTTTAGCAACGCCCGATAAAAAGAAAGCCGATCATTTTGAAGCATCGCTGAAGATGAAAGCAAAACAGTTATTTCAACGTATTGAAGAAATGCTGAAGAAGCAAGAAGCGAGTTTCAGCTATCAACTCATGGCAAGCTATCCGGATAAAGTACATACAGAAAGAGTTGACCTGCATAAATTATCTGCTGCAGGATTTAAAGTGTATGATGCAGGAGAAGCGAGGCAACATATTCCACCAGCACGTTCAGTTGTTGATCTGCATATTGAAAAGATCAGTAATCATTGGAAACATCTCAGCAATTTCGAGATACTTACAGCACAACTGCACGAGTTTGAAAAGTATTATGAACTGGCTGTATTGCACATGCAGCCAACACTCATCATTATTCACGGTGTAGGTGAAGGAAAGCTACGGGATGAAATTCATGATATACTTAGGTTAAAATCAGAAGTAAAATCGTTTGTGAACCAATATCATCCTTTGTATGGTTATGGTGCTACTGAAATTTATTTTCAATACTGAGTGCTTATCATAAGCACAAACTGTAAAATCGGCCTACGGTATCAATCCAATTTTTTCAAGTATCATTGCAACTCAAATATTCAGCATGTATCCTAATCTGTATTATTTCTTAAAGGATGTTTTTGGTGTAGAGTGGGAGGGAGCAAGATTTCTCAATTCATTTGGTTTCTTCGTGGCACTTGCTTTTATAGCAGGAGCTATAGTTTTAACCAAAGGACTTCAAAGGAAAGAGAAACAAGGTCTGTTATTTCCCAAAGAGGAGAAGCGGATGTTTGGTCAACCGGCTACAACCACCGAATTGCTGTTGAATGCTTTGCTGGGTTTCATCATGGGCTATAAGATCATTGGTGCCTTTTTAAATGCAGGTGAAGGCGTCAATCCACAGGAATATATCTTCTCATCACAAGGTAGCTGGGGCGCTGGTATTGTTTTAGCCATACTTTTTGCCTGGCTGAAGTGGTACGAAAAGAACAAGCAAAAAGCTGCCAAACCCGAAGAAAGAAAAGTGCGTGTGTGGCCGCACGAACGGGTGGGGGATATAACAGTTATTGCAGCCATTTTTGGTTTTGCCGGGGCAAAGGTTTTTCACAACCTGGAGAATTGGGATGAATTTGTAGCTGATCCTGTTGGTGCACTGGTTTCCTTTAGCGGATTGACTTTTTACGGGGGATTGATTTGTGCCGCAATCGCAATCATTGTTTATGCAAAGCGAAAAGGTATTTCCATTCGTCATCTTGCCGATACGATGGGCCCAACCTTAATGCTGGCTTACGCTATTGGCCGCATTGGTTGCCAGGTTGCCGGTGATGGGGATTGGGGGGTGCCCAACGCTGCATACGTAACAGATTCAAGTGCAAATGTTCAATTGGCCAAGCCAGGTGAGTTTCAACAGGCGGTTCAGAACAATACAACTTATATCCACCAGGAGTTCGGTCGTGATTTCAAGGTGGAGAATGTTCCATCAGCAAGTTTTAAAGCACCATCGTTTCTTCCTTTATGGATGGTGGCTTACACCTATCCTCACAACGTAAACAGCATGGGTGTAAAGCTTCCCGGCTGTGATCAACCGGAGCATTGCAACTATTTGCCTTTGCCCGTTTTCCCGACTCCATTTTACGAGACAGTGATGTGTTTAATACTTTTCGGCATTCTCCTTTTCGCCCGGGATCGTATTAAACTGGCTGGCGGAGTATTTTGTCTTTACTTAGTACTGAATGGGCTTGAGCGTTTCTTTATTGAAAAAATCAGGGTGAATACGAAATATGAAGATCTTCTATTTCAACCTACCCAGGCCGAGCTCATTTCTCTTGGACTTATTATTTTAGGAATTGTGCTTTACTTCGTATTTAAGAAAAAGGCCCAGACGTTAAAATAATCTGGATTTGTAATATTCAAGAAGGCTCCTCAACAGGAGCCTTTCTTTTTTCCAGCTATCTCCAAATTCTTCCGCTTGTCCCGATTATGGCAGCTTTCTGTAACATGTTTGCACTTTGCCCGTCACATGTGTGTCATTGTTTTGCCGGACATAAGTTAAAATTGCCGTTCAGCATAAAACAATGTACTATGCAAAACATAGAACCTACTTTTGACATGTAATAGAAAAGAACAGGTACTGTCAACTGTTAAACCTTATCATTTAAACCGAATCATCAAACCTTCATCATCATGAAAAAGATTTCTGCATTTCTAATTGCGGCCTTGCTAACCTGCACCTATTCTTCCAATGCTCAAACAACTTCACGTGTAAAAGGCGAGGTGAAAGACGAAAGTCAAAAACCCGTTTCCGGAATCACTGTGTCGTTACTCCGTGGTAAAGACAGCTCGCTGGTGAAAGCGGCCATTACGGACAAAGGCGGTGCTTACTCTTTTGAAGCTGTAAAAGATGGTTCGTACCTATTGGGAATCACCAGTGTTGGTTTCCAAAAGAAAATCAGTAACAAATTTGAAGTGAAGGATGGAGCAGAGGTTACATTGCCATCTTTTAGTCTTTTACCTGAAGCAAAGGGTTTGAAAGAAGTTACTGTTACTGGTAAACGCCCCATGTTTGAGCAAAAGCCTGATAAACTGGTGGTGAATGTTGATGCATCGCCCACCAATGCAGGCGCCAACGCTTTGGAAGTTTTGGAAAAATCGCCTGGTATCACGGTTGATAAAGATGGCAACATCAGCTTAAAAGGTAAAGCAGGGGTGCAAGTGTTTATCGATGGTAAGCCAGCTTACTTATCAGGTGCTGATCTTGCCAATTATTTACGTAACCTGCAGGGCCCACAATTGGATCAGATTGAGATCATGACCAACCCGCCTGCAAAATATGATGCAGCAGGTAATGCCGGTATCATCAATATAAGAACTAAGCGTACGTTGCAATTTGGTTACAATGGAAGCCTGACAACCGGCTACACTCAGGGACGTTACCAACGCTACACCAACAGTTTCACATTTAACTACAGGAAGAATAAAGTGAACTTGTTTGCAAACGGAAATTTCAATGCAAGAAACTCTTTCCAGGAATTAGATATTCAACGTAGTTTTTCAAATGCCGTAACAAAAGAAGTTGTTTCATTATTCGAACAGGAAACAAGAATGATCCATAAAAACAGAAGTTTGAATGGTAAAGTAGGTATGGATTTCTTTGCAACGAAGAAAACAACCTTTGGCGTTACTGCTAATGGTTTCTATAGCCCCGGTGATTTTCTGAGCAGAAGTGATATCAATATTTTCAGCCCCGATCATACGTTGTTGAGCAAAACAACAGGTAAGGCTGTAAACTCCTCAACCTGGAAACATTTTGGTACTAACCTCAACTTCCGACATGTATTCGATTCAACGGGTAGAGAAGTATCAGCAGATGTAGATCACTTACGCTACAATGCAAGCAATTCACAAAGCCTGTTTAATACTTATGAAAATGGCAATCAGCCTAAAATGCCTGATAGCTTATATGGTAATCTGCCGCAGAATATTTATATCTACAGTGCAAAGGTTGATTATGTGCATCCATTCAAAAAAGGTTTGAAGTTTGAAGCTGGTTTTAAAACAAGCTTTGTTGAAACAGATAATGTTGCCCGTTATGACAGCTTGGTCAACAATCAAATGAAATTGGATTCGGCCCGTCGTAATGATTTTGTGTACAAAGAAAATATCAATGCTGCTTATATCAACTTCAGCAAGCAGCTTAATAAAAAAGTAAGTGCACAACTTGGATTGCGTTTAGAAAATACATCTGCACGAGGTCACTCAACAGGTTATGCTTACGATAAAAACAATGAGAAGTTTGTTAATTTTGATACAACCTTCAACTTAAACTATACACAACTGTTTCCAACCTTATATGTTCAATATGCTATTAATCAAAAGCATTCTTTGGGCGTAAATTATGGCAGAAGAATTCGCCGCCCGGATTACGAAAGTTTAAATCCATTTGTTGAGTTTATCGATCGTTATACGTACGAACAAGGTAATCCTAACCTGAAACCACAGTTCAGTCATAACATTGAATTATCGCACACATACAAAGGGTTTTTAACTACCACATTTAACTATACAAACACCAATAACATTATCCAGGAAGTATTGGAACAAAACGATGCAAAAACTGAATCTTACATTAAACGTGCAAACATTGCCAAGCAACAACAATTTGGTGTAGCAGTAAGTGCATTCAAACAAATTAAAAAATGGAACGGTAATATTTATGTGAATGTATACAACAACCGTTTTGAAGGTTTGGTAAATGGTGATTATGTAAAACTCGGAAGAACAACGATGATCTTAAATGCATCCAATTCTTACAGGTTTGGAAAAGATTGGACCACAGAGATCAGCGGTTTTTACAGAACAGCAGGATACGAAGGTGTATTTCATATCAAAGCCCTGGGTGAATTAAACTTTGGCGTGAGCAAGCCGGTTTTAAAAGGAAAAGGATCGCTCCGTTTAAATGTTAGAGATATCCTCTGGACACAAAGAGGTCAAGGCCAAATTAAGTATGGTGTCGTAAATGCAAACTTCCAGCAAAGAAGAGATTCAAGAACAGTGGGTATGACATTTACTTATCGCTTCAGCAAAGGAAAAATTAATAGCAACACACGTCGTAAAGCAAGTGGTGCCGCCGATGAGCAAAATCGTGTAAAAGCAAGTGAATAATTTTTAATTCTTTATATATTTTCTCATGTTGATTGACGACCCCGGTTTCTACCGGGGTTTCTTTTTTATAGCATACTTTATTTCTCAACAATTATTTTTGCATTGAAACACTTCGTATTTTGTACAACTCACTTTAATTTTTTTGTTATGCCGTCATTTGATATTGTAAGTAAAGTTGATGCACAGGCGTTGGACAACGCAGTTAATGTTACAACGAAAGAGATCATTAATCGTTTTGATTTTAAAGCAAGTCATGTAAAAATTGATCTGAATAAAAAAGAATTCAAGATCAATATTGAAGTGGAAGATGAAATGAAAATGGGGCAGTTGATCGATGTGTTGGTAAGCCGGGCACATAAACAAGGCATTGCACCCGAAGCATTTGATCAAAGCAAGGAGTCATTCCAAAGCGGGAAACTGGTAAAAAAAGAAGTGCTGGTTCGAAATGGCCTGAAACAAGATGATGCAAAAAAGATTGTGAAGTTGATTAAAGATTCAGGTTTGAAGGTACAAGCCTCCATTAACGACGATATTGTGCGGGTGACAGGCAAAAAAATTGACGATCTGCAGGAAGTGATCCAGGCCTCTAAAGGCTGGGATCTGGGAATTCCTTTACAATACGAGAATATGCGTTCATAAACTGTGCGAAACCCCTGTATTTTGTGCTTTATCGGTGGATAAACAGGTGTTTAACTGGTGCATATCATGAGGGCTTAAAAGTTGGAAACAATGGATGTGAATAGTACTTTTAATGTACAAAGCCGCTGGAAATTTTAGCAATAAAAGTGAAAGTGGTGGAGCAGCAAAAGTCCGTCAAAAGATAATTGCTGATTCCAAAAGCACTGGGTTAGTAAGTATAAGAGCGCAAGCGATTATAAAACGATTCGGTGCTTTTTTTATGCCCTTATATGAACGGGAAAAAACCAAGTAAAGACTATTAAGCTGCAACTTCCTGTTTTGTTGAAAAACCACGCTGAGCTGAGTGACGCAATTTTGCTTTTTTGCTACGGGAAAGCCACTGAATGCTTACGAATAAAAAAAGGATAGATCCGATTACCAGCAGGTGCGTCAACATAATGTTCGTTTTAAGAAGTTCTGTAATCCGGATATTGAACTTTATATTTCTTGATAGGCAAGCAGGGTAGCAAAGAAACAATTAAAAAAATGGTTTTCATAGTTTTTTGTCGTGTTTATAAAAGAATAATATGAAGCGTTTGTTTCCCCTTGGTGTTTTGGCAGCTTAAGGGGAGGTATGTGCTAACGGTTGGATGTTTAAAAGTAGTTTTGCGGTAACGGAAATTTCATTTGGCTCAATACCATAGAATCTTTACTTTTGCGCTTTCGTTTAAAAAAATGCACGGCCAAATCCGTGCTGAAAACTCCCAGGAATTATGAAAAAAGAACTTCATCCCGCTAATTACCGTTTTGTAGTGTTTAAAGACATGAGTAACGGCTATTCATTTTTAACCCGTTCTACCGCTCCTTCTAAAGAAGTAGTTAAGTGGGAAGATGGTAATGAATATCCCCTCATTAAACTGGAGATTTCCAGCACAAGCCACCCATTCTTTACTGGTCAGAATATCCTCGTGGATACTGCAGGTCGTATCGACAAATTCAAGAAAAAATACGCTAAGAAGGCATAAGCTGAACTCTTTCGTTAAGAGTCAGTTTGTAAATAAATTGATCCCCCGGTTTCCGGGGGATTTTTTTGTTTTCAGCTGAGAACGTTGTTATAAAAGAAAACCACTCATTTCTGAGTGGTTACTGAGTATTATTAACTGTTCAACAGCTTTGCTTAAACATTAAATCGGAAGTGCATCACATCACCATCCTTCACCAGGTATTCTTTTCCTTCAATTCTTAATTTACCCGCTTCACGGGCTGCAGCTTCCGTTTTGAAAGTAACATAATCATCATATCCAATTACCTCGGCTTTAATAAATCCTTTTTCAAAATCGGTATGAATTACGCCGGCACATTGAGGGGCTTTCCAGCCTTTATGAAAGGTCCATGCACGAACTTCCTGTACACCCGCAGTAAAATAAGTTTGAAGGTCGAGAAGATGGTAAGTGGTACGGATCAAACGATTCAATGCAGGCTCGGTCATTTTATATTCATCCATGAACAAAGCCTTATCGTCGGGATCTTCCATTTCGCTGATCTGAGCTTCGATGCTGTTGTTCATAACGATCACTTCCGCACCTTCATCTTTTACAGCAGCAATCAGTGCTTCTGAATATTTATTACCGGTATGCATGCTGGCTTCATCAACATTTGCCACATACAATACTTTTTTCTGAGTGAGGAAGAATGAATCCTGGATAAGATCTAATTCAGCACTATTCAGATCCAAACCACGAATACTTTTCCCTTGTTCTAAATGAGCTTTACAAGCAAGTAATACTTCCAGCTCGGCTTTTGCCTTGGCATCACCAACACGTGCCTGTTTTTCAATACGCTGAATTTTCTTTTCAACCGTATCGAGATCTTTCAACTGTAATTCTGTATCAATGATTTCTTTATCGCTAACAGGGTTGATAGCACCCTCTTCACGCAATACGTTTTCATCTTCAAAACAACGGATCACATGAATAATGGCATCCACTTCACGAATGTTTGCTAAAAACTTGTTGCCCAAACCTTCGCCTTTACTTGCACCTTTCACCAGGCCGGCAATATCAACAATTTCAATCTGCGTAGGAACCGTACGATCCGGAACAACTAATTCGGCCAGTTTATCGATACGCACATCAGGTACATCTACTAAACCTACATTTGGTTCAATAGTGCAAAAACGATAATTACTTGCCTGTGCTTTGGCGCTGTTACTTACTGCGTTGAATAAAGTTGATTTTCCAACGTTTGGTAAACCCACAATTCCTGCTTTTAAACCCATTGTATAATATCTGATTTAAGATGGATGATGTCTGATGTTTGATTTTGATTGACCATTGACTTTCAAAATCGGCCGCAAAGATAAGCCTTCGGGGCTTAGCAGCGAAACCTGTGAAAATATGAATTTGACTGCTTTGTCATTATCTGCAATCTTCTCCCGATATTTATCGGGACGAAAATCTAAAATTGTTCTATGGCTTTAAGCAGAATCTGGAGTGCGTTCATTCTTATTGCAATTACGGTAGCCTTATTCAAATATCTCCCTTCCGATGGCGAAAAGCAGATATTTTCCTCCATGATCATTGGCAAAAGCGGTGATTCACTTGCTGTCGGGAAAATGAATCCATCCATTGTTTCTCCAGCCATTCTGCAAGGTTTAGATACTGCTTCCCGGGTTACCGAAAATAAACTCACCTATAAAAAAGAGGGCACTGAGGTTGTTGCAGTGCGGGCGCAAAATGCCAATGGTGTTATTGAAACCTGTAAAGACGCAGTTACAATTTGTATTGGTTTGATTGGCATTATGGCACTATTCATGGGTTTCATGAGCATCGCCGAAAAAGCAGGTGGCATTAATTTATTATCACGCATTATCGGTCCTTTCTTCTCCCGCATTTTTCCCGAAGTGCCGAAAGGTCATCCGGCGTTTGGGCACATGATGATGAACTTCAGCGCTAATCTTTTAAACCTTGATAATGCTGCAACACCATTCGGTTTAAAAGCAATGGATAGTTTGCAGGAACTTAATCCCAGCAAAACAACCGCCAGCAATGCACAACTAATGTTTTTGTGTTTGCATGCTTCTGGTTTAACTTTAATTCCAGTAACGATCATTGCTGCACGTGCATCATTAAAAGCCAGCAACCCAACCGATATTTTTGTGCCTTGCATGGTGGCAACATTTGCAGCTACCATGGCGGCAATGTTCATTGTTTCGTTCAAACAAAAGATCAATGTTTTTCAACCTGTGATTCTTGCATGGGTATTAGGTATCTCCGCCATCATTGCAGCTTTGGTGCTTTATCTAGTCCGTTTAGATGCTGATGGTGTACAATCTTTTTCAAGTGTATTGAGCAATGGGTTAATTCTGTTTATTTTCCTGGCCATTGTGCTGGGTGCATTGTATAAAAAAATAAATGTGTTTGATGCATTTATTGAAGGTGCCAAAGGGGGATTTGAAACTGCTGTGCGCATCATTCCTTACCTGGTTGGAATGTTAGTGGCCATTAGCCTCCTTCGAACAAGTGGTACGTTTGATGTGGTGATCAATGGTATGAAATCAATATTTATGTGGATGGGTGCCGATACACGTTTTGTGGATGGATTGCCAACTGCTCTTATTAAACCTTTAAGCGGTAGCGGTGCAAGAGGGATGATGATCGACACCATGAAAACATTTGGCCCCGATTCATTTGCCGGTCGTTTATCATCGGTATTACAAGGTTCAAGCGACACCACTTTTTATGTGATTGCAGTTTACTTCGGAGCGGTAGGTATCAAGAATACCCGGTACGCAGTGGGAGCTATGTTACTGGCCGATCTTGTGGGTATCGTCACTTCCATCTTGTTAGCTTATTTGTTTTTTGGATCATCATTGTAATAGATAGTTAGTAATGGATTTCAAAAAACCATTAACCGTTAAACGGTGAGAGGTACGAATAAATGCTTCTTTAAAGGAACATCTATTGACTATTCACCACTCACCATTCACTATTTTTAAAGCAAAATGTTAATCATATAAAATTTACAGCATCGGTAAAAAGGAGATAAGTGCAAACTCTATCTTCGCAGCCATCAATTGTTTTCCATGAGAAAAGGAATCGTTTTTATTCTCTCTTTATTTCTACTTATTTCTGCGCAATCGCAAACTCCGCAAACAATGAACACTGCGGAGATTTTGTTGTCTCTTAAAAAACTCAAAGTGGTTGGCAGTGTACTGTATGTTGCTGCGCATCCTGATGACGAGAATACAAGACTACTGGCTTATTTCAGCAAAGAGCGTTTATACCGTACCGGTTATTTAAGTATGACGAGAGGCGATGGCGGACAAAATCTTATTGGCGATGAGCAGGGAATTGAGTTGGGATTGATTCGAACTCAGGAGTTATTGGCGGCCCGACGAATAGATGGGGCTGAACAATTCTTCACCCGTGCATATGATTTTGGTTTTTCAAAAACAACCGAAGAAGCATTAAGTATTTGGGATAAAGAAAAAATATTGAGCGATGTGGTGTGGGTCATCCGTAAATTTCAACCTGATGTCATCATCACCCGATTTCCACCAGATAACAGGGCGGGCCATGGTCATCATTCAGCTTCGGCTGTGCTTGCCCGTGAGGCTTTTGATGCAGCAGCTGATCCTAACCGTTTTCCTGAACAATTCAAATTTGGCGTGAAACCTTGGAAAACAAAACGCCTATTCTGGAATACGTTCAACTTTGGTGGAAACAATACTACATCAAACGATCAGTTGAAATTAGATGCCGGCGTTTTCAATCCTTTATTGGGTAAAAGTTACGGCGAAATTGCCAGCGAAAGCAGGAGTATGCACAAGAGCCAGGGTTTTGGTGTACCCAGTCAGCGTGGCCCTGCAACAGAATTCTTTTCATTTACTGCGGGTGAACCAGCAAAGGACGATGTTGCAGAAGGCATTGTAACAGACTGGAGCAGGTTCGAAGGCGGAGTGCTTATTAATAAAATGATCGATGAAATTGTGGCGACCTATTCCTTGCAAAATCCATCAGCATCGGTTAAGCCACTCGTTGATTTGTACAAAGCAATTGAAAAAATTAATGATGGTGACTGGAAAATAAAAAAGCTCAGCGAAATAAAAGCGTTGATTGAAGCATGTGCAGGTTTATGGATGGAAGCAAGCACCAACCAGGAATATATTGTAACCGGCGACAGTTTACGTGTAAACTTTAACGTGATAAACCGTACAGCAGTTCCCGTATTATTAAAACGTGTAATGCTCGACAGCAGTTCGTTAGTTGCCAGTCGTGATAGTTTAAAAAAATTAAGTTGGTACGAAGAAGCGTTGAAAAAGGAAATGATTGAACAACCTTACTTTGTTGATTCAACACTTGATAAACAACTTTCTCCAAATCAAAATATCAATTTTGGCCGACGCATTTTGATCAAGCGACAAGTAACCGAACCATACTGGATTGCAAAACCAATGAGCACCGGAAGTTTTACGGTGGATGATCAGCGAAGAATCGGTTTGGCTGAGAATGGTCCTTCGTATGCCGCTGTTTTCCATATCTCCGTTTACGGAACTGATTTTTCATTTACTAAGCCTGTAATGTATAAACATACCGATCCTGTGAAAGGGGAGTTGTATGAAAAATTAATTGTGTATCCTCCGGCGTTGATCAAGGCTGCTAATTCACTGTTGTTATTTAAGGATACTGCAGCAAAACAGATCAGCTTTTCATTTGTGCCACAAGCAACAATTAAAACAAAAGGAACGGTGTCAATCAATGGTGCGAATGGTTGGAACATAAATCCGGATAACGGACAATTTGAATTTGTAAAGGGAAGTGACTATCATTTAACTGCGAAGGTGAAACCGCAGAAATTCAGCAACGGATTATCAGGCTTTGTTCAGCCTAATTATTCATCAGGAGTTTCATTCATCAATAAACAACGTGTACGTAAAATTCAATATGATCATATTCCAGTAATCACTTATTTCCCCGATGCTGTTACTAAAGTGGTAACAGTAGATGCAAAGATTGCTGGAAAGAAGATAGGGTATATTAACGGAGCGGGTGATTTTCTCCCATACAGTTTGCAGCAGTTAGGATACATAGTAGAAATTCTTTCAGAAGATATGGTAACCTATGCTAACCTAAAACAATACGATGCCGTTGTAACAGGTATTCGTGCCTACAATGTTCATGAATGGTTGAGCAATGCTTACGATGAATTGATGCAATATGTAAAAGAAGGCGGTGTGTTGCTGGTGCAGTATAACACTAGTAACCAGTTAGGACAGTTGCGTTCAAAAATGGCCCCGTATCCATTTGTTATTTCAAGAAATCGGGTGACCGAAGAAAATGCCAAAGTAAATTTCCTCGCACCTGGTCATGTTGTCCTGAACTATCCAAATAAAATTACCGAAAAAGATTTTGAAGGTTGGGTGCAGGAGCGTAGCGTTTACGAAGCAGATAATATTGATGCAAAATATGTTTCTTTACTCGGAATGAATGATGCAGGTGAACCTCAACGGAACGGAAGCCTCATTGTTGCTGATTATGGTAAAGGTCGTTTTGTATATAGTGCTGTTGCATTTTTCCGTCAGCTTCCGGCAGGCGTACCGGGTGCTTACAGGTTAATTGCTAATTTGCTGGCAAAGCCAAAGAATTAATTGCAATAATTTTAAGTTGATAAGTGAAAGATATGAGTGCAAAGAAACAAGCGGGTATTGAACGAACATTGTTAGTGGGATTAGGACTGGGGCTCCTGATAGGCTTCATAAGCAAACGAATTGCTTATGGTTTGCTTTTGGGAATTGGTATTGCATTGTTCATGATGTATTACCTGCGGCCACGTAATGATGAAAATGAATCATAAATAAATCAATGAGCAAATTGCCCGATAAAAATGAATCACGTTGGAACGGCTGGTATATTGCCGTTGCTGCCACGTTGGTTATTCTCATCATCATCTTTTATTTTTTCACTCAACAGTTTGCATGAATTTTCAAATCGCCGATTGGATCGTTCTTATTGCTGCACTGCTGGGTGTAATAGTGTATGGCGTTTACCGGAGTCGTCATTCAAAAAACCTCGAAGGCTATTTTCTAAGTAACAGGCAAATGCCATGGTGGGTGATCTTGCTTAGCATCATGGGCACACAGGCAAGTGCCGTAACGTTTTTAACGGCACCAGGCCAGGCATACACGGATGGAATGCGATTTGTGCAATACTATTTTGGTTTGCCGCTGGCCATGATCGTTGTGTGTATTGTGTTTGTTCCCGTGTTTCATAAGTTGAAACTTTTTACTGCTTACGAGTTTTTAGAAAAAAGATTTGATCTAAAGACAAGAACATTTACCTCCTTTCTCTTTTTACTATCACGTGGATTAAGTACAGGCATCAGCATATTTGCACCATCGCTGGTGTTAAGCAGCATGTTGGGTTGGGATATTTATGCAACCAATATCGTAACCGGAGGTTTGTTGATCGTTTATACGGTTACTGGTGGGGCTAAAGCTGTTGCTTACACGCAACAGGTACAGTTTATTATTATTTATGCCGCCATGTTCATTGCAGGCTACTATGCAATCACATCATTACCAGAAGGATTAAATTTCACCGATGCATTGCATGTGGCAGGTAAAGCAGGAAAACTAAATGTTATAACAACTGGTGTTACAGAAGATGGTTTCGATTGGAAAGACCGCTATAATATCTGGAGTGGCGTTATTGGTGGTTTCTTTTTAGCATTGAGTTATTTTGGAACCGATCAGAGCCAGGTAGGGCGTTATCTCACGGCAAAGGATACACGTGAAAGCCGATTGGGATTACTGATGAATGGTTTGGTGAAAGTGCCGTTGCAATTTTTAATACTCATCATAGGTTGTTTACTTTTTGCATACTATTCATTTTTTAAAGCACCTGCTTTTTTTAATAAAACACAGGAAGCTGTTGTATTGAAGAGTACTTATGCCGGTGATTATAAGGCAGCGATGGATGTGTATGATCAGCTGCAGGATGAGAAAAAAACTGTAGCCCTTGCATTAACCAATGCAAGAAAGACCGACCAGCCGGAAGCCGTAAACCTGGCAAGAACCCAACTTCAGCAAATTGAAACAAAGGGTAAAGCCATAAGGAATGAAATGAAAAGCCTTATTAAAAAAGCTGATCCCAATGCCGATACAAACGATACCAATTATATTTTTCTTCGTTTCGTGGGCGATGTGTTGCCCACGGGTTTAGTTGGTTTGATCATCGCCATCATTTTCCTGGCAGCATGGGGAAGTATTGCTGCAGCATTAAATTCACTTGCTTCCTGCACGATGTGCGATTTTCACCAGAAATTTTCTAAGAAGCCATTGACAGAACGCCAGGAATATAACTGGAGCAAGATCTACACATTGCTCTGGGGCATCTTTTGCATGGTCATTGCCTTCTTTGCATATAACCTCGGTAACAGTTTAATTGAAGCGGTAAATATCCTTGGCAGTTGGTTCTATGGTACGATACTTGGTATCTTCCTCGTGGCTTTTTATTTGAAGAAAGTAAAAGGAAATGCGGTTTTTATTGCGGCAGTTATATCTGAAGTGATTGTTATAAGTGTTTACTACCTTGATATCATTTCCTTCCTTTGGCTAAATGTAATCGGCGCAGTGGCGGTAGTTGTGTTATCCATCATCATACAAACTTTAACAGGCAAAGAAAATGCCTGATTACTTAAATGACTTTATTTTTGCAGCATGAAGAATAAATTATTGATCGTGTCATCGGTTTTAATGTTCTCAATTTTAGGCAGCCGTTGCGGCGGTACAGATTGTTCAAGGATTGATTGTGGAAATCCGATTCTTCCCGGCTTTTCATTTCGTTTAGTTGGAGCAACAGGTAATGATCTTATTGGCGGCGTAAACAAACGGTACGACTCAGCCAAAGTAAAGATCCTTGCGAAGAGGGTGAGTAACGGAGCTGTTGAAAATGTGATGCGTTCATTCCAGGTTATTGCCGATACCAATTATATCACCGGCTTTGCTGTGAGTAAAGATTACTCAACTTATTATCTTTCGTTGAACAACACAGTAACCGATTCGTTGGTTTTTGGATATACTTCAAGACAAACCGATTGTTGCGATAAGAGTTTCTTTTCGCTTACCAAATTCAACACAGCCGATCTCACACCACCGTTAGCGCTGCCTTATAACAGTTATCCGATTTCAAAATAAAAATATTCAATCATAAAAAAAGCTCACAGCATGCTGTGAGCTTTTTTATTTATTGGCAAAAATCTGGTTATTTCAGATCCTTCTGCAATTTTTCGTTGAGGGCAACATAGTCATCATTCTTTGCTTCTTTTGCCAATTCGATTGACTTGTTAGACGCTGCAATTGCTTCTGATTTTTTACCAAGCTTAGCTAAAGTGCTTGCCTTTTGATAATATACCCAGAAAGCTTTAGGATTTTGCTCAATGGCTTTATCGTACCAAACAATTGCCTGGTTTAAATCTTTACCATTATTCGCATAGTAAGAAGCTGCAGCAAAATAAGGACGGCTATCGCTCTTCATAATTGTTTCGATCTGCTTCATTACTTTGCCATCAACATCAGAAGTAATTGGTAACGACACCAATGTTTTATCCCATGCCATCATCAACTCGCAGCCATTGTCTTTAATATTCTCGAAAGAAATACCAAACGTTTCAAAGCTCCATGGCAATTGCATTGGTTTAGCTTTTACACGTACCACATCCATATCCTGTTTGTAAGCAGCAGGAGAAGTTACGTCGGTTTGTTTGCTGATGATAATGGTCCATTCATTTGCAGAAGGGATTGACAATAACCCGTATTTACCTGCAGGAATTTTTGTGCCGCCAATGATTACTTCATCGGTAAAAGTCAAAGTAGTTGCGTTGTTGGCACCGGTACGCCATACTTTATCAAAAGGCACCAGGTCGCCGAATATCTTACGGCCTTTCATATTCGGACGGCTGTAAGAAAGTTCGATTGTTCCCAGTCCAAGTTCCTGTTTAACGGTTTGTGTGGTGGATGGTTGAGGCGTTTTTAATTGTTGAGCTTCTGTCATTACAAGTGTGCCCATGCAAAAGGCAATGAGAAGTAACTTTTTCATTTGTTGATTTTTTATTGTTTTCCGTTATATGTTTCGCCCGATTTTTCAGCAGTTATTAGGCAGAGAAAAGGCATGGCTCTTTTGCATATAACAATCGTAAATAGGAGGCAAAGGTAGGGAGTTGGACGAAAGGCCAAAGAAGTATTGATGAATTGCTGAAATCAAAATTGAACGGTAAATCGTGCCCTTTCTTTTTTACCGCTTTTCGATTTCCATTTGGGCCCTTCTTTAACAACACGAATGGCTTCTGTGTTACAGGTGCTGCAATTAGAACGTTCTACTTTTACATTGGCAATAGTGCCATCGGGGTTAACATCGAAGGAAAGTTCCACTTCTTTTTGTAAGGCTGTTTCACGTAGCCTCCGTTTATCATTTATGCCGGGTGTGCGGAGATTATTAAGAACATACGTGGAGTATTTATCCCAGCCATCGGCGGGTTCGCTTTCCATTTCTGTTACTTCTTCTTTCATCATGGAATTACGGTTACGATTACGCTCAAACAATTGCTCACGGGTTTGGTTGCCTGCAGTAACAGCTTCATCTTTTAATACAATTGTTTGCTGCTGGTTATTTCTCAGCAATACATTAGCGTTACTGTAGCCAACCGACCTTGTTTCAATGGAAATAACCGAATCAGCAGCTATCATGGTGAAATTTCCTTTAGCATCAGCGTAAGTTCCAACCCTGCTTTTTACTTCTGTAATATTTGCGAAGGGTAGAGGATTGTTATTTTCATCAACAACTACACCTGTAAACCTGTTAAGGATCAAGTTTGATTTTGTTTTTGCTTCAGAGCGCCCCATGTCATAATTTAAAGCCTCACTTTTCTTTTCAAGTTTAGCCGGTTTTGCAGAAGAGGGAGCGATCACAACTTCATTCAAAGGTGGTGGAGCTGCAGTAGTTGCTGTTTCTGTTTTTGCATTATCACTTTCATTGGCTGTTACAGGAGCATCGTCTTTTAGTTTTATACTTTCTTTCTTTGTTGAAACTTTCGGTGCCGCAGGAATCTTTTCTTCGGTTTTTATTTCATTAATAGCAACAGTAGTTGAATCAACAATAGTTTCTTTAATGGCAGCGATGGTATCTGTTGCTTTTTGCGTGTTCACCGCCACTATTTCGTCAGACGATGTTTGTTGCTGATAACGATAAAACAGTACTGCCGTCAATACAATAATAATTCCCGCTGCCACACTTATCCACGGACGAAAGAAGCCCGTGATCACCTTGCCATTTTCTTTTTTAGTGTTGAGTTTTGTTTTTAACTCAATAAGGTCAGCATCAATATCCCGTTTGCTTGCCACCGATTGATATCCATCAACCGCATCAGCCAGCATAGCATCATCCATCATGGCACGTTCAAAAGCATGCATCTCCGCAGCATTCATTTGCCGGTTGATGTAACGTTCAATATCGTGTGCGTTGTAGTTGATCATGTTTTGCTTGCTGCTATTAGCTATCAGCCTGCAGCTTTTTATCCATACAAAGTTTCAAATTTCTTCGTCCATTCTGTATATAACTTCTCACTTTATTCCATTCAATGCCGGTGTGCTCAGTAATCTCGTTATAACATTTTCCCTGCAGGTAAAACAAGTTAACACAGGTTTTTTGTTCTGCGGGCAGCTGTTCAAGGCATTTTTCCATGCTGTTGAGCTGTTCTTCCTTTTGCTCTACGGCATCTGGATGCATTAATTCGCCGCTTTGCATAAATGTTTCAGGAATTTCTACTGTGTGATGGCCTTTTTCTTTACGCAGTTGCATCAGGCAATGGTTGCGACTGAGCGTGTATAACCAGCTTTTGAAATTGCTTACCTCATGCTGTTTCAGTTTGCCGATCAATTCTTCGTAAATATTGATCACTGCATCCTTCGCAGCTTCTGGGTCTTTAAGATATTTCAGGCAAATACCATAGATGAGGTCCATGTAACGCTGGTAAAGATTACTGAGCACATTCAAATCAGCATTTGCCCGGTACAGTTGTACCAGCTCTGCGTCAGTTAATGTGGTTTCATCTTTTGCCTTTATAAATGCCAAGCCAACAGGTTGAGGCGGGAAGTTAGGTAAAAATATTTTTTGGAATTGTTGTGTAATTCTAAAAATGGTTGCATCCTGTTTGTAATTGAAACATTTTTAGAGTTAATCACTAAACCAAAACTGCTATGAAAGAAAAATTATACCTCAGTATTGCCGATCCTTGTCACGAAGACTGGAATAAGATGACAGCTGTTGAACAGGGGCGTTTTTGTTCTTCCTGCCAGAAAAAAGTTGTTGATTTTACCAATCAAACTGATGAAGATATCATTTCCTTTTTTAATAATTACAATGGCAGTGCTTGCGGTCGTTTTAATGACGATCAACTCAACAGACCCATTCAGCAAATAGAATTGAAACCTGCTTCTTCATTTTTGAAATACGCTGCAGGTTTGTTGTTACCTGTTTCATTGTTTGCAACAAAAGCCAAGGGGCAGTTTAAAGGGCAAGTGCCGAACCAGGCAAATAAGACAGTTTGTAGGCCATCTTCAGTAACAGGCAAGGAACAAGTTATAGTACTTGGCGGTTACAGTACTTCAAGGCAGCAAAAAACTTTATTTGTATCCGGAAGCGTAATTGATGAAACAACAAAAGAACCATTGGCGGGCGTTTCAATCATGATCAAGGGAACAAACCAGGGAGTGGTTACAGATGAAAAGGGAGTTTATTCAATTTATCTTCCTTCAAAGAAATCGGAACTGCAATTCAGCAGTATTGGTTATGAAATGAAGGAAATAAAAGGTAATGCATTCGACAAGAATAACAATTTAATGGTGAAAATGAAAACCGTTTCCACAGAGTTGTTTGGTGAAATAATAGTCACCGGTTACCAATCTATACGAAAAGGTGGAATTGGAGGTGCAATTTCAATTCGAAGTACAAGAAGTCAAACAATTTCGTTTCTCGATTCATTACTTCCCACCAAAATAAAAATTTATCCTAACCCCGTTGCTCCATCAGGAACCATCAACATTTCATTTCCAAATGTAAAACCAGGTATTTATCAATTACGATTGTTGAATGCTGCCGGACAACTGTTTTATAGTTTTCAAAAACAGATTAATGGAAAAAATGAAACGCAGCAAATACATTTAAACGACAAAATACTGCCCGGTATGTACATCTTGCAGGTAATGGATGATCAAAGGAAACTTATCCAAAGCAGTAAAATAGTTGTGCAATAAATGCCAATGGAAGTACACCTATGAACGGCCGTTTTGGGCGGCCTTCTTTGTTATCCACAAAAAATGAGTTTGGTTTAATATTTGCTTTTCTGATGATAATTTCCCGAGAATCCTTTTTGTAAAGTCGTTTTACGCCGGAACGATCTGTAGCAATGAAACTTACATAAAGGAAAAGCTATGAATACTTTGTTTGTGATACCGGGAGCAATCTCCTCCCTGCATTCTTTTGAATTATTTTTAATTATTGTTGCTTCACTTGCTCTGGGCTACATTGGTAAACAGATGTTTGATAAATACCGGTTAAGATCCGCTCCAGATGCAACAGAGGCATTGCAGCATAAGCTCGATACACTTCAAAATAAATTCAGTTCAGAAATATTAAGGAAGGAAGAAGCAGAACTACTGTTGCATGATGAATTAAAAGCAGCGGAAAAAAGGCATATGGAATTACAGGTGCAGTATGCAAAAGCACTCACACATATTGAACAATTAAGGCAAGGTAAAGAATGGGATACGGATGATATGGAAACTGAAGCCAGTCACCAAATACTTCAAAACCTGCAGGATAAAATAACAAGGCAGGAGCGTAGCTTACTTGACCTTGAACAACAGTTACGCAATACAGAAAAGGAGAAGCTTCGTGTAAATGAAGCATTTGAAGAATTGAAAGAAAACAATAGTTCAAAGCAATTGCTGGCAGAGCAATTTGAGCAAGACAAAATAAGATATGAAGATCAATTGAAGGAGCAACTTGCAGAAGCTGAACGTTTAAAATTACAGTTTGATGCAGAGCTTTCTGAAGCGAGATTACAGGTTGAGAAATTGCAGCAGCAAGTAGTGATTGCTGAATCAACAGAACGAGAACAACTGTTGGAAGATGAAATAAAACAATTAAAAGAGCAATTGAATAATGTTGAAACTTCCAGAACAATTAATGAAGATATACTCGAGCAAAAAGCAGGTATTACGGCAACACGAATACATGCTAGCCAAGTGGCAGAAAAGGTTGAAGAGTTCAGGGATCACTTAACAGCTATTCTTCGTGACACTTATTCGTATGAACAGTTGCTTGCAAGCAATGAACGCCTGAATGAAAATATTACCAGGTTGCAAACGGAAAAGCGAATGGCTGAAGAAGAAATTATAGAATTGCAACAGGTTGCTAAGGAAAAACTACGACTAGAAGAACAGGTTGAAATAGTGAATACTTCTTTAGAACAGAAAAAATCGGCATGGAAAGAAAAGCTGCAGGAATTTGAATATTCCCTGGCACAACTAAGCAAACAAGTGCAGGAAAAAGAACAGGCAATTGGGCAATTCATCAGGGAACGGGAGGAATTATGTCTGCAAATTGAAATGTTACAGCACAAGCTCGATGAACGTGAGCAACTCTCGAAAGAAATGATCCTTGCTATGAAAGACATTGAAACAAGATTTGCTCATTTTAATCATGCAACAAGAGAATCGGCCGTAGTAAATGGTGAAGGCGAAATGCAATACCAATAAAAAATCCTCTGACATCACTTTCATTTAAATATGTTGTTATTCAATACCGCTGAAATTTCAAAAGAGCTGCAAGAAAAGTTAGGAGAAGACGTAATCAGTTTAGCATCCCTGCCGGCAGCAGACAGGGATGCATTTATTGTTCAACCTCTTTATCAGCCACAGGTTTTCAACTTTCTTTTTTACGAAAAAAAATGGCGCTTCGACAGGCTACATGATATGGTGCTCCTTTTTGAGCCTGGAAATATTTTCCATACCTACAGCATGCAGTTTCAACTGGGTAGCCGCTATTATTCAAACCGGTTGGATATTTCTGTTCCGTTCAATTTGCATAACAGCAAACTTCATTCTGTTAAACAATTGTACAGTAATGCAGCTAAGCTTGAAAAATTAATGGAAGATATACATGCCGTGAAGTTTCAATATCGTTCAACAGTTGTTCAACGTATGAAGGAGCAAGTCAAGAGTTTACTTTTCTTTTTCCCGGTATAAGCAGCAAAGAGTTATTTATTTTTCTCCTGGCTGATGATGCTCAGCAGTCCTTTTACAGGTTTGTCGAGCGATAGTTCCCAAAACATAATACCGCCCAGCTTTTGTTGTTTAACATAGTTCACTTTTTCCGCAATGGAAACCTCATCATCAAAAGTAGCATATGTGTTTGTGCGTTTATTGTAAGCATAAGGAGCTTTCGCAATGCTATCTCTGTAAAAGACAAATCCACTGTCTTTACTTAATCGTTGATCGAACTGGTTGTAAGAAATAAAGTGTTTAAAGTTTCCCTGCTGGTACAAACCATTGTTGACGTCTCTTACATTCTCCCAGGTACGGGCATAAAAAGCTGCACCGATAATTATTTTTTCTAAAGGGAAATTTATGGATTTAAAATAGTTGATGGCATTGTCAGCCGATTGTTTTTGCGTTGAGTTGGAATAAAGCGGTGTGTGATGACCGGTAACAGTGCTGAAGCCACTTACAAGATCATAGCTCATGAGGTTTACAAAATCGATCACCGGCTTTACAGCTTTCCAATCGATTGATTCCTGTAAAAATTTATCAAAGCCGCCTGCTGCAAAACTAATGATAGCTTTTTTGCCTAACGCTTTTCGAAGCGCTTGCACAAGCAATGTGAAATTTTCCTTGTCTTCTTTTTTATAAGTATGGCCTGGATGGCCTTCAATAGCCGGGTACTCCCAGTCAAGGTCAATACCATCTGCCTCAAAAAAATCAAGCAATTCTTTTGTTGATGCTGCGAATTCATTCCTTCCTTCAGTTGTTGAAAATACCTCCGAGCAAGGTGCACAGCCTCCCCAGCCACCAAGCGATAATAATACTTTCAATTTAGGATTGCGTTGTTTC
Organism: Lacibacter sp.; assembly: GCF_057361365.1. Taxonomy (NCBI): domain Bacteria; kingdom Pseudomonadati; phylum Bacteroidota; class Chitinophagia; order Chitinophagales; family Chitinophagaceae; genus Lacibacter; species Lacibacter sp. The sequence continues at coordinate 269,733 of NZ_JBMQSG010000006.1, read as the reverse complement.
AACGATACCAACTTTTGAATTCTACCTGTGTCTCTTGCATTACTAATGTGCAGGCGGTTCCCTTTCAAATGACCAAAGGAAAAAATGATCTGCGTAATATCTAGCACCATGTACTTATCAATGCCTTCGCTGCTGCCGGAGTAATAAGCAATTACTTCTATGTTTGCAGCCTTTTGGTTTTGCGCAAAACAAAAAGTAAAAACAAAAAAGAAAGTGAAGCTGATGACAATACGTTGTATCATTTGATGAGATTATTTTTTTCCAAAACCAGGGTGATATTGTTCCAGCGTTTTGCGAAGATATTCCCTGTCGAGATGGGTATAAATTTCAGTAGTGGTAATACTTTCATGGCCCAGCATTTCCTGTACTGCCCGCAAATCGGCACCTCCTTCAACCAAATGTGTAGCAAATGAGTGACGGAATGTATGCGGCGAAATATTTTTGATAATGCCGGCTTTTTTTGCCAGCTCTTTAATAATGAGGAAAATCATTACCCTCGTCAACTCATCACCACGACGGTTAAGAAAAACAAAATCTTCTTTTCCTTTATTAGGTTGCACATGCACACGAATATCTTTTACATAGATCGTAATATATTTTATTGCGCTGCTGCCAATAGGCACCAATCGTTCTTTGTCGCCTTTGCCAATCACACGTATAAAACCAACATCAAGATATAGGTTCGACAATTTAAGATTCACCACTTCGCTGACACGTAAACCGCAACTATACATTGTTTCAAGAATAGCTTTGTTACGGCCACCTTCCGGTTTGCTCAGGTCGATCTGGTTGATGATGGCTTCAATTTCATCATAACTCAGTGTATCCGGTAAACTTCTTTTCAGCTTGGGCGTTTCCAATAAAGCTGTGGGATCGGTTGTGCTGATCTGCTCTATCAAACAATACTTATAAAATTGCCGAAGGCCCGAGATAATCCTTGCCTGGCTTCCCGCACTCATTCCCAGTTCGGCAATCCATTTTATAAACTGCTGCAGATCTTTTAGCAGCAGTTCAGAAGGATTTTTAAGATCACTGATGCTTTGCAGGTATTGCGTTAGCATTTCCACATCATGCAGGTACGCCTCCACAGAGTTTTCACTCAGCGAACGTTCGAGTTGCAGGTAAGCTTTAAATCCCTTTTTATATGGATCCCACATAATGTGTGTGTGATTGAAGTTTGGAAGATAAGAAGATTTTGAAGTTGGGACGATAAGAAGGCCGGAGGTTGTAAAGACCGTTCACCATTTGGATATTGTCTATTGCTTATTGTTCATTGTCCATTGCCAATTGCTCATTATATTCGCTGCTTAATAATTAATCCCTGTATGCAATCATCGAAGCCAATGCACCTTCCTTTCTTTAAGCGTTTAATGCAACAGAATCGCCGACGCTTTCGTTATTTTCTTACACGTTTGGAAACAGTGAAGCCAAAAGGAGTTGATAAGATAGCCAAGGAAGTAGATCAGCAAGTGTGGGCTGAAACAGATTGCCTTGCATGTGCTAATTGCTGCAAGACAATGACACCTACTTTCACCAAGCAGGATATCAAACGCATCTCTGCACATTTCGATCAAACGCCTGAAGAGTTTACGGCGAAGTGGTTGTATAAAGAACGCAGCACGGGTGATATGATGAATAAAAAACAACCTTGTCAGTTCCTCAATCTAAAAGACAATAAGTGCTCTATTTACGAGATACGTCCTGTTGATTGTGCAACTTTTCCTCATCATACTAAAAAGAACTTTACAGAGTGGGTGCATGTTTACAAACAGAATGTGGAATATTGCCCTGCTACTTATAAGTTGGTAGAAAAGATGATGGAGAGAGTAGGGAAGATATAAGTTCAAAATTTACTTGGTAAACATACTAAAGCTATCAGCTCGTTGCTGGTAGCTTTCTTTTTTCATAAACCATCACCTCGTCGCTATCGTGCACTATTGTTCCTGTGAATGTAAAACCACATTTCAATAACACTTTCTGTGAACCAATATTTTCAGCAACAGTTAGTGCATGAACACTTTCATGGGGAATTGTGCTGAATACATAATCAAATGATGCCTTCACCAGTTCTGTTGCCAGTCCTTTTCCATGAAATGGTTTCAGCAGCGCATAACCAAGGTGAATGTTCTCTGTATTGGTGATGGATAATAAAGAAAATGAACCAGCGAAACTGTTGTCATCTTTTGTAAACACTGCAAAACGACCAAGGCCCGGATGCGTGGAATAAAATTTTAAATTCTCTTCAAGAAACAAATCGCTTTCTGCTTTGCTCTTCGGTTCCCGTATGTACTGCATAATCTCTGCATCGCCATTTAAGGCAAAGAAAATAGCAGCATCATCCTTTGTGTAAGGTTGTACGTATAAGCGTTCTGATTCGAAGAGTTTCATGATATGTATTTCGTCGGCACTGCCCTTAGGCCGTCAGACGTAAATTGGAACACGATAATAATTATTGGTCTGACGGTTTGCAACCGTACCGACCAATGTTCATCTACTAACTTTCAGCTCACTTCGCACTTTCGACTTTGTACTTCACCTTATCCTTCCTTATGTATTTCACTGGTAAAGTGAAACTCAATATCAGGATTATTTTGTCGTTCAGTATTTAAGAACCATTCGCTTTGTGCGAGGTAAACCAAATGCCCGTCTTTATCTGCTGCAATATTATTTGTTTTGAAGCGGGTGAAATCATCAAGCTTTTTTTGATCCTTACTTGTGATCCAGCAAGCTTTGTAGTAAGGCAAAGCCCTGAACTCAGCACTGGCGCCATATTCCTGCAACAAACGATATTGAATAACTTCAAACTGTAGTTCACCAACACAACCAATGATCTTTTTGTTACCGCCAAATTGTGTGAACAACTGTGCAACACCTTCGTCCGTCAATTGCATCAAACCTTTTTCCAGTTGCTTGGTCTTCATCGGATCTTTGTTGATCACTTCTTTAAACAATTCAGGAGAGAACGAAGGAATACCGGTAAAGTAAAAATCTTCGCCTTCAGTTAATGTATCACCAATTTTAAAATTGCCTGTATCAAACAAACCAACAACATCACCCGGATAAGCTTCTTCAATTACATCTTTCTGCCGTGCCATGAACGAATAAGGATTGCTGAAACGCACATCCTTATCTAAACGAACATGGTGGAAATATTTGTTACGTTCAAACTTGCCACTGCATACACGAAGGAAAGCGATACGATCACGATGCTTCGGATCAAGGTTAGCATGTATCTTAAAAATGAATCCGCTGAATTTGTCTTCCTGCACATCGAGATGACGTGTTGAAGTTTCACGGCTTTGCGGTAAAGGTGCAATGCGAATGAATGTATCAAGCATTTCCTTCACACCAAAATTATTAACGGCACTTCCAAAGAACACCGGCGCTACTTTTCCTTTAAGGTATTCAGTTCTGTCAAGATCGCCATATACGCCTTCAACAAGTTCTGCGTCTTCACGTAAAATTTTGGCATCAATGTCACCGATTTTTTCATCCAATACAGAAGCTGAAAGATCTTTGATCTCTACCACATCTTCATCACTTGCTTTTGTATTAGGTGTAAACAGTACCAATGATTTTTTATCGAGATCATACACGCCTTTAAAATCTTTTCCGCTGTTGATGGGCCATGTCATTGGATGCAAGTGCAGGTTCAATTCTTTCTCCACTTCTTCCAGCAAATCAAAACGGTTTTTACCATCACGATCCATCTTGTTGATGAATACAATCACAGGTGTATCACGCATGCGGCAAACTTCCATCAACCTTCTTGTTTGATCTTCCACACCGTTCACACTGTCAATTACAAGAATAACACTGTCAACTGCTGTTAACGTGCGGTAAGTATCCTCGGCAAAATCTTTGTGACCGGGAGTATCAAGCAGGTTAATAAGAGTGCCGTTGTATTCAAAGGTCATCACCGATGTAGCAACCGAGATGCCACGCTGCCTTTCGATCTCCATAAAGTCACTCGTTGCGTGTTTCTTGATCTTGTTACTTTTTACGGCACCTGCCACCTGTATGGCACCACCAAACAACAGTAACTTTTCTGTAAGCGTTGTTTTACCCGCATCGGGGTGAGAGATGATGGCGAATGTGCGTCGGCGATTGATTTCGTTTGTAAATTTCATGTCGAAGTTCATGGTTCATAGTTCATGGATAATAGATTACAGGTGTCGAAAACCACTATGAACTATTAACTATGAACTATCGGCCTTTTTAAGCCCGCAAAGGTAAGCCGCCGGGCGCTTCCATTTGTAACAATTTTCTTTGTGCATCGACAAATCAGTATAAATTTGGGTATGCGTAAAACCTTCGAAATATTCTGGAACAGCCTCCTGTTTGCCACGCAGGAGTTAAGAAAGAACAAATTGCGTACTTTTTTAAGCCTGTTGGGTATTACGTTTGGTATTTTTTGCATCATCAGTGTAATGGCTACGGTGGGTAGTCTTGAGAGTAGTATTAAGAGCGAATTCAAAGCATTTGGTAACAATACTATTTATGTACAGAAATGGCCATGGGGCGGAGGTGGCGAGTATCCCTGGTGGAAATATGTGAACAGGCCCAATCCTAAATTCAAAGAAATGGCCCCCGTAAAACAGCGGATGTCTTTAGCCAGCAATGTTGCCTTCACTTATTTTAACGCTTCAGCAATTGATTATAAAGATGTTTCCCTTTCCAGTGTAAGCTGGTATGGTGTAACGGATGAATTTAACCAGATACAACCGGTTGAAATTGGATGGGGACGCTACCTTTCTGCAAACGAATTTGAATATGGCAGCGCAAGTTTAGTGATGGGCTTTAATGTGGCAGAAAAGATGTTTGATAAAGCTGAAAATGCGTTGGGTAAAGAAGTAGTGATCAAAGGTCGTAAAGTGAACGTGGTAGGTATTGTAAAAAAGCAGGGTCAAAACCTCCTGGGTGGCTGGGACTTCGATAACGTAATTATTATTCCTTACCGTTTTGCGAGCCAGGTGGGCAACGAAAGCCGTAGCGACGGTTTTATGATTGTAAAGGGCAGAGAAAATGTTCCAACGGATGATATGAAAAATGAATTGCGTGGTGTAATGCGTAGTGTTCGCAAACTTAACCCTAAACAGGAAGATAATTTTGCGTTGAATGATGTGAGCAGCGGTGCTACACAGATCACTTCTATTTTTAATGGTATGACTATTGGCGGAATTGCCATCACAATCCTTTCTTTTATCGTCGGCATTTTTGGTGTGGCGAATATTATGTTTGTAACAGTTCGTGAACGTACAAGCATTATTGGTTTAAAGAAAGCCATTGGTGCAAAACGAAGAACCATTCTTGCAGAGTTTTTAATGGAGAGCGCATTTCTTTGTGTGCTGGGTGGTATAATTGGTTTGGCGCTTGTATTTGGATTAACCTTTATTCTTTCAGCCGTATTTAAATTCAAAGTATTTATCTCAATTGGTTTGTTTATGGTGGCTGTAATAGTGTGTATTCTTACGGGAATACTGGCTGGTATCATCCCGGCGTTTATTGCTGCTAAAATGGATCCAGTGGTAGCCATAAGGAGTAAATAAAAAATGAGAAATGTAAAACGAAAAATTAAAAAGTTAACTGCCTTACTTTTACATTCATCATTATTCATTTTTAATTTTCATTCCTGTTTTGATCACAATTCTCGCAATCGAATCTTCCTGCGACGAAACATCAGCTTCCGTTTGCCGTGATGGAATAATTCTTTCCAATGTAATTGCAACACAGGCTGTGCATGAACAATATGGAGGCGTTGTGCCCGAACTGGCAAGTCGTGCACATATGCAAAACATTGTTCCGGTTATTGATGAAGCTTTGAAAAAATCAGGAGTAGAGAAAACTCATCTCAATGCCGTTGCATTTACGCAGGCGCCGGGCTTGATCGGTTCTTTATTGGTGGGTACCCAGTTTGCAAAATCACTTTCACTAGCATTAAATATTCCGTTGATTGCCGTGCATCATATGCAGGCGCATGTCTTGGCGAATTTAATTCCCGAGGAGAAACCTTCATTTCCTTTTTTGTGTTTGACAGTGAGTGGCGGGCATACTCAAATTGTTTTGTGCGAAAGTGCAACGCAAATGAAAGTGTTGGGTGAAACCATTGATGATGCCGCTGGTGAAGCATTTGATAAAACAGCAAAGTTGTTAGGACTCCCTTATCCAGGCGGACCACTGATCGATAAATATGCACAGCTGGGAAATCCCCATCGTTTTAAATTTCCTGAACCACAGATACCTGAACTGAATTTCAGTTTCAGCGGATTGAAAACTTCCATTCTTTATTTTTTACGCAATGCAGGAACAAGTCTTGTGTTTAAAGAAGAATTTTTGGCAAGCGAAGAAGAACAAAGGAAATTTATTGCTGATAACCTCAATGATATATGTGCATCCGTTCAGCAACGCATTGTGTCGATCTTGCTCAACAAGTTGAAGAAGGCATCAAAGCAAACAGGTATTAAAGAGATTTGTTTAGCAGGAGGCGTGAGTGCCAATAGTGGCTTGCGAAAAGCATTTACAGAAATGGGCGAGAAGTATCATTGGAAAACCTTTATTCCTTCGTTTGAATATTGTACCGATAATGCCGGAATGATTGCGATTACAGGTTATCATAAATACCTGGCAAATGATTTTGCCGAATTAAGTGTGCAACCAAGTGCAAGAGCGGAATGGTGAAAAGGTTTTAGCTGCCAGCTTTAAGCCCTAAGTTTTGAAATACTTATTATGGAAATTGTTTTTTTACTTGCAGCTTATCGCTAATAGCTTGAAGCTTTCTTTATGCCCAACAACTATTTTCAATTCAAACAATTTACAGTGCAGCAGGAAAAAGCTGCGTTGAAAGTGAGTACGGATAGTTGCTTGTTTGGAGCATGGATAGCTGACGAAGTTGAAAGGTTAAAAGCGAAAAGTGCGCTGGACATTGGTGCAGGCACGGGTCTTTTGTTGTTAATGCTTGCGCAAAAATCTTATGCATTGATCGATGGAATAGAAATTGATGAACCATCGTTTCACCAAGCGCATCAAAATATTGAAACTTCACCCTGGAAAAATCGGTTGCAGTTGTTTCATGCTGATGTAAAGCAATTCGGCTTTTCAAAAAAGTATGACCTTATCATTTCTAATCCGCCCTTCTATGAGGGCGATTTAAAATCGGGGGCTGCTAACAGAAATGTAGCGATGCATGATGAAGGATTGAAGCTGGATGAATTGGTTCAGGTGGTTGATTTGAATTTAACTGAAGATGGAAGTTTTGCAGTGCTCCTTCCGTATGTTCGTTCCGAACGAATGATTGAATTAGCAAACGATACTAATCTCCACTTGCAAAAGCATGTGCAGGTAACACAATCTGTTAAGCACCGTTATTTTCGTTCGCTGTTATTATTTAGCCGAATGAAAACCGAACCAGTGGTTGAATCAATGGCCATCAAAGATGAAAACAATCAATACACAAATGAGTTTGTCAGTCTTTTAAAAGATTACTATTTGTATTTATAACCGCCCTCTGGGTTTGCAACTGGTGACGGGGTTTCGTACTTCCACTTTGTATTTTACAATTTTACAGCCCTGCGTATTCTTTCAAATAATTATACTCATCCGTTAGTACGCCTGCTTTCAACATAGTTGCCCGATCCAAAATGGGTGAACCGCCTTTTACTAAATCATCCAATACAAACTTGATCAGTTGTTCACCAAAATAACGTGAAGCATCACGTGGCAGTTCATTGGGTAAATTACCAACTGCCATTACATCAACAGAACCTGGCAGGTAAGGAGCTGTTTTTTGCAAAGTAGTCTTGTCAACTCCATAAACAGGATCAGCAATCGTTGAGTCGCCGATATTGATGGGAATGGAACCGCCGGTATCGTTTGTAATATCAGCTATCGTTTGAATCTTGAAAGAAGCAGTGCGAAACTCATCCAGTGAAAACAACGATGGGATTGTTTTATCCCAGTACACACCATTTAACAAAATATCAGTGTGTTTTACAAAAGGGGAGAAGCTGCATTTATATTCTTCCGGGAATTCATGAAAATTATCACGGTTGTAAGTGCCATCATCTTTTCGTTCATACAAATCTCTTCCCTTTAAATGCACATACACCGGGTATTCGTATTGACGATGCAAATAGTCAAACGGCTCCACTTCATTTACACCAAGCAGGTTCATGATTTCCAATAATCCATGTGCAACTCGACCACTTCCAGTAACAGCAATTTTTATTTTGGGAAGTTTCAATCCAAAATAGGTATGAATGAGCTGGCGGTAATCACGCACATCACCAACACGACCGAGCTTGAACGCACCTGTACGATTGCCAAATGCCATCATACCGTTGTGAGCACCCACCACACCCGCAAAAAAACCAAACCCAATGATGCGTTGTCCATCTTCATGCGTTAAACATTCATAATCGATGAGTGTGATCTTTTTCTCCACCATAGCCCGCATCAGATTCATATTATGAACCTGGGCTTTTTTCGTATGTGAGAAAAAAAGATAGGTTTTATTTTGAATAAGATCCGGAACAGGCACTTCCTTAATACCAAATAATATGTCGCAATTGCTCATCTCTTCCGCCACTTCAACTCCGGCAGATCGATATTCTTTATCGGTAAAACAGCGATGTTGCGACGACTGTACAACAATTTTTACACCAGCTGTATTTTTATGAACCCACTTGCATTGTGCAGGAGTTAGCGCAACACGGTTATCGGCAGGTGTTTTTCCTTCTCTTATAAGTCCTATCGTAAGCATTTCAATCGTTTAAAGATTTGCAATATACCATTTAAGAAAAAGTAGAAGGCATAAAAAATTTCATACGAAAGCAAAGATTCTGTAATATTGCAGCCCCAAAGGAAAGTCTTTGACCGAGAGGTGAAATACTTGGGCCGGCGGTGAGTTCTTAAAAAAATATCGTTACATGCCCATGTGGCGGAATTGGTAGACGCAGCAGACTCAAAATCTGCCATTCGCAAGGATGTGAAGGTTCGATTCCTTTCGTGGGCACAATTTTTTTTACCCGCTCTTCAAGTTGAAGGCGGGTTTTTTATTTGCTGGCCATGATGTCCAAATCTTATAGAGCAAATATCAATTCCTGCGCAATCGATTCCGTTATTAACATTCATTTTATCAATTGTCTGTTTGTTGAAGTCGTACCTTTGGGAGCCAATCGTTCAATCAACATTCGTTAAAATCCCTTGCTGAGCGAACAATTTTGCCTTCCGATTATTATTCATTACGTAAATCAATCACCATGCGAAAAGGAATAGCCGAAGCCCGGAGTGCCACAATCGAATTCAACAAAAAAGCATTGGATCAATTGCAAAGCAAGGGTTACAAATTTGTGCAGGTAAAAGGATTAACAGTTGATAAGCACTACGATTATGTAGAACCACATTTCCTGGTGCTGGTACCCATGAAAGAATTACCCACCGATCCGTTAAAGAGAGATATTTATGAACCCATTGGCAGCGATTTGTTATATCAATGGGCTAGTGAAGAAAATGAATATCCCGAGATCGTTATCGCCAATAATCTTTATAACTAGTTATGGCTACTTTTTCGTTAAAAACAGTTCAAAAAATTCCGGTTGATATTGAGACAGCCTGGGATTTTTTTTCCAACCCGGCAAATCTTCAAAAGATTACACCCAATAACCTCGGGTTTAAAATTTTATCGAAACATCATGGCGAGAAAATGTACCACGGCCAGATCATTGAATACAAAGTAAAGCCTGTGTTGGGCATACCTGTTTATTGGATGACGGAAATTACCCATGTAAAAGACAAAGAGTTTTTTGTTGATGAACAACGTTTCGGACCCTACAAGTTATGGCACCATCAACATCATTTTAAAATCATTGATGGAGGTGTGGAGATGACGGACATTGTTCATTACCGCAATCCATTAGGTTTTTTGGGCGGCATAGCTAATACTTTGTTTGTAAAAGCTCAGTTGAAGCAAATATTTGAATTTAGAATTAAAGTAGTTGAAGAGTTGTTTGGGAAATGGCCAATAGTGCAAAACAACCTGGTAGAATTTCATAAAGCAGCATAACGAAAAACCGCTTGCATAAAAAAACGGCATCCCTACTTTGGAGGGATGCCGTTTTACTTTAAATAGCCTGGTGATTGAATGGTTGTACTACCATTTCACTCACAACAGCGCTGGTTGGTTGCTGGCACAAAAACCAAATCGCTTTTGCTGCTTCTTCTGCCATTACCATTTTATCACGCTGTACACGAAGGTCGATTGTGTCCCAGAAAGGAGTATCAGCACCGCCAAGAAATAAATTGGTGATACGGATCTCCGTTCGTTTTACTTCTTCACGAATGCTTTGCATCATTCCATTCAATCCGTACTTCGATGCACTGTAGGCAGCAGCACCCAACATTGGAACTTTACCAAGTATACCGGGGATATTAATGATCAATCCTTTCTTTGTTTCTTTCATGTTTGGCAAAAATGCTTTCACCAACAGGAAAGGAGCGAAGAGGTTAGTATGGATTGTTTGCATAAACTCATCTTCGGTTAATGTATCCGACGATTTGATAATGCCTATGCCAGCTGCATTTACCAATACATCAATGGTAGGATATTGAGCAAAGAACTTTTCTTTCAACACGGCAACTTCTGCAGTTTTACTAATGTCGAGTGCCATCGTTTTGGAGGAAGGAATATTCAGTTCCTTTGCCAATGCTTCGAGCTTTTCGCTGTTGCGGCCCGTAAGAAACAAATGAGCCCCGCTGCTTGCCAATAATTTCGCAACCTTACTACCAATTCCACCCGTTGCACCAACTATCAATACATGTTTATTTTTTACCGATTCCATGAAATAAGTTTATGCATCAACAAACAAGTAATACTTTGGTTGAACTGTTCTTACAAATAGCGCTCCCATTTTTTCCAATACCCAGAGAAAGAACTGAAGTAACCCGTTACCTGGGGAAACATCCAATCCCGACTGTCTTTTGTTCCAGTATAATGTTCAAATGCGGGATGTTCTTTTGAGAAGACAAAAGCATTGCCAGTCAGATGCAACAATTGATCAAATTCGCCGACAAAAAGCTGGATGTCTTCAATATTCTTTGACAGATCAAGAATGAACTGCAACACTTTTTCACTTACAGGATAGTTTGCAAAGTGCGAAGGCTCCAGCAACAATATCCTGTTGGCATCTTCTTGTTTGCGCCAGTTGGGGTCAAGATTGTAAGAGTTGTAGATCAATACAGGCTTGGAGGGATCCATAGTGATCGTATCTGCTTTTGGTAACTCGGTTTGTAGTGATAACGCAACCGTTTCCAGCAGTTCCTCCGGGACATTCATTTCAGGAAGTTCTTCGTAACTCTTATCAAGGAAATTTTTGTGTTGATCACTCTTACAATATTTATTGATGTTTTCCTGGTTGCAATAATATTTTTTTGAAGAGAATGCCCCTGCAACCCATTGCCAGCTGCAGTTGTTGCTTGCCAAATCGCCATCGATTAAATGATAATACATCCATATTGCCGGTTGCAGCCAATGTGCCTTTCCAATATTACAAACAATAGAAGCGACATACATGCGTGCATGATTGTGCATGTACCCTTGTTTGTAAAGTTTGCTTATCTGTTCATCAACGGCTTTAATTCCTGTTGAAGCAGTTGCAACAGATTTGATCATGTGTGTATGCCGCACATCAGTCTGCTCGTGCTTTAATGCACGATTAATAGCTGCTGTTCCTTTCGTCTGCCACACACGCTGAAAAAATTCACGCCACGCAAGTTCCTGTAGAAATTTTCCTATTTGGTAAGTTTTATAACCTTTCCGCAGTACAATCTCCTTCACTTGTTTTACACTAATAACACCACGGGAAATATAAGGTGAGAGATAGGTAACATCTCCATCAATAAAGTTTCTCGTCTTTGCATAACGGACGGGATCCATATTCTCAACACGTTCAATTATTGCAGCATAGTCAGTAGTAAACGAGATCATTTTCAATAAATATTATTTGCAAGGCATAATTACAACGCACGACATTCTGTGTAATATCTTTTACGCTTTCTTTTTCTCTTCTTTAATAAGTTCGTTGATCATACCATTAAAAATAAAATAGTGGAAAGGGAGCATGCAATACCAATACAATCTTCCCCATATTCCTTTTGGACGAAACGTTGCTACCTGTCTCAACTGTAATTTATTTTTCCGTTTCATTATGCGGAACTCCAGCCAGGCTTCACCGGGTAATTTCATTTCAGCGTACAAAAGCATTCGTTTATGTTCTCTGCTTACAACCAATACACGCCAAAAATCCAATGCGTCGCCTGCATCTATTCTATTTGTGTTTGTGCGGCCCCGTCGTAAACCCACACCGCCAAATGCTTTATCAAGAAAACCACGTAACAGCCATAGTTGGTTTCCATAATACCAACCGGTTTGGCCGCCGATGCTCCATATCTTATTTAATATGGCATCAGTCTGTGCGGGCTCTATTTCCCGATGCTTTACATCTCTGAAACAACCGAACTCCGGTACACGCATATACTGCATTAACTGCAACGAAGTTTTGCTACTGCTGAAAGCATCTTTCCAACTGCTCACCACCATGTTTTGTTCAATCTTTTCAAATGCAAGCGACACGGCTTCTTTATAAGTAAATGGTTGAATGTTTAATTCTTTTTCCAGGTCGTTAGGTCTGCAGATCACATCCACTTTCATACTGTTTACGAGGTTAACAGCAAGCGGGTAAGAAGTAGAAGTAAGAAAGTATAACCAATAAGAAGAGATGCGTGGCGACATGACGGGCAGGGTTAAAATGTAGCGTTTCAATCCACGCACTTCTGCAAACTGCATGATCATTTGTTTATAAGTAAGTATTTCACTTCCGCCAATATCAAAATCACGATTGTAGGTAGAAGTTTTCAGCATTACACCCATTAAATATTGCAATACATTCCGCACGGCAATGGGCTGGCATTTGGTGTTGAGCCATCTTGGGGTGACCATGACCGGTAGTTTCTCTGTAAGATCCCGGATGATTTCAAATGACGCACTTCCCGAACCAACGATGATACCAGCCCGTAAAATGGTTAGCGGTATATTGGTTGCTTTAAGAATTTGCTCTACGTGCAAACGGGAGGAGAGGTGTTGTGATAAATGAGTTGCATTAACAATACCACCAAGAAAAATAACTTGTTGTGTCTTTGTTTGCTTGATAAGCCGATTGAAGTTTTCTGCACAGGTTTGCTCTTCAGCTTCAAATGTTCCGGCAGCAGAGGTTAATGAATGAATAAGATAAAACGCCACATCCAGTTCAACAGGCAATTGCGCATTATCGGGATTGAGAAAATCAATTTCAATGATCCTGATTTTTGGATGACGGTATTCCGCTTCAAACCGTTGTTTATTTCTAACGCAACAGTAGATGACATGCTCCTCCTGCAACAGCAACTGGATGAGCCGCTGACCAATATAACCATTAGCGCCTGTAAGGAGGATGTTCATGTTTATCGTTTACTGATTTTGTTCATACTAATGCTACGTTGGCGGTTACATTTAAATCGATTCACTTCATCGCTTCGTAATGCAGTGTGTTTGGTCGATCGACCTGCCATGCGTTTGCGCCACATACGAAAGCTGGATCGCTTGCTGTTGGTGCGCATAAAAGCAATCACCTCTTTTTCTTTTAAACCAAACTGCAGTGCAATAGCTTCAAAAGGCGTGCGGTCTTCCCACGCCATTTCTATGATGCGGTCTTTATCTTCTGCTGTGAAATTCATTGATCGAGTTGTTGTAAAAATTTTTCGGCGTTGTGTAAATGTGTTTTTCTTTTTTCAACAGCCATCTTATCAAATGTGTTGATCAACATTCCTAATCGTGGATTTTGCAAAAAGAAATCTCTATGCACATGCATAAACCTCCAGAACAAACCATCCCAAACAACTTGCCAATCGCCCTTCTCATAATCACTCATCTTCATTAAATAATTGCTGCCGCTGATGTATGGTTTCGTCGTCATCAGTCCACCATCTGCAAATTGGGTCATGCCATACACATTTGGCACCATCACCCAATCGTATGCATCAATAAACAATTCCATAAACCAGCGATACACTTCATTGGGATCAAACTCGCAGAGCAACATAAAATTACCCAACACCATTAAGCGTTCAATGTGGTGACAGTAGCCTGTCTTCAATACTTTCTTTATGGTTTCATCAATTGGTAATATACCTGTTGTGCCATTCCAGAAACTCTCGGGTATTTTCCGGTTAAACAGCCAATAATGCCTGGTGCGCTGCTTGCTGCCTTCACGTTCGTACACAATGCGGATAAACTCACGCCAACCCATGATTTGTCGTATAAAACCTTCCAGTGAATTCAGTGGGATGTTATGCTTTGTTGCTTGCTTCAAAACTTTATCCAACACCTGTTGTGGTGTAAGCAAACCAATGTTGAGCATGGGTGTTAACACCGAGTGGTGCAGGATATGTTCTTTTGTTACTATGGCATCTTCATAAATACCGAATTGTTCAAAACGTTGTTCAATAAAATCATTGAGCCATTGTTCTGCTTCAGCGAAAGTGCAAACAAAGAAATGCGGCGCATCAACAGAGCCGTAGTTGCCGGCAAAATGCTTTTCAACATAAGCAATCCCTTCTTTGATGTAGTTGTTTGGCTTTGGAAAATTTATGGAGGGAGGAGTTTCTTTCTTCGGGTACTTTTTTCTGTTCTCTGCATCAAAGGTCCATTTGCCGCCCATTGGTGAATTATCTTTCTCAAGCAATATCTTTCGCAGCTTCCGTTGATGCGTATAAAAATCAGTTTGGAAATAAGTTTTCTTTTTGCTGAAATAATCGGTCACCTCATCCATTGTATTTAGGAAACAGGGCGAAGCATAAATGCTCAGTTTGATATTGTGCCTAGAGCAGTTTTCTTTAATTCGTTTCAGCAACCAGTTATCCGCCACATCAGCAATATGAATTTCTCTCACCTGTTGTTTGGCTAATGAAGTAATTAATTTTCGTACATCATTTTCAGCCTGAGTGCTTTCGACATAATTCACTTCATATTTATTTTGCTTGAGCCATTGTGCATAAAACTGCATTGAAGCACGGTGCAGCACGAGTTTCTGCTTGTGAAATTTATATTGACGGAAGAATAACCATTCCTCAACGAGGTACACTGCACGTTCTTTTTCTAAAGCCGGGTGCTGCTGAAACAATTGGTGTGGAAAAATTAAGGTAGCTGAACTCATTGTATACTCAACAATTTTGCTGGCAGAATGTTTAGCATGTTAAAAGAACAATGGCTTTCTACAGTCTTTCAACTATTCAAAGTTGGGAACGTTTCTATAGAGGTAATTTTATAAACAGCCTCAGCGGTTTTAAAAGCGCAAGTTTAATTGCAACAGTCAACAATGTTGGCATTAGTAATCTCGCCATTTTCAGCAATATAGTACACCTTGGAGCCGATCCTGCTTTGATCGGTTTTGTCAATCGTCCACGTGCAGCTGCGCAGCACACGCTCGCCAATATTGAAGCAACAGGAGCCTATACCATCAATCTTATTCCAGCCAATTTAATCGAGCAGGCGCATCAAACAAGTGCAAAATATCCTCATGATGAAAGTGAATTCAAAGCTGTTGGTTTAACCGAAGAATACACGGAGTACTGCAAGGCACCATTTGTGTTTGAATGCCCGGTGAAATATGGAATGGAAATCAAAGAAATCATTCCCATTAAATTCAACAACACATTTTTTGTGATTGGTGCAGTCACTGGAGTCTTCATTGATGAACAGATTTTAGCTGCTGATGGATTTCTTGACCTGGAGAAAGCCAACATTGTTACAACACTTGGTATTGATGGATATTATGCAACCGAAAAACTGGCAAGGTTCAGTTATGCCAAGCCAGGCAAAGAACTCAGCCGCATCGATTAGTTGCTTTGTTTATTTTTGATGTATGCAGAAAAAGAAACTGGTTGTATTAACAGGGGCGGGCATCAGTGCTGAAAGTGGTTTGCGTACATTTCGTGACAGCGATGGGCTGTGGGAAGGTTATCAAATAGAAGATGTAGCAACTCCACGTGCATGGAAAAAGAATCCACAACTTGTACTTGATTTTTATAATTACAGGAGGAAAGATGTGTTGGCTGCACAACCCAATGCAGCACATATTGGGCTAGCCGAACTGGAGAACGATTTTGATGTGACCATCATCACGCAAAACATTGATGATTTACATGAACGTGGCGGTTCAACAAACATTGTTCACCTCCATGGAGAAATATTGAAAATGCGCAGCGAACGTGATGATGATCTAGTTTATGAAATCAAAGACGATATTAACTTAGGTGATAGCGCTGAAGATGGTGCGCAACTTCGTCCGCATATTGTTTGGTTCGAAGAAGCTGTACCTATGATTGAAGTGGCCGTTCCCATTGTACATACAGCCGATATTTTTGCAGTTGTAGGAACTTCATTGGTGGTTTACCCTGCCGCAGGATTAATAACTGTTGCGGCTGATCATATTCCCAAATTCATTGTCGATAAAAAAATTCCTTACACATCAGTAGTGCGTAATGTGACTGCAATAGAAAAACCTGCAACAGAAGGAGTGAAGGACTTAAAGGAATTATTAATGCAATTGAAATAAATGGCCTGCCCCAGGCTTAAGCATGGGGCAGGCCATAAAAACAAAAAGCTGTTCTTTCGGAACAGCTTTTCTTATTTAAAGAAAATTCAATTATTGAAACTTCTTCGCATCTTCTAAAAATTGCGCTAAACCAATATCGGTTAACGGATGCTTTAATAAACCTACAATTGAACTTAACGGACAAGTACAAACATGAGCACCTGCCTCTGCTGCCTGAACAATATGTAATGGAGTGCGGATCGACGCAGCAAGAATTTCTGTTTCAAAACCTTGCAATGAATAGATGTTCGCTATCTGGCTGATCAGTTCCATACCGTCCCAACCACTGTCATCAATACGACCAATAAAAGGCGACACATAAGTTGCGCCAGCTTTTGCAGCAAGAATAGCCTGGCCTGCACTGAATATTAATGTACAATTGGTTTTAATGCCGTTATCGCTAAACCATTTTAAGGCTTTAATACCATCTTTAATCATTGGCACTTTCACCACAATATTCGGGTGAATTGCAGCCAGCTTTTTACCTTCTTCCACAATACCTTCAAAATCGGTACTGATCACTTCTGCACTAATATCACCATCCACCATTTCACAAATGGTTTTATAGTGTTGAGTAACTGCATCGGTTCCTTTGATGCCTACTTTCGCCATTAATGAAGGGTTGGTAGTAACACCATCAAGGATACCTAATTCGTTCGCTTCCTTAATCTGTGCAAGGTCTGCTGTGTCAATGAAAAACTTCATGAGTAATGTTTGTTGTTTGAAGATGAAAAAAGAGATCGTTTGTTAGGGGCATCTTCAACAGAAATAAAAAAAAATGGCAGGTTACTTACATCGCACCGCTACAACCGCCTACCCTTGCTGCGTTCCCACCCTGGGGGAGTTCAGCAGGAGCTGGTCGTGCAAGACCTGCCGGCGCAAAGATAGGGGAATGCGTGTTAAGTGAAAAGCAGAAATTGGAAAGTTTATTGGAAAAAACTCAGTACCTCTTTTCATTTTAATACCAGCTGCAGTTCCTTGTTGCGTCATTGTTGCGAACTTGTTCTGTGCTTAAATTTATTTCCAGTGGCAATGAACTTAAGAATCAATCCTTTCATCTTTTAGTACAACAAGCAGCTTTCAAGGCAAGATGTAAGGCGATGTCAGATACTGTTTCAAAAAATGTGTCAGCTGCTCATCGAGACGAAAGACAGGCTTTACAAAATCCTGTTGTTATTAAAATTTGGACGGTTTGCTAATGAGTTCACCTGGGTCATCGCCACTAACTCATCTGCACGGCCGCCGAGTGGTTTGTAGTAAACAAGTATAGTATAAAAGTTTTCCGTTTCCCACCAGTTGCCTTCTGTTACTTCAGTGCTTACCTGTCTGGTTGTTTTATCTCTTGTTATGTAAATATAATCGTACAACGCCTGTTTCAGGAATTGTTGGGTTTCATACATGCCTGTTTCAGCATTAAAATGTAAACGGTTGGCGTCAGTTAATTCATAATTCGTGAGCTCGCCAAAAAGATATACTTCTTTGTTCGGCATTTCTTTTCGATCAGGAGTTGAATAACGGAAATGCACCGTTGCATAATCGCCTTGCCAGTAAGGATTGTTCTGTTCAATATTTCCTAACTGGTAAAAACCGTTGAAGTCACGATAATACATGTACCGAAGATCTTTCCGTTCGCCTTCCGGTTTTATATAAAGTGTTTGACTCGTATTTGTGTAATCACCTTTTTCAATACGATCTGTTTGTAATCGAAAACTTGTAAGGTCAACCCAACGCCATTCTTTCTGCGCAGGAAACAAGGCCTGTGCTTCTGTATTATATTCTAAGATATTCTGACGGATAAAAGTTGGTTGCAAGTTCGTAATACTGTTATCCCAACGATAATTCTGTAAGATCACCACTTTGATCTGCTGAAAAATATTGGTAGGTTTTATGTTCTGCACATTCACGCTGAACTGCACTTTCTGATGTGTTCTTAATACCGATGAATTAAATGGCTGCACAATGTTTGCGCCTGCAGAGGCAATGGGGTCGATCACTAAAAAGCGTTTGGTAAATGCAATTTTTGATGTATCACCATTGGTGAAAACTTTCAGCAAATAGTTACCACTTCTTGTTGGCGAGGTATTACGATCGGGCAGGTTGCAGGTATAATGCGTATAACGAGTAAGCACCAGTGATGAGTTGCGGTAGGTGTTGATACGCACATTGGAGAATCCTTTCATATAGTCGAACTGGCTGAGCAGGGCGGGAGTCCAGTCGGCATTACAGAGAATGAATGTGTACGAGTAATATTTTACATCTGCATCCATATCATCAAAATGTAGTTCGAGCTGATCACCGCTGTTCAGTCGCATAACGGGGTAGCTCAACTGATCTCCCTTTACATGAAATTTTACCGAACGTATATTGCTTTTGTAAATTTTATCAGCTTCCTGCGCAACAATAGTGCTGTTGAAAAAAGAAACCATTACAAGACAAGCGAAAAGGCGTTTGATCTGCTGCATGATGTTGTTCATTTTAAAGCCTGCTGTTGAAGAGATTAGAAACAAGCGCAAAAGGTTGGCAGCCTTTGAACCTTTTCTAACAGAAACCATTAGTTTTACAACCATTCAAAGATAAAGATTTGAACATTGCATCCTTTATAGCACGCCGGTTGGTTTTTCAACGAAATCAATCTTTTTCACGGTTTATCATCCGTTTGTCGGCCATTGCCACTGCTATTAGTGTGGCAGTAATGATTCTTGCGTTTGCTTTTGTAGAAGGGTTTCAATACACCGTGAGCAGTAAGGTGTTTAGTTTTTGGGGACACCTGCGTGTGCAGCAACAGCAATCGTCGGTATCAGGTTTGGCGGAAGAGTTGCCAGTTGAGAAGAACGATACGGTGTATAACTTACTTAAAGCTCATCCCAATGTAAAACTGGTTGATGCGTTTGCTACTAAATCGGCCATGCTTAAAACCAGTGAAACCATTGAAGGTGTGTTGCTGAAAGGAGTGGACAAACAATTTTCCAAAGAACGGTTACAGCCGTTTATGCAGCAGGGCAAATGGCTGGAGTTTGATGATAGCGTACAGAACAACCAGATCGTTATTTCTACTTACACCGCAAAGCAGATCAATGCCAAAGTGGGCGATCGAATTCTTATCTATTTTATAGATAACAATAGTACAGCACCTCGTGTGCGACCGGTTACTGTAAGCGGTATTTATAAAACAGGTATAGAAGAATACGATAAAACCTTTGCCATAATCGATATGAATCTGATCCGCCGGTTAAACGGATGGACAAATACGCAGATAGGTGGTTATGAAGTTACTTTAAACGATTACGGGAAAGATTTTAGAACCAATAACGAACTGCTTGATGAATTACCTGTTGTTTGGTTCAGCACTCCACTGCGGGAAATTTATCCCAACATCTTCGATTGGCTGGCTTTGCAAAGCACCAACAAAACCGTGATCTTGATTATCATGTGTATTGTGGCAGTGATCAATTTGATTTCCTGTTTGATCATTCTCGTTCTTGAACGGTCACGAATGATCGGCTTGCTGAAAGCAACAGGTGCCACTAACAATCAAGTGCAGGTTATTTTTTGGAACCAGGCGCTGATCATTGCTGTTGTTGGTCTCACACTTGGTACTTTGCTTGGTCTAGGCATTTGCTGGCTGCAGCAGACAACCGGTTTTATTAAACTCGATGAAAGTGCTTACTATGTTGCAAAAGCTCCTGTGCGGGTGTTGTGGTGGCAGGTATTGTTGATTAATGTAGTAACGTTCGTAGTGAGTTTTCTAATCCTGTTTATTCCTTCATTGCTGGTAAGAAAGATGAGCCCGGTGAAGGCCTTGAGGTTTGAATAAAATTCGTTTACAAAGAATAAATTAATTCTTCTTAAATCTACTTCCATGGCCAAGCCCGCAGAAATAAAAACCAAACAAAACGCTGCCAGTGTTGATGATTTTATTGCTGGCATTGCCGATGAGCAAAAGCGCAAGGATGCGTTGGTTATACTGAAGCTCATGCAAAAAGCAACAAAAGAAGAACCCAAGATGTGGGGCGGTTCAATTATCGGGTTTGGAAAACTGCTTTATAAAAGCCCAACTTCGGGAAGGGAGGTGGAATGGTTCAAAATAGGATTTTCTCCACGTAAATCAAATTTTTCGCTGAACCTCATCGATTTAAAACCGCATGCTGATGCCTTGGCCAAACTTGGCAAACATAAAACAGGCATGGGTTGCCTCTACATCAATAAGCTGGCAGATGTTGATGTAAAAGTGCTGGAAAAAATAATCAACGCTGCAGCAAAGTAAATTGCCTCCCTCATCATCCTAAGAAAAATAATTAGCAAAAAACTTGCGTAGTTAAATGACTACATATACATTTGTAGTCAAATAGCTACATAATGAATTTAAGACGAGATGTTTTCCAGGCCATTGCCGATCCTACAAGAAGAGCCATTCTTCTGTTAGTTGCTTCACAATCCATGACTGCAGGCGCCATCGCAGCAAATTTTGATACTGCACGACCAACAATTTCTAAGCATTTACAAATACTGACTGAGTGTGAGTTGTTGAAACAGGAACAGAGTGGAAGAGAAATTTCCTATCACCTCAATGCAAAAAATATGAAAGAAGTAGCCGACTTCATCGAACCATTCCGCAAACTGTGGGATGACCGTTTCAACAAACTGGAAGCAGCAATGAAAAACTATAAACCAAAAAAGTAAAAAGTAAAATGGAAAACAAAACTCATATACATGCCGAAGATGGGAAGCAGCAAATAACAATCACCAGGGAATTTGATCTGCCATTGGCATTATTGTTTACGGCTTATGTTGAACCGGAAATTGTTGAACAATGGATGAGCACAAAAGTGTTGAAGCTGGAAAGTAAAAAGCATGGGGCTTATGCATTTGAAACAACCGACCCAATGGGCAATAAACATTTGTTCAATGGTGTGATACACGAATTCAGCAGCAACAACAAGATCACCCGCACATTTGAAATGGAGAATACGCCTTTTGAACCATGGCTTGAGTATTTACAATTTGAACAACTTACTGATGACACAAGTAAACTCACCATGCATGTTGTGTACAAATCGGTTGAGCAGCGTGACCTGTTGTTGAAAATGCCATTTGCGCAAGGCATCAATATGGCACATAACCGCATACAGGAAATACTTACTAAGAAAAATTGATTCATCATGACAAAAAGAAACAAAATAATCTATTGGATTGCGACCATCTGGCTTTGTTTAGGCATGACAGCAACCGGCATACAACAAT
This sequence comes from Lacibacter sp., assembly GCF_057361365.1. NCBI lineage: Bacteria > Pseudomonadati > Bacteroidota > Chitinophagia > Chitinophagales > Chitinophagaceae > Lacibacter > Lacibacter sp. The sequence continues at coordinate 247,810 of NZ_JBMQSG010000006.1, read as the reverse complement.
TAATGAAAGTAGAATCGGAGGGAGCAGTTGCACCTCCCGGTGTGTATGGCATCGGTTTACTGGGTTATCCTGTTTACTTCTTAACCATCATCGGCGTATGGAAAATTTTAGGCGTCATCGCTTTGCTTGTTCCTAAATTTCCTTTGCTGAAAGAATGGGCCTATGCAGGTTTTTTCTTCCTGACAACAGGAGCTATCTTTTCACACATCGGCACAGGCAATGCCATCACTGAAATATTGCCATCGCTTTTACTTCTTGCGCTCACCATTGTATCTTGGTATTTCAGACCAGCCGATAGAAAAGTAATATTCGCTCATCAATAAACGCATGCTATGAATCCGAAAGTTGATTGGTACTTTACTAAAAACGAAAACTGGGAAAAAGAGATCAGTAAATTAAGAGCTATTGTTCTTTCATGTGGTTTAATGGAGGAATTAAAATGGGGTTCTCCCTGTTATACACACGAAGGAGCGAATATTGTGTTGATCCATGTGTTTAAAGAATACTGCGGTCTTTTATTTTTTAAAGGTGCATTGCTGAATAATGCGCATGGTTTGCTTATTCAACAAACAAAGAATGTACAATCGGCACGACAAATGCGTTTTACCAATACCAAGGAAATTGTGAAGCAGGAAAAACTGATCAGGGCAAGTATTTATGAAGCTATTGAGGTAGAGAAAGCAGGTTTAAAAGTGAAGCTGAAAAAAGTGGAAGAATACAATATGCCGGAAGAATTTCAAAAGCGATTGAATAAAAGCAAGGCATTGAAAACTGCATTTGAAAAATTAACTCCCGGAAGACAAAGAGGATACTTATTGCATTTCTCATCGGCCAAACAATCAACAACAAGGGAGGCAAGAGTGGAGAAGTATATTCCAAAGATCATGGAAGGAAAGGGGATGGAGGATTAGTGGTTAATGGTTAGTTGTGAATGGTTAATTGTTAATGATAAATTGGAAACTAATGGCGGGAAATATAATTAAAGAGAAAAGTTTTGCCTTTGCCATCAGGATAGTGAAACTGTATCAGTTTCTGTGCGATGAAAAAAGGGAATTTGTAATGTCCAGGCAATTGCTGAGAAGCGGTACTGCTGTAGGTGCACTAATTCGTGAAGCCGAACATGCAGAAAGTAAACCTGACTTTAAACATAAAATGGCGATAGCTCAAAAAGAAATAAATGAATCAATATACTGGCTCGAGTTACTGAAAGAATCAAATTACTTAACGCAGGAGCAATTTAAAAGCATTCATGCAGATGCTGTGGAAATCATTAAACTGCTCACAAGTATAATCAAATCAACTAAGGCCAACATTAACAACTAACCATTAACAATTGAATAAAGTGAAAAACAAATTATCATCATCGCAACAACAGGAACTTATCAGTATTTTAAAAACACGCTTCGAAAAAAATATAAAACGGCATAAAGGGATTGAATGGGCGAAAGTGCAGGCCAGGCTCGAAGCGAAACCAGAAAAACTATGGAGCCTGAATGAAATGGAAATCACCGGTGGTGAACCTGATGTCGTTTCTTTTGTTAAAAAAACTGGTGAATATATTTTCTTCGATTGTGCAGCGGAAAGTCCGAAAGGCCGACGTAGTATTTGCTATGATCATGAAGCTTTGGAAAAACGCAAAGAACACAAACCAGAAAACAGTGCAATTGAAATGGCGAAGGATATGGGTATTGAATTATTAACCGAAGAGCAATACCGTGAACTGCAGCAACTCGGCGAATTCGATTTAAAAACTTCAAGCTGGATTGTAACACCAGCAGCTATCCGTAGGCTCAATGGTGCTCTATTTTGCGACAGGCGTTATGATACTGTATTTGTTTATCACAACGGGGCAGAATCATATTATGGAGCAAGAGGTTTTCGTGGTTGGTTAAGTGTATAATTTATTCAGGTTTTCTTACAATAGCATCAATATACAGGTCTTCCACTTTTTTTCTTGCCCATGGCGTTTTGCGTAAAAACGTAAGACTCGATTTCAAACTTGGGTTACTATTAAAGCAATTAATCCGAATGATCTGTCCCAGCTCTTTCCAACCAAAATGATCAACAAGCGCTGTTACAATCATTTCTAACGTTTTACCGTGCAAAGGATCATTTGATTGCTGCATATACCAGGTTTATTGTTGTGCAAATAACCGCCTTTTTCACCAATAGATCGCATCCTCTTTCGCTATTCATTAACCCGATTTCTAAAACCAAAAAGGGGGAAATTAATCCTCATGGTTCTTCCTGCAAATTTGTCTCTCAACTCAGTTGTTCTGTAACAAAATGAGTAGGGCATTGGTATGTTATTTGAGCCAGTGAAGTTAACAAGGGCAGCAAGCATCTGTATTGCATCACTATTAAATTTATGCAACATGTCTTCACTTAAAACAGGAAAACGCACATCAGGAGAGCATCTTACTTACTGGCTGCAATTAACTCCTGCGCTAACGTTCCAGTCATTACAAAACGATATTGAAACCGATGTGCTGGTGATTGGTGGCGGTATTGCGGGTTTGAGCACGGCTTATTTTTTAGCACAGTCGGGACGAAAAATAATACTGATTGAAGATGGTTTAATTGGAAGTGGAGAAAGTGGACGCACCACTGCGCATTTAACCAACGCACTGGATGATCGTTACTACGAACTGCAACACTTATTTGGTGCACAAAATGCAAAACTCATTGCTCAAAGTCATACAGAAGCAATTAACCAGGTAGAACAGTTGGTGAAAACCGAAAACATCGATTGCGATTTTACACGACTTGATGGCTACCTCTTTCAACATCCTTCTGATAGTTTTGATACTTTGGAAAAAGAATTTGATGCAGCACGACAGGCGGGGCTCGATATAGAACTGTTGAACACAGTGCCCGGTATGCCCAATGCCAAGCAACCTTGTCTCCGGTTTCCGCAGCAGGCACAGTTTCACATCATGAAATATTTGAATGGTGTTGCAGATGCGTTAGTAAAAAAGGGCGGACAAATTTTCACCAACACACATGCATCAAGTATTAAGGAAGGAGAAGTAATTGCAAATGATCATACTATTAAAGCTAATCATATAGTAGTGGCAACAAATTCACCTGTGAATGATCTTGTGGCCATGCATACCAAACAATTTCCTTACCGCACATATGTTATTGCGGGGCTTATGCCGAAAGGAACATTGAAACCTGCGCTGTGGTGGGATACAGGCAACCACGATTCAAAATGGATCACTTATCCTTATCACTATGTTCGTCTGCAACCTTATAATGAAATGTACGACCTGTTGTTGTCTGGTGGTGAAGATCATAAAACAGGACAGGCCGATACAGAAAACGTTCCGGAAGAAAACCGTTACGCAAGTTTAATTGAATGGACACGCAGCCAGTTTCCTGCAATGGGAGAGGTGGTTTATCATTGGTCGGGCCAGGTAATGGAGCCTTTAGATTCACTTGCATTTATCGGACGAAATCCAGGCAATGAAAATATTTATATCATCACCGGTGATTCAGGAAATGGCATGACACATGGTACCATTGGTGGTTTGCTGATCACCGATCTTATTAATGGAAAAGAAAATCCATGGGTCGAAATTTATAAACCTACACGTGTGCCATTGAAAGTGGCAGGAAGTTATATAAAAGAAGCATTAAGCATGGCCGGGCAATATGCCGATTGGGTATCAAAAGCCGATCTGGGATCGATTGATGAACTTGCAAATGGCAAGGGCGCAATTGTAAGCGCTGGATTAAAACGGCTGGCTGTTTATAAAAATGACCAGGGACAGGTAGAAGTGTTTAGTGCAGCCTGTCCGCATTTGGGTTGCGTGGTGCAATGGAATGCCGATGAAAAAACATTCGATTGTCCTTGTCATGGTTCACGTTTTTCAAAAGAGGGAGCAGTACTGAACGGCCCTGCTATTTCAGGACTTAAAAAAGTTAAAGTAAAATCACAGGAAAAGAAAGTAACGCATTGATGGCTGATAACATCAGGGCAAGAAACTACTTAAGACGAAATTCGATAAAACAGGTTGAAACATAAACAGATTATTGTATGCCATATATCCGAACGATGTATCTGTTTTGTGTGTCGAAAGATAACCATCCGCAAGGATGGTTTTTCTTTTTGCAAAACTTCCCACCTTTTCTTTCCTTCCCGGCCATGCTTCCATTAAAAAAAGGCCAGCTCTTAAAAAAGCCGGCCGCTCGAATTTCTTTATTTAAAAAAAATCCGACAATGATGAACTTGTAATATGCTAAAAAAATATAATTTATCAAAGCAATACTCTGTCATTTGTTTGTCTTTTATAAATAGCCGCTACAGCCCCGGAACTGTAAAACGTTGTTGCTCACACCTGCCCCACGAATATCATTCAGACGGGGATTGCACTGAAGAAGACGCATGTGTAATCATTTTGAATATGCAATAAAAAACCTCCGCTGTGTGTTACACACCGGAGGTTTTGTTTTTAGAACAATGAATAACTTTCCTGTCTGCCCGGAGCTACTGCGTAAAAGATCCGGGCAGGCAGATAAAAATAACTTGTGTATTTACGTCAACAGTTTTTTAATCTTTAACTGCGGTAATTTGTCCACGTACTTCCCCATTCGGGTTAAGTGTTGTGTGGAGGTTTACATACAAACGACCCTGTAATAAAAACTGCTCAGTTGAATCAGGTAAACTTACATCGGTTTCAATTTTACCCGTTACACCATTAACAGTAACCGTTAGTGGAATCAACACACCTGCACTGGCACCTGTTAAAGCCGGGCCATGTATATGTGCGCCTGTAACGGTACCTGAAAGCCCTGTCCAGTTCACGTTTAATTCCAGTTTGTTATCGTCACCATCATATTCACCGGAAATGGTTCCCGAACCGGTAGTAGTAACAGCAGGCACTTCCTGTGAACCACTAAGCGTACCGCTGATGTTGTACTCCTGTTCGTCTTTGTCTTTTTTACAAGCTTGTAAACTACCTAATACAATTGCTCCCAGCAGGATGGCCCCGCCGGTTCTTCTTAAATGTTTCATAGATTCTTTGTTTTTTAATTACCCAAAATAAGATCGACACAGTGAGGTGTTCAAAAATGCCGCCAGAGCCGAATTTTGTGGAAAAACTTTTTGCAGCAGGTGCGCTTGTTAATGATTAACTGTTAATGGTTAAGGATAATATTCAACAGAAATAAGGAGGGAGTGGTGAATGGTTAGTGGTTAATTGTTAATGAGGAAGAAGTTTGCAGGTGATAGGTTATAGGTTATGGGTTATAAGTGAAGCGTGCTCAACAGCGGGAACTTTGTCCCCTTCGTCGGCACGGGGTCTGGTGCTAACCGACCCAGGGAGTCAGAATAACAACATTTCCTGGTCCACGATGTGACACCCGGGGTGGACAAAAAGATGAAATGCCTGATAGGTATGCCATACCTATGCCCCCAACAAAAAAACCATCCTTGCGGATGGTTACCAAATTCCTTAAAAACAAACTGCAATCATGCAACATTAAATCACCATGCGGCTCACCGCATCGCTGTACAGCAGTTGGTTGTTGCTGCCAATTGCACCTACTCTGCAATAATAGACTGTGCCCGGTTGCAGGTTATTCAACATATAGCGGCTGGTAGTGCTGTTGGTTGTTACCCAACTGCCCGGAGCCAAGGTAGCATCAGTTGTATATTCATGTAAATAAGCATAGGCACCCTTTACTGCTTTTACAGTGAGTAACAGCTGGCCGCTGCTTAAACCATTTTCCACCCGCAGGTTCTCAGGTTTGGTAAGCACCATGGGTTGCGGATCTTTGCTGATGTCGAACCCTGAACTAAGTAATTGCGTGCGGTCGCCATTGGCAACAAGGTTTACATAAGTACCCAGTGTGCGCAGCAAACCGGTGAGTGTTTCCCGTTTTGCATTTTTGTCGGCCACATCCATACGGTTACCCGTACCCGCTTTTACAAGAGCGGCAGAAAATGCAGTAGCCGCAGCCTGCACATCAACAATGGCAGGAACAGGGGTGGGGAAGTTAGCATTGCCCGTCATACTGCTGATAATGCTGTGTGTTTTGCTCTCCAGCGTTCCGTCGGTAAACCTGGCGAAACTGAGAATTGTTTTGATCATAAACATTGGTTTTAATAGATGAATTCCGGGAAAGCGATGTTGGTGTTTTTCCCGGCTTAACCCCACAAAACAAAAAAGCAACAGCCGGCATTACTATACTGCAAAGCGGGTATAGAAAATCTCAGGAAAAAGTATAGTACAATGAAGACAACAGCTTTTAAACGCCGCTGTTTTTAGTTGAAATGTGGTTTTCTACAATGAAAAAAAGCAAAACTCCCCGGCAGCTGTTTACCTGTTTTTACGGAAATCTATATTTTTTTTCAATGACAAATGGCTTTTGATAAACCTGCAACGCCTGTTGTACGGCTCGCAAAATCCATTGTATGTACCAGTAAAGCTTTTTGTACAGCGTGCAAAGCTTTTTGTATGATGTGCAAATACTCTTGTACGGCATGCAACCGGCATTGTATGATAAAGCAAAGGCGTTTGCACGAAGTTCAACGGGCGGTGTGTGGTAATACAAAGGCTTTTGTACGGAGGATGAAAGCTGTTGTTTGGAGTATTGTAGCCTTTGAAACCAGGAAGAAGGGCATCCTGATGTATAGGGAAGTGTAACATCATATATAAGAACAAGCTTCTGTTTTTTTTCTTTAAGGCTTGAAAAAGATAAACAGTTATAAAGCATGTGCAAACGCTTATGAAACGTTTGCACACGGTTGTATGAAATATGCAATTGTGCAATTACAATACAAAAAGGCGAGCACTAATTAATTGATTGACAAGCTTTGTTATTTGGGATATGTTGCGTATAATAGCGCAAATACAAATGTTACCAGCCATATTACAGACGACACCAACTATGTTTGGACTATTTAGCAAAAAGACATATCAACCTAGCGTAACCCCAGAAGACAAAGACTGGATAGAGAAAAATATTACCTGGTTCATAGAAGTTTTCGGGTTTGACAAATTGAAAGCGCAGCCTTTTATTTTACCGACAACTGAGACCTTTCCATATAATAATGTAAAAGATGGTGAGCAGTTTCAAAAATTGTTTGAGCAGCTATGTAAGTATTGGGACGTAAATCCAGACGAGATTATAATAAAGTTTTTTGACGACTTTAAAACCAAACAATGGGAGACTTTGATACCACATGGGGATTTTACAGAGCCGGGTGGACTTTATAACCAAATTTATACAACAGATAAAAGACGGTTCAACATACAGATAGCTAAATCAAACCTTGACAATCCACAACTTTTAATATCTGTTATTGCCCACGAACTGGCTCATATAAAACTTTTAGGCGGGAATTACGTCAACAAAAATGATCCAGACTTGGAACCACTTACAGATTTGGCGAGCATCTATTTTGGATTTGGAATTTTTGTAGCAAACAGCGTTCAGACTAAAGATATTTATTGGATTAGCCGCTCAGGTTATCTTCCAAATCAATTAATAAGTTACGCAAACGCTTTAATCTGTTACATAACTGACCAGAATGCAGATAATTACTATTCCATCTTCAACGGAAATACTATTGACTTATTCAAGAAAGATTTTGAGTTTCTAAACAACACCAATGATACGACTCTAACTAAAGAAAAGATTTCTGCTATCGAGTTGAATTTTAAAATTGGCAAACAAATAGCTAAAGGATTTGAAGAAAGGAAATTTAATGAAGTAATTGAAGCAAGTACAATGCTTCTCGAAACTAATCCTAAAAACATTGCGGCGTTTAATAATATCGGATATGCACTGCTTCAACAAAAAAAATATGAAGAAGCAATTGAACAATTTACCAAGGCTATCACTATTGAGCCATATTCGGATTATCCGTATAACAATCGTGGATACTGTAAACTTCAGCTTGGTGACATTGAAAATGCTTTTACAGACTTATACCATTCATTTGAGATGAACCCGGACAATTCTTTCTCATGGAGAAATATGGGAGCATACTTTTTAAAAACAAATGAATTGGAAAAGGCACTGCACCATTTTGAAGAAGCAGAAAAAATAGACCCTAAAACAGAAATGATTAATTTTTACCTTGGACATACACATTTGAAGTTGGCAAATATGGAGTTGGGACAAAAGTATCTTGACAAATCAAAAGAATTAAATGAACACAATGACTCTACTACTGAGTAGAAATACGGCTGGTAACATTGCATTGGCTATATGGCGGGCGACGAAATATATTCTTATTTTTTTGTTCGCTAATCAGCTGCGGTTTCGGCAGACAACTAACGCCGGACAATATGATAAACAATGAGCTTTTGTATCTTTAACCAGCAGCGGCACCAAGCAGACGAAACACAGAATACCGCCACATCGCCAATGCCTGAACGTTAGCTGTTATTTTATGAAGACCCTTACAGAACAAAATTTTGACATTATAATTAAGGATTGTTTTCAGACAATTTTAAAGCCATTGGGTTTTAAAAAGAAAGGAAATAATTTTTATCGTCAACTTCAAGACCTTGGACAAATAGTTAATGTTCAAAAAAGTTCGTTCTATTCAAAAGACCATATCTCTTTTACGATTAACACAGGACTTTTCATACCCGAATATTGGCTGACTTTTTACACATATCATAACGGAGAAATTCCAACTTATCCGACCGAGCCTGATTGTGCAATCAGACAAAGAATTGGAAAGCTAAAATATAATATAGACAAATGGTTTGACATTGAGCCAACAAGCAACATCAATGATTTGAAGACAGAAACAACTGACAACGTTCTTAATTATATTGCTCCTTATTTTGAAAGAAATAAAACTAAAGAACACGTATTGAAATTATTGGAAGACACAACCGTCAATCTTGACAAGTTTGTCAGACTTATAATTTATGGCGAGTACAAAGAAATAGCAAAAGCACAAGTCGAGTATGACAAACTCAAACAAGACAAGTACACCTTTTCTAATATGAAATCAACATTGTTTGAGTATCGAGACAAATACAAATTGACGGACTAAAAACAACAGCTAACATTGGGTTTGCTGCAAGGCTGGCTGGACATTGGAGCAATGGTCATTTTATCGCTGTTGTGCTTCATCTGGGCTGGGCATACATGGTTGGGCTTTTGTTTATTAACCTGTACTTATATCTTTAATCAGCAGCAGTTCCGGGCTGGACGAGCAATGAATTCCAGCCCTGCAGCAATCCCTGCTCGTTATGTGTAACCTTAGGACGACAACAAAACATTAAATGACAGCATTAACGACATTAGGAATTCTCTGTATAATCTTGGTTTGTTTTGGACCAGCGACAGACCTTATTGTTGATATTTATAGAAAGCCCAAACCGACACAAATCGACAAGGACGGAAAACGTGAATTGAAAATAAATCGCATTAGTTTTTGGGACTATTTAATCTTAATCATTCCTGCTTGTTTGTTATTAATCGGACTTCTATCAAACGGACAAAAGGAACGTGCGACAAGTTTTATGATACTTGGTTTAGGTTATATGATGCTAATTTTATCTCCATATAACAGACGCATTGACATTTCAAAAATCAATTGGTTCTTGTTCTCAACTTGCTTGACATTGGTAGTTGTTTCATATTTACTCGGACAATCTAACGTGAACTATTCCTTTCCCCCAGGGACAAATAGCTTGACTTTATTATATTTTCCAGCAGCCGCTTATATATTTTTACAGGCAAGCAGACACCTAATAAAACTTCTGACTAATACTTACCCTATTACTGTTGGCAAGTATGAAGGTGTAGGATATTTCTATCCTCGATACAACAGAAGAACAACGCATTGGGACTTGGTATGGACACTAATAAGTATGTTTGGGTTTCCAGGACTAATAACTTATTTTACTTTGATGAAATGAAAGAAAAGGCTACACATAACAGCACATTTGCACTAGGCGGGGTTTCGTGCTCCGCAGACAGTTTTGTGGTAACCGAAAGTGCAGTCCTCCGCATGAACATTTGTGGTAAAAAGCCCGCCCATCGCAAATCTGCAAAACGTTGGCGGCAATGCAATTTCATCGTACCATAATTGGACACAGAATGACAAGACCTATCTTTTTTGCACTAATCCTTCTGACAAATAACTTCTGTTTTTCGCAGGACATTGAACATCAAATTCAGGTTACTACTCCCAAAGAGCAAGTAAGGTTAATTGGTCAATTAGGCAAACCATTGGGTACTACTTTGACAGTTCAAGGTATCATTGTTGACATTTCATCTAAAGGGTATAAAGACGGACTTAATCTGATTGTTCAAAATATCAATGATTCTTCAACTCAAGAACTCCTAACAATTCCCCTTTCACCATATTTTGGAAAATTTGGCGACAAGCCACTTCCTAAACTTGAAAAAGGCTCTACCTATCAATTACGGGTTTATGAAACGGGTGAGTTTGTTGGCATTCCCGACAAAGCATATCAAGAAGCAAATATTATTTTGCAGACAACAGGATATTATTTTCAAAACAGATTGGTTGTTCTTTCAGGAGAAAAAATTAAACCGATAAAAGCCACACCAAACAGTTTTGTTGGACAAATTGCTCTCATATCAGGAATTGCAAAGAACGAAAATGATACGGCATATATTAATACCTCAAAAGGTAAGTTAAGACTAATCGGTTTTAGAAAATGGTCAGTAGAAATTGGAAAGCTTACCGAAGTATATGGAAAAATTGAACAGACAGAAACAAAGGGAATCTATAATGTGAGAGATTGCAATCCAAGACTCGTTAAGTTAGAAGACCAGATTGGAATGACTGTTAAGCTTCGTGGAAAAGCAATTAGTTTAAATGGCTATTGGTGGTTTAATTATCGTGGGACTGACATTTATGTAGAAAAGATGGAAGAGCTTCCGAATTGGACTGTTGACAATCATTTTCGTCCAATGGAAATTACAGGAATTTTAGAACAAGCTGTTCTTCCAAGAATTGACCAGATAACCTTAAAAGAAAATCGGGACAAAAAATTATATTATATAGTTCGCAAGCCCAGTTGGACACCTATAGAAAACTTGTTAGCAGTAGAAGACTCACAAACAGAAGATGACTAACGAACACTGCCGCCAACATGCAGTTTTGCGGCAGCGGGGGGCGACGCAAAGCGTCGGTTATCACCTGTAAAGCTATTTAGCTTTTGTTCCGGCTGACATTTATCTATTAGGCTTTGAATAAAATTTTATCTTTAGTTACACCGTTCAGCACTCGTCGCCAGGGGCGACGTAAAACAATTGCCCCGCCGACCGCAAAGCTGTGACCGTTGGCTGTAATTTTATGAGCGACCAAATCAAAATATCTGAATTTCTACAAAAATCTCCTTTATACCAAAAAATAGAGATTGACCAAAAATATTTCCACCCTTATAGGTATGAGGACCTCACATTTCAATTCTATTGCCCTAACGAAAAAACTATTCAAACTTTCAAACTTATTTTAGAACCGAAGACTTTTGTGGCATCTGCAGCCAATAGATTAGTTGGACATGAATATATAAATCAGCTTGACCCTTACAAACCAGACAAATCAATTGAGTTTACACATTATTTTTCAGGCGAATGCCAATTTTGTAAGTCTTATAAGTCCCATTTTCTTTTAAATGTTTTTTCTGATAGACCAATGCCAGGACTAAGTGTTTTAACTCAACTTTCTTTTGGCGGGCAAGAAACGGTTGAAGGAAAAATTTATATCAGAAAGATTGGTCAATTTCCAGCCTATGACATAAGTCCTGACAAAGAAGTATATAGTTTCTTGGACACCGATGACAAAGACTTTTATAAAAAAGCATTGATTTGCATCTCTCAAAGTTTTGGAATAGCAGCCTATGCTTACTTGAGAAGAATAACAGAAAACGAAATATTAAGAGTTGTAGAAGCTTTATCTGAATTAGAACTTCCCGAAAGCATAAACATTAAAAAGCTATATCAGAACTACAAAACTAATCATCAAATGAGTACACTTGTAGAAGCAGTTTATCAGCATTTACCTGCAAGTATAAAAAGCTTAGGAATTAATCCTTTAAAAGTTCTACATGGACATTTATCTGAAGGAATTCATAGTGACGATGAAGAAACATGTTTAAAAAAAGCATTTGCAATTGACGCATTATTAAAATTTACAATCAAAAAACTAAATGAAGAAAAAACAGAAAACAAAGAAATAAGAGATGTATTGAAATCCTTGGGACATTAAAAACTACAGCTAACAGGGAGTTTGCTGCTATGCAGGCAGACGAATATGTTCTCAGCTTCATATCGCTATCAGCCCTTATCTAGCCGACGGATCTCTATCAGCTTTTGTACTTAACTTCATCAACATATTTTAATCAGCAGCGGTTATGGTCAGACGGAATTCTAATTCCCAACCTGCATAAAGCCCTGCTCGTTGTATGTCACCCACCGGGATACGGCATCCCATTTTTACATAAAGTTTTTAAAACCCTCTACAATAAAATATTGAATTTACTTTAATTGCAATAAATGAAAAAGACGCTATTTCTACTATTTTTCTCTATGCAATGCTTCTGCAGCTTTGCACAAAACAACATAACATCTAAAATACAGATGCGGGTTGATTCGTTGGTAAATGCAGAAGTGAAAAGCCAACGCATACCGGGACTTTCTCTTGTAGTTGTACGTGATGGAAAAATTGATTATGTAAAAGGCTATGGCTACTCTAATCTCGAACATAAAGTACCTGTAAAACCCGAAACCATTTTCCAGGCGGGCTCTGTAGGAAAACAGTTTGCCGCATTTGCCATTATGCTGCTGGTTGAAGATGGTAAAATCAGTTTGGACGATCCTCTTACAAAATTCTTTCCTGATGCTTCTGTTACATGGAACTCAATTAAAGTAAAAAATCTGATCACACATACTGCAGGATTTGGAGAGTACCCGGATAACTTTAATTTCAGGGCCGATTATACAGAGGATAGTTTGTACCAGGTGATAAAGAAAATGCCCCTCGAATTTGCAGCCGGTGAAAAATCGGTGTACAGTAATATGGGTTATGTAACACTCGGGTTGATCATTAGTAAAGTAAGCGGCCAGTTTTACGGCGACTTTTTAAAGCAACGCATTTTTGATCCCTTAGGCATGACAACTGCCAGGATCATTTCTGAACCTGATATTGTACCCAACCGTGCTGCAGGATACCGCATGGTAGAGGGTGAAATAAAAAACCAGCAATGGGTGTCGCCTTCCATCAATACTACTGCCGATGGTTCAATGTATGTAACAGCGCTTGATATGGCAAAATGGGAAGCCGGGTTAAATGCGGGCAAGCTGCTGAAGAAAGAAAGCTATGAAATGATATGGTCGCCTGTAAAACTCAACAATGGAAGTACTCATCCTTACGGGTTTGGCTGGTGGATTGATTCTATACAAGGCAAACGAATAATAGAGCACGATGGCACATGGCAGGGGTTTGAAACAACCATCAAACGTTACCCGGAGAAAAAGTTAGCTGTTATTGTATTTGCAAATCTGCGAGGCGCCAATACCAATAAAATTGCAACAGCAATCATGAAATTATATCAACCTGAATTGATCGTACCGAGGTTAAAGCCAATTAAAGACAATGAACCGCAGGTGATTGCACTGGTGAAAGACTTTGTTGTTAAATTAATGGACAACAAGCTGACAGCAGATTTATTTACACCTGAATTGGGGGAGCGCTTTATTCCACGTTCAGGCAGGGCGTCTGCTCATTTAAAAAGCCTGGGGAAATTTATGGGCATAGAATTATTGAACAGGAAAGAGCTGCCCGATGGAAGTAAGGAACATCATTACCGGATCCTCTTTAGTAACGAACCTGAAGAATTGCTTATAACAATTACAAAAGACAATAAGATTGCTGCAATAGAAGGTCGTGATTGAGTTGATGACATTTTTCTTATCGGTTGCTGTCCTCACAAACCGAAATGCCTGGTACCAGCCGGTTGGTGAGGAATGCGGTATCAACTAATTTAGTAATTTCAAAAAAACTTAGTTATGAAGAACATCTTTTTTTACATCGTAATATTGAGTTGTTGCTTTTTATCAACGATAGCAGTAGCACAGACTAAAAATTCTAACACACCAACTGAACAGAACGCAAAATCTTCTCTTTCCGGTGCCTGGTTTTCCAGCGACAACAAAGAATTTCTTGTTATGCATGACGGCTTCTTTTCGTCAATAGCCCAGGATTCAACAGGCAAATGGACAGAAGCTTATGCCGGAACGTACACGTTTGATGATGCGAATACAATAACACTTAAGGCAACTCACTCCTCCATTGCTTATCGTATAGGTTATCTGCATACGATTGATTATAAACTTAACGGCGATAACCTCACTTTTAAGTTATTTGAAAAATTAGTTGATCCCAAAGCAGGAGATGTAACCTCACGAATGCCACAAGGCCTGGAAACTAAATATGTACGGGCTAAACAATAACTGCACCCATCAGTAAAAAAACAATGCAATTTATGACAGGTTATAGCGACGTAGCAATTCCATTGATAATCGGGTTGTTATTTTTCTTTTTTCCCGATATCCTGATTAAGAAGAAAGATGCCAGCTTTGAACGAAGAAGCAAAACGCTTAAATGGGCGGGGATAGTGCTGGTTTGTGTTGCAACAGGCTATTTTATTATAAAACAATTTTCTTAGCACCAAATGGTGAAGGGTTTTTTTAGTCGGTCCCGGGGTCCACTTCGTGAAACCCCGGGCAGACTAAAGTCGCTGCCGGTGTAAAATTCCACAAACACATCTTACATGAAACGTCGTCTCTTTTTTCTCCTGGCTCTCTCAGTTGCCCAAGTTTTGTGTGCCCAGGAAACGATTAATCATATTTAGGAATTGAACAATGAAAAATTTTAAACCTTACGTACCTCAGTTTCATCAACAAAAGAATGTAGCAGTTGATTTTTACGAGCATGAAAAAAAAAGCATCATGCTGGTAAAATTAACTGGTTCGCTTCCCAATGGCAGTGCCGCAACGATGGATTGTAATTATATCAATCAGCAGTTAGCGATCAACCTGCTTGCCATGCGGCCGATATCGCTTTTGCTTGACATGTCGGCGTTGAGTTATTCCTTTGGTAATTCATTTATTCATGCATTAAGTCCGCTGTTTGAGTTGCAGATTTTTGAAAACAAGTTTGACATTGCGTTTCTACTTTCCGACCTCAACAAATATGGCCTTGCAGGTTTATGGAACCTAAACCTCGAGGAACCAGAAAAGAATATTTTCTTTAATTACGAAAATGCTTTGCAGTATGCGGAAAAGATATGTGATAGCTGGTGAATGGTGAATAGGAGGAAGGCAAAGTGCGGAAGGCGGAAGGCAGAAAGCGGAAAGCAGAAGGCAATGAGCAAGGATGTTAATGGCAGAAGAAATGATCATTTAATACAACAGTCAACAACAAAGAAATAACACACATGAACCCTGCAGAATTAGCACAGTTAAGCAATGATGAACTATTGGCAGAAGCTAAAAAAATGAAATCAACCGTCATCACCAATGCTTTGTTTATTGGCTTTCTTGCAGGCATCGTTATTTACAGCATTGCAGTAAACAGGTTTGGTTGGTTTACATTAATACCTTTGTTTTTTATTTACAAACTGGTAAACGATAAACGTAATAAACAAAGTAAAGAAGTGGAGGCATTGTTGAAGGAGAGGGGTGAGGTAATGGTTAATTGTTAATTGTTAATTGGCAATGGGTAAAATTGAACCTTCTATTAGAACTCAAATTACAAGTTTGTTATGAAAATAACCTTCACGCTCATTTGCTTCCTGGCGTTGCGTTACTCATTTTGTCAGACAACAACCTTGCAAAAATTATGGGTGGGCGATGCTGATAACTATATGCTGGTTGACAAGGATATTGTGAGGTTTGAATATCGTCTTAATTATCAAGGTAAAATTCGTACGATACAGGCAGCTTATCAATACAAAATTATTGCTGACACTTTTCGCATAATACAACCTGACAGCTTTAACAGTTCTGATCACGACTATCTTATAAAAGCTCAGACAGAAGACCAGATAACGCTTGTTCCTGTAAAAAAATATGCGGCAACAAATTATATGAGCTTTCCTGTGAGAGAGATTTACACATTTCAGAACAGAAACAATATTTACACCGACAGTATTCTATTTGAAAAGATTGTCTTTAGCTCAACTACTTGTTATGGTAACTGCCCGGAAATGGCGTTTACCATTGATAGCAATAGACAAATGAAATTTGAAGGAAAGCAAAATGCAATAAAGCAAGGCTTGTACAATGCTGTTTTGTCCCCGCAACTTTATGAAGAGCTTTTAAACATTCTTGCTGTTTCCGACCTCGACAAGATTACTGACCTGAATCAAATCAACATCGACGCAGGAACTTATACGCTGGAAGTTTATTATAATGACAAGATAAAATCTTTCAAATCGTTTTGCTTTTCTTATGTAGCATACGATCTTTTCTATTATTTAATAGCGTTGCCCAAAAAAGTTGAATTTGTGGGCCCAAAGTCTGCTGATAATTGATTTTTGAATTAACAAATCATAATGAAGGGTACACTTCGTGAAATCAAGGTCGGAATAATGAACAGGTTTCGTATCTTTTTATAACGGGGGATGCAAAAAATGCTTCTCTCGTGCCTGTAATTCTTTATCTTTTATGTTTATTTATAACCGGAAATGAAAAAACTATTTATACTTGTTTTTGTTTTGGCAAGTTCCTGTGTTTATTCGCAAAAGAATTTTTTTAGGCTGTATGATGATTCTGTGTTGCTGGTAAAAGATGCCAATGAGATTATTGCTGCATTTTCAACACATCTCAATGTTATTTCGCCGCTGTTTACCCCGAAGCAACCCACAGCCATCTTAAACACCAAGCCATTTCTGATATTTTATTCACCGAAATCGAACCTGGTAAATCTCCCTCTCTGGAACCAGGTAATACCGCAGCAAAAGGAATTTTTCTATAAGTTGGGGGGAAGCGAAAAAAAAGGAAAAGAGATATTCGGACTTTTCTTTAATGGTTTTTACCTGGCGCATGAATTGGGTCATGCCATACAAACGGCGGCCAATAAAAAAGAAAGCAATTTATATGTAAACGAATACTTTGCTAATACAGTTGCCATTTTGTATTGGCGAAAAACAAAAAACAAAAAGCAACTTCGTGATTGCTATAACTATGCAAAGCAAATGGTAAAACAACTGCCTGATCCCGTACCGGCGGGGGAAGATCCTGTTAAGTTTTTTAATGAGCATTACCAGGAGTTGGGTGCCGACCCTTATAAATATGGCTACTACCAGTTTGCACAGTTTGTTGAAATTTATGGGAACAAAACATTAAAAAACTTTGATGAGTTTATCAGAGAATTCCTGGCTAAATAATTTGAAGTAATTGTTAGGGGTCAATGGTTAATTGAAGATCTTGCTTCTATGTATTCACCTTATGGAACAGGCCTGGTGAGTAGATGCATCAGGTTGCACTGGTTACCACAGCGGCTGTTACAGCAGCTTGTGTTGCGGCCGAGGCTGCCGCAGCCGATTCGTTTGCAACGCCGGCCATACTAATAAAATTATAACCCCATCCTTTCAGTTCGTTTACCCAAAGCAGTGAGCCATCTTTTGCACTTAAGCAAAACAAGATGCCTGATGTGGCAATAAAGAGTTTATCACCTTCAACAGAAATTTGTCCGTAGTTATAGCCGTTGCTGTTCTTATGATATTCTTTCAGTTTAATTTCCCATGCAAGCGAGCCATCTTTTTTATTTACAGCGCCCACTCTTCCTTTCGACAGGATGTATAGATGATTAAGAGGTTTCATGTTTTCGTTTTTATAAAAATAAGGAAATGTGGTGAGGGAAGTTATGGGTTAAGAATTAGGGGTTGTGAGTAGGTCATTAGCCGGTAGTTTATATCCGATAGTTAAGAGCCAATAACATTCCTTCATGGGAACATTTATATTCGCAATGTATATCGCTATCAACATTCATCTACTAAAACAATCACATGAACATACTCTATAAATTTGATGTTGTACCAACACCCGAGCAGGTAATAGAGTTGTACGATGCAGCAGGGTTGCCGAGGCCAACAACAGATAAAGGGCGCATCCGGAAAATGTTTGAACAGTCGAACCTTATTGTTACTGCCTGGCACAATGCTGAACTGGTGGGCGTTTGCAGATGTATCACCGATTGGGCATGGAGTTGCTATCTTGCTGATTTAGCTGTGCATCCCGAACATAAAAAATCGGGAATAGGAAAAAAACTTGTTGACCTCACAAAAGAAAAAGTAGGAGAGCAGGTAATGATCTTACTGCTTTCAGTACCTACTGCCATGGAGTATTATCCGAAAATTGGATTCATCAAAGAAGACAGGGCATTTGCCATATTCCGAAAGAAATAAGAGGGAAGCGCAGGTATAACCGGCAAAAAGCAGCGGGTACTTCCACAGGTTTAAATGTCGTAACTTAACAGTAAAGCAACTGGCATGAGAAAGATCGCTACCTGTGCTGTTGGTCTCTTTCATTTCTTAATTACAGCAAAAGAATATACAGATTGCAGAAGCGTTGAGCTTAGGTATTCGAATTGCTGCAGGCACCGATCTTCGTTATACCAATAACGAACTTTCCATGGCAGATAAAGCATAGTATTTACAAAAAGCAGGGCTGTCTCCAATGAGTGTTGTGTAACTGATCACTTCAGGTTCTGCTACCTGGCTTGGCATTCACAAACGAACAGGCGCTATTAAAAAAAGGACTGGAAGCCGATATCGTTATCGTTTCACAAAACCCATTGCTATCGTTGGAGGCACTCAGCGATATCCGCATGATTGTGAATGATGGAAAAATAGTTTTCAGCAAACTGGATTAACTGATATGCAACGCAGAAAATTTATAAAAAATACAAGCGCTCTTGCTTTCGGTATGGGTGTGTTTGGCAGCATCAATTTTACCGAAGAGGGATTTGTTGGCGATACCCCAACTACTACAGATATTTTAGGTCCGTTCTATCGACCGGGAGCGCCAATCCGTAATAACTTAAATCCAAAGGGGTTTAGCGGCGAAGCATTACACTTGTCGGGAATCATTTACAAAGAAGATGGAAAAACTCCTATGCCCGGCTGCTTAATAGAAATATGGCAGTGCCAGGCCGATGGTTTATACGATAATGTTTCGGAAGAATATGCTTACAGGGCAAGTCAAAAAGTTTCAACTGATGGGAAATATGAATTCATCACAACGAAACCGGTGGCATATCCTGTTGAAGAAAATTCAACCATCTTTCGACCGGCGCATATTCACATGCGTATTTCTGTCAGGGGTATGCAGGATCTCATCACACAAATTTATTTTACCGGTGATCCGCATATTGAAGGCGATCCAAGTACAAAATCAGCATTGGCTGTGAACCGCATCTTATCTGTTCGAAAAAGAAACAGTACCGCAAGTGAAATTAAGTTTGATATTGTTTTGAAAAAGGAATACCTGCCTGCTGATGAAGTATTTCAGAGAGTGTGTGGCGTTTATAAAATGAACAACAATTCGATGATGGAATTTTATCGTGAAGGCGATCTGTTATTTTACAAGATCAACAACCAAATATGGGGTGGTTTATCTTATGCAGGTAACAATACATTCGTGGGTGGCGTTAACGATACAGAAGCCCGCTTTGAATTGCTGCCGCAAGGTAATGCAAAGGTTCAGTTTCACTTTATCAGGAGAAGAAAAACTGAACTGGAAGGAATGAAATTTGTTAAGTATGAAAAACCACAATGAACAAAGTGGTAATACTGCGTTATGAATGCAAACTATTTATTCAGTTTTTATATGATAACGAATAATATCCTGTAGTGCAGCAGTGGTAAACGGCTTTTCGAGCCATGCATCGGCACCGGCTTCCTGTGCAAGACTTGCAAGATTGGGAGAAGCAGAAAGCATGATCACCGGAATGGTTTGTGTTTGGGGATCGGCTTTAAGCTTGCGGCAGATTTCCAGACCGTCGCTGCTTCCTAATTGCCGGTCGAGAAGAAATACTTTGGGAAAGGGTTTTTTAAATGGAATAAGCTTGCTGGTATCGGAGTGAAAATCCAGTTCATAGCCATCGGCTGTGAGCAATAACTCCAAAATTTCATGAATGCTTTGGTCGTCGTCAACAATTGTAATCTTGTGTTTCATACGATATTAACAGGAACGGTAATCAACGGGGGACGTCGCCCGTTTTTTAATTCATCATAATAACTTACCACGAAGGTCCTTTATTGTTCCATAAATCTATTCTTTTGTTTTATTTAAGAGTTAAGGTACCCTTGAATTTGTTCTACAGAATATGTGTACCCCAATCGGTTTACAAAAGATTAATTACGATTATCAGTTAATATTTTGCGCAGGTAAAATTGCACAAACGCATCCATAGAGTCGGTGCGTTTTAAATTATCGGTATAGTTCAATGGTTTTATGATAAAGCCGGCAATACCCATTGCTTCAGCAGCTGATCTGTCGCTTTCATCCGATGAAGTGGTCATGATAAACACTTTCATGTTTTTGAGCCGCTCATCCTTTCGCAAGGATTTCAAAAATTCAAGTCCGTTCATTTTGGGCATGTTTAAATCGAGCAGAATAACATCAGGCGTAAGCATTTCATGTCCCTTCAACACTTCAAGCGCTTCTTTTCCATTATAGGCAACATGCAATTCGTAAGGGCGCTCGAATTTTTTTAACGAACGTTGCACACTTATCACATCCAGCTCATCATCTTCCACCAATAAAATAATATTCTTCTTCATGGTTACATGCGTTTGTGTTTGTTCCAGGTAAAGATAAATTCTGCACCATTCCCAGCAGTTGAATTTAATTGGATGCTGCCATGTTGCTCATCAATTATTTTTTTTACGATGGCCAATCCCACACCCGTACTTTCAATTTGGTTTTTCTCCCGAAGTGTCTGAAATATCTCAAATACTTTTTGATGGTATTCGGGATCAATGCCAATACCGTTATCCTTGATGGAAAACTCATAATGACCGGGAAACTCTTTACAGCTGATAATGATATGACCATTTGCCGGGTTGCTGTACTTAATTGAATTGCTGATTAAATTGGTAAACACCTGTTCCAGTTTAATGGGTTCAGTATACAAGCTTGGCAAATTAATGAGCTCCACTTTAAACTCCCTTGGAATAAAACTATCCCGTATATCGCTTACCATTTTGTGTACATCAACCTGCGCCGTATTTGTTTTTTCACTTATTCTTGCATAATCCAGTAAGCCATTGATGAGGTCTTCCATTCGTCTTGTTCTTTGCTGTATAATGCCGAGGTAGTTTGTTAATTCAGGCGTTAATTGTTTCTCCAGGTCTTCCTCTATCCATTTTACCACATTGTGTATTCCTCTAACGGGTGCTTTCAGATCATGCGATACAACATAAGCAAACTTGTCGAGCTCGGCATTTCTTTTTTCCAGTTCATAAATATTCTTCTGTAGTTTTTCCGACATGATGTTTAATGAATTCGATAAGCCCGTTAATTCATCGTTACGATTATCGGTTACTACTGTGAATTGTCCTTTCGAAATATTTTCTGCCTGCTGAACCATTGACCTGATTCTCTTTGTAATAAGCATGATAATATAGATGGCACTGATGGCACTAAACAAAACAGTAAGCGTGATGAAAATAAACGAAAACGTATGCGTGCGGTTAATAGAAGCGATCAATTCATCGGCACGTGTATTTCTTATTTTGTATTCACTTCTGTCGAAAGCAGCAAACAATGTTGTAATTCGATCATTCAGCTTTTTACCTACTTTGTTTTTGAATTTAGTATCAAACAAGTTGTTGTATAATAATTGCGACTCGGCCGAAAGCCCTTTTTTTGAATTGATCAGAGCATTGGCATATGATACCCATGCAATGTGTAAATTGTAAATAGAATCGAGTAAAGCTGTTTGCGCAGCATTTCCTTTGATATAGTTTTTTTGATTGATGACAAATGGCGTTACAGTCCGAAGCCCTTTATTGTAGTGTTGAAGAAACGTTGTATCGTTGGTAAGCAAAAAACCACGAAAGCCGCTTTGCATTTCAATAATTGTTTTGTGTATCCGGTTAGAGTTCCTGATAATGGCTTCTGATTTTGAAAGGAATTGCGTGTTGCGCTCCACTTTTTTTGTGAGCCTGTAATTGAGATACCATTCCACTACCGAAAAAAGAAGCACCGTGCCAATGGCCAATAGAATTTGAGTTGATAGTTTCATTTGCAAACACCTGGTATAAAAAGTAATGTAGTTTGTTTCCTCAGCAGGAGCAAACAAATCGTTTTTTATAAAGTTAATAAGGTAACCATGAAAACGATGCTGCAACATTCAACTACTTACCAAAAACTCCATTTGGCACCAATACCAATATTAAGGATTTCATAAAAACGGATACTCTTTGTATTGTTTACATAACTTACAATATCCCTGTCGGTGCTGCCCAGTTCGTAATACAAACCGAGTCTGTTTCGTTTTATTCCGCCCCCAACAAATAAACCAATATGTGCTGCCGTAGGGAACCCATAATATTCAAATGCCTCTTCTGAAAAATCATATTGTTTTCCAAATGCGTAATTCACAAGGAAACCGGCAGTAAGTAAATTATAAGTCGTTTTTTTGTGTTCCAGGGAAAGAGGCAACCATGTTAATTTGCCCGTAACCGAATGAATGTTGATGCCGCCGATACGTTCGGGCACATAGCCATAATAAACATCGGCCTGCAATTTCTTTTTTGCAAATTCATAACCAGCACCCGCCGATAAAAAACCAATGGAGCCTGCAAACTGCAGTTTGACATAATGCGGTGCAATGCCTGTTTTCTTTTTTGCTGTTTGTGCCGTTACACAAACGGGTAATGTCAACAAACAAAATATAATGAACCGGGGCAGCATTAATAAAATGTTTCGGTTACAGAAGTTTTTTTACTGTTCACCGTTATTAATGCATAACTACGTTTCTGCGAAGCTGCAACAACAAGGTAGGGCGGACCGCTTTCATAAGGTTGGAGGTACCGGTATTTATGTTCGTGCCCATGCATTGATAATCTTGTTTTTGGTTGCGCTGCAAGTAATGCTGCGTAATCATCTTCAAGGTTTGTGTCATAATCAATACTGAATGGTGGCACGTGTGAAAGAATAAATATGTTTTCAGCATCTTCATCATTTAACTGCTGGCGCAACCAGCTGATATCGGGAAGGCTACCATTATAATTTACTTCTCTTGAATTGGTGTTGAGCAAAATAAATTTGTTGCCGCTGTAGCTGAAAGAAAAGTTTTCGGGCCCAAACATCTCGGCAAAGATCGTTCGTCCGTTGGCCTGCATATCATGATTGCCGATGACAGCTACATAAGGAATTTTCAAACGACCAAATTTTTCAGCTATCCAGTTAAATTCTTTATTCAAACCAAAATCAACAAGATCACCAGCGATTAATACAAAGGAAATGCTGTCGCTTGCATTCACGTGGTCAACAAAATCATCCACTTCATCGTAAAAGCGTTGTGTATCGCCTAAGAGTATAAAGTTGAATGCCTGTTTTTGCGGGAGAGCTTTTATTTTTTCAATATTACGTGCGTTCAATTCTTTTTGTTGCGGCCGTATTTCATTTGGATGAAACATAAAGCGCTTGCACGATAGAAACAAAAGCAATAGCGGTAAATAAAGTAAATGTGTCTTCATTAGCAACTTGTTAGCATAAATAATCTTGCAACATGCATGCCATACAGGTTATCAGCAGCTGGCGGTAGTATGTGCCCGGATGAAAAAAAAATCCCGGTGCCATCATTTGAGAGCACCGGGCTACCAATAATATTTCCTGGCCGTTGCTTAAGAATATTGTTGCTTTGCATTGCCTTTCATTGTAGCAAGCTTTTCCTTTCCTTCATTCAGCAATTCGGCTGAATCATCTTTCACTTCTTCGTATTTGTTCACCACATCATCTTTTACACTACGATATTTATCACCAATACTTCCTTTGAACTTGCTCAATTGATCATTAATTCCATTCATTAAATCGCCGCTGCGTTTTGAAATTGCTTTTCTTGTTTCTGAACCTCTGTCGGGCGCAAATAAAATTCCTAATACCGCACCTGCTGCAGCGCCTACTAAAAAGCCGGCAACTAAATTCTGTGATTTCATAACTGATTAGTTTAAATGTTTATAATAGTGTGTAGTTAAAAATGAAAAAGTCGATAATTGCTTTTGCATAGATGCGACCCAGTATTATAGCTACATCTAACTAAATCCAAATGTTATGCCATACCAGTAAGGCGCTGTTGCAACGAAACATTGCTGTGAAATTTGATGGAGTGTGGTGTAACTGCCCCATTTTTGTGGTTGATGCATCCAGCAACGCATAAAAAAGCCGGCCTGTGAGCAGGCCGGCGTACTAATTGATTCTTATGCCTATTTACGATTACGACAAATCAAAACGATCGAGGTTCATCACTTTGCTCCATGCAGCTACAAAATCGGTTACAAATTTCTCTTTTGCATCTTCTGAAGCATACACTTCGGCCAACGCACGCAATTCTGAATTGCTGCCAAAGATGAGATCGGCACGTGTAGCGGTCCATTTTAAATCGCCTGTTGCACGATCGGTTCCAAAGAAACCTTGTTGTACAGGATCGGCTGCTTTCCAGGTAGTGCCAAAATCAATGAGGTTGGCAAAGAAATCATTGGTTAGCATACCTGCTGTATTTGTAAACACACCATGTTTCGAATTATCATAATTGGTGTCGAGCACACGCATACCACCAAGCAGAACCGTTAATTCAGGTGCTGTTAATGTTAAGAGTTGTGCTTTATCAACCAGCATTTCTTCCTGTGTTGCAGCTGCACGTTTCATATTATAATAGTTCCGGAAACCATCAGCAGCGGGTTCAAGTACCGCAAATGACTCAACATCTGTTTGCTCCTGTGTTGCATCGGTGCGGCCGGGAGTGAAAGGAACTTTCACGGTGAAACCTGCTTTTTTTGCTGCTTCCACAACAGCTACACAACCTCCTAATACAATCAGGTCGGCTAATGAAACTTTTTTATTTCCTGTTTGTGCATTGTTGAATTCTTTTTGAATTGCTTCTAATGCCGCTAACACTTTACTCAACTGCGCAGGATTATTTACGGCCCAATCTTTTTGCGGAGCAAGACGAATGCGTGCACCGTTGGCGCCACCACGTTTATCGCTGCCACGGAATGTGGAAGCAGATGCCCATGCTGTTGATACCAATTGTGAAATGGTTAATCCAGATGAAAGGATTTTCGATTTCAATGCCGCAATATCATCTTCGTTAATCAATTCGTGATTAACGGCAGGAACAGGATCCTGCCAGATCAATTCTGCTGCAGGCACTTCTGGTCCGAGATAGCGGGCTTTTGGTCCCATGTCACGATGAGTGAGTTTAAACCATGCTCTTGCAAATGCATCTTCAAATGCGGAGGGATTTTCAAAGAAGTGACGGGAAATTTTTTCGTATGCCGGATCAACTTTTAATGCAAGATCAGTTGTGAGCATAAATGGTGCATGACGTTTTGTTGCATCATGTGCATCAGGAACGGTAGCATCAACATCACCTTTGGGTTTCCATTGTTGTGCACCTGCCGGACTTTTTGTTAATTCCCATTCATATGTAAAGAGATGTTTGAAAAAGTCGTGGCTCCATTTTGCAGGAGTAGTTGTCCAGGCACCTTCCAAACCACTCGTGATAGTATCGGCACCTTTTCCTGAACCATAACTGTTACTCCAGCCGAGACCTAACTGCTCAATACTTGCACCTTCAGGTTCTGCTCCAACATGATCGGTTGTTGCCGCCCCATGTGTTTTGCCGAAGCTGTGACCACCTGCAATCAACGCTACAGTTTCTTCATCATTCATTGCCATGCGGCCAAACGTTTCACGAATGTCAATTGCTGCAGCTAGCGGATCAGGATTGCCATCTGGTCCTTCCGGGTTTACATAGATCAATCCCATTTGCACGGCACCTAATGGATTTTCCAGGTTTCGTGAATGGATCTGTCCATCTGCATCATCATCGGCTGAAAGCACCGCATGATCTTCCACCACACCCGGCGATCCTTTTGCATAACGGATATCGCCACCCAGCCAAGTTTTTTCACTTCCCCAATACACATCTTCAGCAGCTTCCCACACATCTTCACGACCGCCGGCAAAACCAAATGTTTTAAAGCCCATTGATTCAAGCGCACAATTGCCCGCAAGAATCATGAGATCGGCCCATGAAAGTTTTTTACCGTATTTCTTTTTCACCGGCCAAAGCAACAAACGTGCTTTATCGAGATTGGCATTATCGGGCCAGCTGTTGAGTGGTGCAAAACGCTGCTGACCTGCACCGCCACCACCACGACCATCACTGATACGATAGGTACCTGCGCTATGCCATGCCATACGGATGAAAAACGGACCATAATGACCATAATCTGCGGGCCACCAATCTTGCGAGGTGGTCATCAGTTCAAAAATATCTTTTTTAACGGCAGCAAGATCGAGGCTGTTAAATTCTGCTGCATAGTTAAATGACTCACCCATTGGATTTGAAAGGGGAGAGTACTGGCGAAGAACATTCAGCTTTAACTGGTTTGGCCACCAGTCACGGTTTCTTGTGCCGCCGCCTGCTGTTTGCTTTAATGCGCCACCTTGAAATGGACATTTTGCTTGCGATGTGTTATTGTTCATAATGTAACGATTGATATAAGACAATGATGATTTTATCCGTTTGGGCCTCAAAACTACAGGAGTGTTGTTAATAAGTCAAATTGATTATTTTTATGATCATATAGTTTTTGTCTATGACCTTAATACAGCTCGAATATATTGTTGCGCTGGATACGCACCGGCATTTTGCAGTGGCAGCGGAAAAATGTTTTGTTACCCAACCCACGCTGAGTATGCAGATACAAAAGCTGGAAGAAGAATTGGGGGTGAAGATATTTGACCGTACCAAGCAACCCGTTATTCCAACTGAAGTGGGTGCCGGCATTATTGCGCAGGCACGTGTTACGCTACGTGAAGCGAATATGATCAAACAACTCATCAACGATCAGAAGGATACATTGTCGGGTGAGTTGCGTATTGGTATTATTCCAACACTTGCACCGTACTTGCTGCCTTCCCTTTATAAATCGGTGCGGGAAAAATATCCTAATCTCCATCTTGTGATTAAAGAATCAATTACGGAAGATGTGATTTTTGAATTAAAAAATAATCGTCTCGATTGTTGCATTGTAGTTACACCGTTAAAAGATGCTGCTATAAAAGAGTATGTGCTTTTTTATGAAGAACTGTTTGTGTATGTGTCAGCTAAAAATGCGCTGAGCGATAAAAAATATGTGTTGGCGAGTGAGCTTGATCCAAACCAGATGTGGTTGCTCGAAGAAGGTCATTGCTTTCGTTCTCAGATACTGAATTTATGCGAGCTACGTAAAAGCAGCGATTTTAATTTCAAATACGAAACAGGAAATATTGAAACACTGAAGCGCATGGTGGATAAAAGTGATGGCATTACCATCCTTCCTGAATTAGCGGTAATGGAGTTTGGCAAATCACAATTAAAACTGGTGAAGCAATTGAAGCGGCCAAGTCCTGCACGTGAAATAAGTCTTGTTACTCACCGGGATCATATCAAAACTAAACTCATTAAAACAATACAGGAAGAAATATTAAGTATCGTACCTGTACAAATGCAAAAGCTGCACAACAAGAAAGTAGTGGAAATAAATTATTGATGTATCGCTGCATCATTTTCAAGCGTGGATAAATGCCGGTCATGCTCATTTGCTGGTTTCGGGAGAAGAGACTATCTTTTGCTTACCAACCAAAACTTCTTCCCATGCAGCGTTATAAGAATTTACACAAGTGGATGATCGTACCCATGATTTTTATGCAACTTGGTATTTTCAGAGATTATTGGGGCGATTTTACTGACAATGCATGGGCTGTGCATGTTCATTACTGGACGGGCACGGTTTGGTATCTCTATCTTATTTTTCAGCCTTACTGGGCCACGCATGGTAAACTAAATCTTCATCGTACAAATGGTATCATCGGTATGTTTATCGCCGGTGGTGTTTGCTTAACAGCTTTAGGTATGATGCACAGAGATATTGCAACAACAGAAAAATATGCACAAGATCCTTCACGATTTGGGCCTTTTGAGCCATGGTTCTTTTTCGGCGTAGCGGCCGTGGAAATAGTGATGATGACTGCCTTTGGTTTTGCTATCATTAAAAGTATTATTCACCGCAAGCAAATAGAACAACATGCATGGTGGCTTATAACCACGGTATTTTTAATTATGATGCCGGCACTTGGCAGGGGAGTACAGAATGTGCACATCGGCATGAATATAAAGAAATGGCCCAACGTTGATATTATGTCTTCTTTGTATGTTACGCAGGCCATTATTGTTGGCATGTTGCTTATTGCAGCATGGAAATATGGTAAGCTGAAACATCCTGCTACTTATCTTGCCTTAGCTGTAAACATCTTTATCTTATTTCTTGAACCGATCGGCAGATCAGCTGCGGTGCAGCAGTTTTTAAAAACAATGATCAAGGGATGATAAGAATTCTTGTACTGGTTGCATTGATTTTTGTGTATGCATGTGGTAATGCAAACACTGACAATACTGATCAGCCAATACATTATACGCTGGATGAAGCATGGCCCCAGTTACCTGCAGGTTATGCATTTGGTCAGCCAACAGGTGTGGGTGTTGATAGTAAGCAACATGTTTTTGTTTTTCACCGGGCCGGCAGAAAATGGACAACAGCTTTTCCTGAAACCTTTATTGATAAGAATACGATACTGGAAATCGATGGAGAAACAGGAACCATCATCAATGAATGGGGAGATAGCTTGTTTATTATGCCGCATGGGTTAACGGTTGATAAAAAAAATAATATCTGGTTAACTGATGTGGGGCTGCAACAGGTATTTAAGTTTAGTCACGATGGGCGGTTATTGATGAAACTGGGCATTGCCAAAACCGAAGGAGATGATTCATTACATTTTAATTTACCAACCGATGTTGCTGTTGCCGATGATGGTTCTTTTTATGTAAGTGATGGTTACGGCAACAGCAGGGTGGTAAAATTTTCGGCTGAAGGAAAATATTTGTTTCAGTGGGGCAAGCCCGGGAGCGATGAAGGTGAGTTTGATATTCCTCATGGTATTACACTTGATAAAAATGAAAACGTGTATGTAGCCGACAGGCAGAACAACCGCATACAGGTGTTTGATAAGAATGGAATTTTTCTACGGGTGTTAAAGAACAAAGATTCAGTACCACAACTTCCTTCTGTTGCCATTGATAGTTCTCAACAGATTTACGCTATTGATTTTGATTACGTCATTACTACCGATATTGGTAACAAGGGCTCAAAAGTTTTTCTATACGATTCATCAGGGAATGCCAGTTTTCAATTTGGCAGTACGGGTAAAAATAAACGAACGGCATCCTGGTTTCATGATCTTGCTGTTGATAAACCGGGCAACATTTATGTCGGTGATATCAGGAATGCAAAGCTATTGAAGTTTAAAAAGAAGTAAACTTACCTAATAAATATTCACATTGATTACAGACAGCAGCTTGCCCAAAACATCATCAATACACAATGACTTTTATATTGCTAAAAGTTTGTTGTATGATAAATGTGGGTTTGAGTTAACTGAGCCAACAGCGGAAAAGGAAAGCTATGAATACGGTGCCTGTCGTTTCAAACTTAATGGTAGCGAAATCAGGTTCAGAGTTTCTAAAATTACGCCAACAAAAGACGGACAGTTTGTAACCATCTGGAAGCGGGATACGCATGGTTTAACGCAACCATTTCATGAGCAGGAAGATTTTTCTTTCCTCATCATTTTTTGCAGGAACAACGAAAATTTTGGGCAATTTATATTTCCGAAAAAGGCGCTGGCGGAAAAAGGAATTATTACGGGAAGAGGTAAAAAAGGAAAGTGCGGTATCCGTATTTATCCACCGTGGGACAAACCAACAAGTAAACAGGCAGAAAAAACCCAACTATGGCAAACAAATTATTTCATCCGTACTGATAATGCTCATGAGATCGATTTAGAGCTGGTAAAGAAATTACTAGGCCTAAACATACCTGCATCAAACATCAATTAATTTTATGACGGCTTACTTTTATTGAGTCGCAAATAAATCAAAATATCAAATCATGAAACAATATCGGTTTTTATTTATTCTTTTCATGTTGATTAGTGTACAACAGTTACTGTTTGCGCAATCAAAAGCCAAACCTGTTTACGTTATTGTTCATGGAGCATGGGGTGGCAGCTGGGCATTTAAGAAAGCAGATTCATTAATGACGGAAAGAGATGCTGTCGTTTATCGTCCTTCATTAACAGGTCAAGGCGAACGTGTGCATCTTGCGTCACTTGAAGTAGGATTAAATACGCATATCAACGATGTGGTGAATATGATTCTCTTTGAAGATTTGCACAATGTGATATTGATCGGGCATAGTTATGGAGGTATGGTGATAACCGGTGTGGCCGATCGTGTGCCGGAACGTATCAGCAAATTAATTTACCTCGATGCATTTGTACCGGAGCATGGCGAAAGTGTTGTGAGTATGCAAGGTGCACGTGCCGATTGGGTGATGAAGATGGCAAGCAATGGTTATTTAATTCCTGCCTGGGTGAAATCCGACCAGGCACCGCCGAAAGATGTACCACATCCATTAAAAACATTTACTGATACGATTTCGTTAACTAATACGAAACGTTTGAATTTGCCAACGACTTATATACTTACCGTGGCAAAAGGAGCTGATGCTTCAACCGATGATTTTGCGCCGCAGGCCGAACGTGCAAAGAAAAAAAGCTGGCCTGTTCTGCAAATGGAAGCCGATCATAACCCGCAATGGTCGGCAGTAAATGCACTGGTTGACCTATTATTGAAACTGGGGAACTGATTTTCCTGTAATGTCTGTTTTGTTTTTCATCGTTAATGTTGCAAGTTGTGCAGCCCATTGCTTTGCCCGTTCTGTTTCTCCTTCTTTCAACGGGCCTTCTTTATCGAGCACAAAAAATGTGTCGGCAGTAAGAATCGTTGCGCCTTTTTTCGCCAGTGCATTAGCAATGTGTTTTGCAGCATAGCCCAAAAACTTAATGACAAAGCGAAGGAATGTTTTTTGCCCGGCTTGCGGAATGCCGGTATCAAAAGCTGCAACATTTACATTTTTTAATGAGCCCGAAGGTAGCAGGTTGAAAAAGCTTTTTATTCCTTCCGATGGCCTGCCGGCGTGTGTAGGAGAACCCGCCACGAGTAAATCAACAGCCTCAAGATCTGCTATCGAAAATTCTTTCACAGACATGATGCGTGTTTGCTGTTCAGCAAATCCTTCTGCAATTTTTTTTGCAATGATCTCTGTATTGCCAAACAGTGAATCATACACTATAAGGACTTTCATACCATTTGTATTTAAGTACAGCAATGTAAACTGATAAATGATCCCGGCCAATGACTGCCATCAATGCTAACGGTGATAGCTGTTCACGAGTTTGGGCTAAGTTTCATTTTGAAGGAGTGTAATACGGAAATGTAAAATAAATTTTAGTTATCTTTTCTGCCCGATTCACGTTTCTCCGTGCCGTTGAAAGAACTACCATCACATTGTTAACGATATCTATGTTGTCTATGACTCAATCACCGGGAATCAAATCGATTTGCCATCAATCGTTGTTACGTTTGTTTGGAGAAATGAATGATGATCAGCTCGACTACATTTTAAACGTCACCAGGATACGTGAGTTTGAAGCGGGGCAATACCTGTTTCAGCAAAACGAAAAAGGACATTCTTTTTATATTGTTTTATCAGGTCGTTTTCGTGCAATACAAAATACGGAAAATGGAATTTTAATCCTGGGCGACATTTCTTCGGGCGAACCGATTGGTGAATTTTCATTGTTTACCCGTGAGCCACATAGTGCGTCGGTAGTTGCCTTGCGCCGTTCACTTATTCTTCAGCTGGAAGATGATGATTATAAAACGTTGGTGCAACAGTTTCCTGCATTTGCTAATACGATCACGAAGTTTATTATTGAGCGGATGCGTCGCAACAGCCATCAAACAAAAATGGATGCAGCGCCAAAAAATATTGCTGTTGTCAATCTGCAACCGGTAAATGATGTAAGTGCTTACACAGCATCTATTGAACAGGAGTTGAAGAGAATGGGATTTGGCATCAGCATTTATGATCATACTTTTCATTCAGGTAACGATCATCACCTCACGTTTGATGCAATGGAGAATCAAACGGGACTGAATTTTCTTGTATGCGATGTTGAAAATTCTGAATGGGCACGACAGTGCATTGCGTATTGCGACCTTGTAATTGTTGCAACCGATTTTAATGCAGATAATGATTTGTACGAAATAGAAAAGGTTTTGCATTTGTATTCAGACAATGTGATGAATAAAAAGATCTACCTGTTATTACTTCATGAACAACAGGCAGCTTTTCCGTCTAATACAAGACGTTGGTTTAATAGTCGCTCTGTGAATTTGCATTTACATATGCGAAAAAACCACGGAGCTGATACACGCAGGTTTTGCCGCATAGTTACTCACCAGGGAATAGGGTTGGTGCTGGGTGGCGGAGGAGCAAGAGGTTTTGCCCACATAGGTGTTGCAAAAGCATTAATTGAAAGTGGGGTTGAATTTGATTTTATTGGTGGCACCAGCGCAGGTGCTGTGTATGGTGCAGGTTTATCTTATCTCGACTTCGATTTTGAAAAAGCTGCGGCTATGTGCAGGCTGGCGGCCGATAGCAAACTCACTTCAAATGATCTCACGCTGCCTATCGTTTCACTGATGTCTGGTAAAAAAATCCGTAAGTTTTTACATACCATGTTTGGTGAATCGCATCTGGAAGATCTGTGGGTAAGCACCTATTGCGTGTCAACTAATTTTTCAAACGCAACATTAAAGGTTCACGACAAAGGTTTAACGCAATTGCAGGTGGCAGCAAGTATGGCAATACCGGGCGTGTTTCCGCCAGTAATCATCAATAAACATCTGCATATTGATGGCGGTGTAATTGATAACCTTCCTGTTGAAGCGATGCACAAAAAGCCCGTGCGACATATTATTGCTGTTTCATTGTCGGCAGAAGAAACAGCAATGATCGATCTGCAGGAAGTGCCATCATCGTGGGAATTATTCTGGAGCAAATTAAAAAACACCACCAACTTTCAATTGCCGGGTATTTCATCCATTTTAGTAAACAGTATTACCATTAACAGCAGGCACAGGCAGCAGAGCAGTAAACCAAACGTATCGGTGTTTCTTGAACTCGATCTGAAGAAATTTAAATTTTTAGATTGGAACAGTTGGGAACAATTGGTTGAAAAGGGATACACTCAAACAAAACAAAAGCTGGAAGAAACAGCGCAGGAGATGCAGTTCTGGAAATGAAATGATCTGCTATAGAAATTAGAAAGCGGGTCTTGTAAAACAAAACCCGCCAGATTTACCTTTCCTTATTCCATATTTTACTGTTTAGAATTTATTCATGCATTACCATTACAGGCACGTCGCTGTGAAATATTAATTCTTTTGTATGACTGCCTGAAAAGATTCTTTCGATGAGGTTGTGTTTTTGTGGAACCACAAGCAATATTTCAATGCTGAATTTATTTGTATACTCATTTAGTCCTTCCACCATATCTTCTTTGTCGATGAAATGATATTGTGGATGGTATTGCTGAAACATTGATTCTACCAGGCCACTTTGAAAGGGCGTATCATTAGTCCATTGCCTGTTCTTAAAATCAACATTCAATACATGTAATCTTGCACCGGTTGATTTTATAAGATCACTTACAATGCTGTCAGGTATTGTGTTCACCACATCCCTGAAATCGGTGGTCAATCCAATATCATTTATTCGTGTGAACACAGCATTTTCAGGAACGATCAACACAGGAACTTTACAACTTTTAGCGACAGCAAGTGTATTGCTTCCAATGTATTTTTCTTTTAATCGCCCTGCACCGGTAATACCCATTACTATAAATGCAGCCTGCATGGCATCGGTGAGTGAAGTGATGACATCAACAAGGTCGCCATCGAACATCATGTGTTCTACTTTTATCAACGGTGCCAGTTCCGAAAGTTGGCTGCCTAATAACTCCAGTTCTTTCTTCTTGATCTCACGCATGCCTTCAGGTGATACTTCAACGCCTTGATAGAGCGGATAAAGCAAAGGTTGCTTATAGGCATGAATCAGGATAAGTTTACCACCAACCTGTTTTGCATATTGCAATGCATAGGATGCTGCGTTAAGCGAAGTGGATGAGAAATCAACGGGGACAAGAATCGTTTTCATACACCATGATTTTATATCATAAATGTATTTCGCAATTCCCGTTTTGCCAATGACAGGTATCAGCCGCTATTGAACCGAACGTCATCGTCGTAGCTGATGGGCTTGCCAGCCCTGCATTTCAAGCTGATGCGGCGTTTTTATAGTACACCTTTTGTTGAGGGTAAATAATTACTCAGCGGATCACGCTTTACCGCCATACGGATAGCTTTAGCAAATGCTTTGAAGATCGCTTCAATTTTATGATGCTCGTTATCGCCGTGGCATTCAATATTAAGATTGCATTTTGCAGCATCGCTAAACGATTTAAAGAAATGGAAGAACATCTCTGTTGGCATTTCACCGATCTTTTCACGTTTAAAGGTTGCATTCCAAACAATCCAGTTACGGCCACCAAAATCGATGAGCACTTTTGCATCTGCTTCATCCATGGGTAATGCAAAGCCATAACGTTCCATACCACGCTTATCAGCAAGCGCTTTTCCAAATGCTTCACCCAATGCAAGACCAGTATCTTCAATCGTATGATGCTCATCGATATGAAGATCGCCACTGGTGGTAATATTGAGATCCATTTTGCCATGACGTGCAATCTGGTCGAGCATGTGATCAAAAAAACCAAGACCTGTATGAATGTTGGCTTTACCGCTGCCATCAACATTCAATTCAACACTAATCTTTGTTTCGTTGGTATTACGTTCATGTGTAACCGTACGCAAACCAAGTTTCAAAAATTCATAAATATCTTTCCAGTTGGGTGTTTCTAATGCAATGGTTGACTGGCGCAGCTCTACTACCTTATCCTGTATTTCAGCGGCGCCTAGATTAGCATCATTATTCATCCAGATAGCTTTGCAGCCCAGGTTCTTTGCCAATTGCACATCGGTGATGCGATCGCCAATGACAAATGAATTTGCCAGATCATAATCCTTGTTGTTGAGGTATTTAGTAAACATACCAGTGCCTGGCTTGCGGGTGGGCGCATTTTCATGCGGAAAAGTTCTGTCAATAAGTACATCATTAAACACAATACCTTCATTCGCCAAACTTTTTACGACGAAACTGTGTACTGGCCAAAAAGTATCTTCAGGAAAACTATCGGTACCCATTCCATCCTGGTTAGTTGGCATTACCAATTCGTAATCTAACTCTGTTGCAATCTTGCGTAGGTAAAAGAACACATCAGGATAAAACGAAAGCTTATCAAATGAGTCGAGCTGATATGTAGGAGGCGCTTCATTAATAAGTGTACCGTCTCTGTCGATAAATAGAACTCGCTTCATGTTACTTATTTGATTTTTGCTCTGGCCACTTTTACTTCTGCGGGTGTAACAATACTTGCCTTATTGCCGAAACTATTACGCACATAAGTTAATACGTCCGCAATTTCCTGGTCCTTCAAATGTGGTTGCGAAGGCATTGGATTGAAGTAGGTTTGTCCATTCACAACTGTTTCTTCATCGAGTCCAAGCAGGATAATATTAATGAGTTGGGTTTTGTTGCCCAATACCTGTTTGGTTTTTGTAAGCGGAGGATTCATGCCGGGCATGCCTTTTCCATCGGGTTGATGACAATTTAGGCAATATGTTTCATATACTTTTTTACCACGCTGTATCGATGATTTGAGATCAGGCTGCTGCGTGTGGAATGCAAATGCAGTAACAGCAATCACTAAAACAATTAAACTCTTCTTCATGTACTATTTTTATTTCGGCTTTAAAGTTAACGTTAAACGATAAAATTCTGCAAAGCATTGAGTAATTCATCGTTTTCTTTTTCGGTTCCTACAGTGATGCGTAGAGAACCTTCGCACAAAAGAACTTTGCTACGATCACGTACAACGATCTGGTTTGCGAGCAGGTATTCATAAATGCCCCTTGCATCAACCACTTTTACCAACAGAAAATTTGCATCGCTGGGATATACTTTTTCAACTACTGCAAGCTTTGGTAATTCAACTTCCAGTCGCTTGCGTTCTTTCACTAATTCTTTGATCATCTCGTTCACATCTTCCACATTGTCCAACGCTTTAACCACCAGTTCCTGCACAGCTTCGCTGATGTTGTAAGGTGGTTTGATCTTGTTATAAACGTTGATGATCTCTTCACTTGCAAATGCCATACCTAAACGCAAGCCAGCAAGTCCCCATGCTTTGCTGAGTGTTTGCATCACTACCAGGTTTGGATAATCGGCGAGCAATGTTACCAATGAACGCTGACGGGAAAAGTTGATATATGCTTCATCCACTACAACAATTCCATCAAAATTATTCAGCACCATTTCAATATCAGCAATATTAATACTGTTGCCGGTTGGATTATTAGGCGAACATATCCAGATGAGTTTAGTATGCTCATCCACCAATGTTTCCATGTGTGCAAGATTCAGTTGAAAATCATCAAGCAACGGAGCTTTGCGCAATTCTATATCGTTGATGTTTGCACTCACTTCGTACATGCCATAGGTAGGCGGACAAATGATGACATTATCAACACCGGGATTACAAAATGCACGGTAAAGAAGATCAATACATTCATCGCTTCCATTACCAATGAATATTTGTTTTAGCGAAACTCCTTTGATAGCCGACAACTTTTCTTTGATCTTTTGCTGCTGCGGATCGGGATAACGATTGTACCATTTCACTAATGGAGAACCAATGCTGTTCTCGTTTGCATCAAGATACACTTTTGCTTCACCGTGAAATTCATCACGTGCAGAAGAGTAGGGTACAAGGGCTTTGATATTGGAGCGGAGTAAATTATTTAAATCGAAACTCATGATAATATTGTGAATGGTCAATTGTGAATGGTGAATACAGTAACCGTATAGGGCATTGCTAACTTAGAACTTACAACTCATAACTTTACCTTCTAACTCTAACCGCATTTGCATGCGCCTCTAATCCTTCCGCTTCTGCCATCAGTTCTACTGCTTTGCCTATTTGATGCAAACCTTCCTTACTTAGCTTTTGGAAGGTGATCTTTTTTACAAAACTATCAACGCTTACACCGCTGTACGCTTTTGCATAACCGTTTGTTGGTAAAGTATGATTGGTACCGCTTGCATAATCGCCCACACTTTCAGGTGAATAGTTACCAAGGAAAATGGAACCAGCGTTGATAATCTGTTCAGCAATTGCTTCATCATCTTTACAACTGATGATCAAATGCTCGGCTGCATATTCATTTACCAACTCGATCATTTCATGCAGCGTTGGCACAACGATAGCTTTGCTGTTATCCAATGCTTTTGCTGCAAGTTCTTTTCGTGGTAATGCTTCAAGTTGTGTGTTTGTTTCTTTCACCACCGCATCGATCATTTGCTGCGAAGTGCTCACCAGCAAAACCTGCGAATCAATTCCATGTTCTGCCTGTGATAAAAGATCGGCCGCAACAAACGAAGCATTAGCAGTATCATCGGCCATTACACATACTTCACTTGGTCCGGCGGGCATATCAATGGCAACGCCATCTTTCTGCACCAGTTGTTTCGCAGCAGTTACATATTGATTACCTGGTCCGAAAATTTTATAGACCTGTGGTATAGTGCGTGTGCCATATGCCATTGCAGCAATGGCTTGCGCACCACCTGCTTTAAAAATCTTTGTGATGCCCGCAAGTTTTGCGGTATACAAAATAGCCGCATTGATCTTTCCGTCTTTTCCCGGAGGTGTGCAGAGGATAATTTCTTTGCAACCGGCAATCTTTGCAGGTATAGCCAACATTAAAATAGTTGAGAACAGGGGAGCTGTGCCACCGGGAATATACAATCCCACTTTTTCAATAGCCACAGTTTTACGCCAGCAAACAACGCCTGGCATAGTCTCTATCTTTTCAATTCCGCTTACCTGTTTGCTATGAAATGTTTCAATGTTTTGTTTTGCAATTGCAATGGCTTCTTTCAATTCATTGCTCAATGAAGATTCAGCCGCTGCGATTTCTTCTTTAGCTACCTGTAATTCGGTGACCGTAACTTTATCGAAGATGGTTGCAAACCTGCGCAGTGCCTCGTCGCCACTTGCTTTTACTTCATGCAGGATGTTTACCACGCTTGCTTCCAGCGACGATGCTTCAATAGCCGGCCGCTTTAACAATTTGCTCCAATCACTTTTCTTCGGATGTTTTATGATCTGCATTTCTTTTTTTCAATTTCAAATTTCCTAATCTTCCAATTTTCAAATTCCTCTTACATCACCATCTTCTCAATCGGCACCACCAATATCCCTTCAGCACCTGCGGCTTTCAACTGTTCAATTTTTTCCCAGAACTCATCTTCACTTAAAACACTGTGGACGCTGCTCCATCCACCTTCTGCCAATGGTAATACCGTTGGGCTCCGCATGCCCGGTAATAAAGCAATGATCTCGTTCAGCTTATCATTTGGTGCATTCATCAGCACATATTTATTGCGCTTTGCTTTCTTCACTGCTTTTATGCGGAACAATAATTTATCAAGCAGTATCTCTTGTTCTTTGTTGAGTTTATTGTTCTTGATCAATACAGATTGTGATTGCAGAATGGTTTCGACTTCTTTTAATCCGTTCATGAACAGGGTAGAGCCGCTGCTTACAAGATCAACTACCACATCAGCCAATCCAATGCCCGGTGCAATTTCAACACTACCACTGATTTCGTGCACTTCGCCATTGATGTTATTCTTCTTCAAAAATTCATTCACTAAAAAAGGGTAGCTGGTGGCAATGCGTTTGCCATCGAGACTTTGGACACCTTGATACGTTTCGCTTCTGGGAATTGCCAGGCTCAAGCGACATTTACCAAAGCCGAGCTTCTCAACAATTTCAGCTTGCTTATTTTTTTCGAACAAAACATTTTCACCCACAATACCAATATCAGCAACGCCATCTTCCACATATTGCGGAATATCATCATCACGTAAAAAGAATACTTCCATCGGGAACGTATCGCTTTCTGTTTTCAAACGGTCTTTTACATTGCGTAATTCAATGCCGCATTCGTTCAACAGTTTTACTGAATCATCATACAAGCGGCCGCTTTTCTGAATAGCAATTCTGAGCTTCGATGGCTTTTCTGCATTACCTCCGCTTATTTCGCTTAGTGGAGTGTATTTTTTTTCCTGCATCATATAATCTTTGGTCGTTTGTTCGGTTGAGTTAAGGCAATAAAAAAAGGCCTACTATCCGTAAGCCCCTTTTACAATATTGTTGAACACAATACACATCTGGCTTACCGGTTAGGGCAAGTATGGTGATGATGTGTATGAATGTTTGAAATCATGGCGCAAAAATAAGGGCAGGAAATGAAATCACAAATAATTTGTTGAATTGTTTATTGTTCACGATTGTTAGTAAGAGTCGCATGAAAGAGCAAACAATTTGTTGAGCGGTTGTGGAGATTGACAGGCTATCTGTACATTCGAAATTCCTGAACAAACAGTCATTTGTACACGCTTTTCTTGCAAATGATCGCATCTGTAATCACTAAATAAAGTACGCATGAGAAAATTATCCCTTTTGTTCGCATTAATTATTTCGCTCAACCTGTTTGCACAGGATGCAGTGAATTATCAACTTCCTCCTAAAGACATTATGGACCTTGCTTTGGCAAAACCTACGCCCACTGTAAGTGTCGATAGTAAAGGTCAATGGATGTTATTGATCGAACGAAACATGTATCCGTTGGTTGATGAGTTGGGCCAACCCGAAGTGAGAGTTGCAGGCCTACGTATCAATCCTGCAAATTTTTCGCAAAGCCGCCAGAATTACATCAACAACTTTACGCTGAAGAATATTGCATCAGGTAAAGAATACAAAATCTCAGGTTTGCCGGCTAATCTTTTAGCGAACTCAGTATCATGGAGTCCGAATGAAAAAAAGTTTGCATTCACTAACAGTACTGGTTCAGTTGTAGATCTGTACGTGGTTGATATTGCAACGCAAAAAGCAACCAAAGTAAACAAAACAGCATTGAATGTGGTGTTAGGTGGTGCTTTCAGTTGGATTGATGATAATACCTTGCTTTACAAAACGGCAATAAAATCTCCCGCTGCAATGCCAAAGCGTCCTATTACACCAAAAGGACCTACTGTGCAGGAAAGCTACGGCAGTGCATCGCCACGTCCTACTTTCCAGGACATGATCAAATCTCCCTATGATGAGCAATTGTTTGAATTCTTCGCAACTTCACAATTGGTGAAAAATGTAAACGGCGTTGAAACAAAGATCAATCAGCCTGCCATTTATAGTTTTATCAGCGCATCTCCCGATAAAAAATATTTGTTGGTTCGCACTATTACAAAACCATTCTCGTATGTAGTACCTGCAAATGGATTTAGCACAACAGTGACTATTCATGATGCAAATGGAAAGCTGGTGAAAGAGCTGGCGAAAATTCCTTCATCTGAAACTGCACCAGGCGGTAATGATAATGTGGCTGATGTAATGCGTAGTATTGAATGGCGTGATGATGAAGCTGCAACTATTGTTTGGTGTAAAGCTTTGGATGGTGGATTGATCAAAAACACTGCAGAGTTTCGTGATGCGGTGTATGCATTGGAAGCACCATTCACTTTGCAACCGAAAGAATTGTTTAAAACAAAAATGCGTTACGGTGGTGTTACATGGGGCAACAGCACATTTGCTATTGTACAGGAAATGCTTCGCAGTAAAGTGATAGGCCGCATGAATCGCTGGAATCCTTCAACAGGTGAAATGGAATTGTTGATGGAACGCAGCATGACAGATCTTTATAATAATCCCGGTTCACCCATAACAGAAAAAAACAGTTATGGTCGTGATGTGGTAATCCCCAAAGATGGTAAGTTGCTAATGAATAATACAACAGGTGCATCGCCTAAAGGTGATCTTCCGTTCCTCGCATATTTTGACCTGGCGACAAAAAAGAACGATATTATCTGGCGTTGCAAAGAAGATGAGTACGAAATGGTGATGGAAGTGCTCGATCGTAATAGTTTAACTGTTTTAACACGCCGGGAAACACAATCTGTTGTTCCTAACTATCACATAAAAACATTAAAAGGAATTGTGCCGGAGGGTGGAAAGCAGATCACTGATTTTAAAAATCCTTATCCGCAACTGGAAGGTGTAAGTGTTCAAAAGATCTCCTACAAACGTGCAGATGGTGTTGACTTAACAGGCAATCTCTACTTACCAAAAGGGTATGATGTAAAAAAAGATGGACCATTACCTGTGTTAATGTGGGCTTACCCACGTGAGTTTACGAATGCACGTGATGCAGCACAGGTGCGTGGATCAAAAAATACATTTACCCGTATTGGTTGGGGCGGACCTATTTTTTGGGTAACACAAGGTTATGCAGTTTTGGATAATGCTGAAATGCCGATCGTCAGTACAAACCCCGATAAAAAACCAAATGATGATTTTATTGAACAATTGAAATTAAATGCACGTGCAGCAATTGATAAATTAGCAGCAATGGGTGTGGGCGATAGTACACGTGTGGCAGTGGGCGGGCATAGCTATGGTGCGTTTATGACGGCGCATTTATTGTCGCACACAAACTGGTTTAAAGCCGGTATTGCACGCAGTGGTGCATACAACCGTACATTAACGCCATTCAGTTTCCAGAACGAAGACCGTACGTACTGGCAGGCACCGCAGTTGTATTTTGATATGAGTCCTTTTAGCTATGCACAAAAACTTAAGACACCGATCTTACTGGTGCATGGTGATACAGATGATAATACAGGAACTTATCCAATTCAGAGTGAACGTATGTTCCAGGCATTAAAAGGTAATGGCGGCAATGTGCGTTATGTAAGTTTGCCTTACGAAGCACATGGCTATCGTGGTAAAGAAAATATTCTGCACCTTTTGTGGGAAGAACATATGTGGCTGGAGAAATATGTAAAGGGAAAGAAGTGATGAATGATGAAACCACCGAGCGAAGTCGAAGGGTGGTCCAGTTCATCGAACGTAGTCGAGATGGACGTTGATGAAAGTTAAAATTGATTCGGGCATGAACGAAAGTTTGTGCCCGATTTTTTTTGTCGATACCGCAAACGTTTTCAATGATGAAAATCAGTTGTTCAACAGAAAAAACTTCACCGCCATCATCTCAACCTGTTGTTATTTCATGTTTCAAACAATTAACTTTACGCCCGACTCTTAACAACTATTGATTATGAAACAAACGATTGGCTGCATTGCAGCATTGCTGTTCCTGTGTGTGTATGCGGTTGCACAGGAGCTGCGTTCTCCCAACGGAAATTTAGTTTTACAGTTTAATGTAACAGGTACAGGTGCACCACAGTATCAGCTTGCATATAAAAACAAGGAAGTAATTAAACCGAGCACACTTGGCCTTGAATTAAAAAACGACAAGAAATCACTGCTCAACGATTTTGCAATTGCATCTACACAAACTGCTACGTTTGATGAAACTTGGCAACCTGTTTGGGGCGAAGTAAGTAACATCCGCAACAACTACAACGAACTGGCAGTAACACTGCAACAAAAGGAAACCAACCGGCAGATGATCGTCCGTTTCCGTTTGTTCAACGATGGGTTGGGTTTCCGTTACGAATTTCCTTCGCAGAAAAATTTCAATTACTTCGTCATAAAAGAAGAGCATAGCCAGTTTGCAATGGCGGGTAATCACATTGCCTGGTGGATCGCTGGTGATTATGATACACAGGAATACGATTACACCCGTTCACGTTTATCGGAAATACGTGGATTGATGAAAGGATCTATTTCAAGCAACGCATCGCAAACTCCTTTTTCACCAACAGGTGTACAAACAGCATTGATGATGAAGAGTGATGATGGCTTGTACATTAATCTGCATGAAGCAGCACTCATCAATTATTCCTGCATGCATCTGAATCTTGATGACAAGAATTTTGTATTTCAAAGTTGGCTTACACCTGATGCAGTTGGTGATAAAGGTTACATGCAAACGCCTTCTACATCACCCTGGCGTACAGTCATCGTAAGTGATGATGCACGTGATATTCTGGCATCGAAGATCACCTACAACTTAAATGAACCAAGTAAGATCAAAGAAACTTCGTGGATAAAACCGGTGAAGTACGTTGGTGTGTGGTGGGAAATGATCACCGGTAAAAGTGCATGGTCTTACACC
Organism: Lacibacter sp.; assembly: GCF_057361365.1. NCBI lineage: Bacteria > Pseudomonadati > Bacteroidota > Chitinophagia > Chitinophagales > Chitinophagaceae > Lacibacter > Lacibacter sp. The sequence goes on along the minus strand of NZ_JBMQSG010000006.1, from coordinate 204,285 downwards.
AACGATTTTCCTGCAGTACAATTAGGAGTAAGCGATTTTAGCAAAGCCAAGCCGCATGGTAAACATGGCGCCAATACAACCCATGTAAAAGAGTTAATTGATTTTGCAGCACAACACGGTTTTGATGGTGTGCTGGTTGAAGGCTGGAATGTTGGTTGGGAAGATTGGTTTGGACAGTCGAAAGATTATGTGTTTGACTTTGTAACTCCCTATCCTGATTTTGATGTGATTGGTATCCGTGAATATGCAAAATCAAAAGGCGTGAAAATGATCATGCATCATGAAACATCTTCATCGGTTCGTAATTATGAACGACACATAGATACTGCTTACAAATTCATGAAAGCAAACGGCTACGATGCGGTGAAGAGTGGTTATGTAGGAAACATTTTACCAAGAGGTGAACATCATTATAGTCAGTGGATCGTTAATCATTATCAATACGCTATTGAGCAGGCTGCGAAATACCAGATCATGGTGAATGCACATGAAGCTGTTCGTCCAACAGGTATTGCACGCACATGGCCCAACTTAATTGGTAACGAAGCTGCACGTGGTACAGAGTTCCAGGCATTTGGTGGCAGTAAACCAAATCATGTAGCAGTACTTCCATTTACCCGTTTAATTGGCGGACCAATGGATTACACACCCGGTGTTTTTGAGATGGATATCAGCAAACTGAATCCTGAAAATAATTCGCATGTAAATAGTACGCTTGCAAATCAATTAGGCTTGTATGTAACCATGTACAGTCCTTTGCAAATGGCGGCTGATCTTCCAGAAAACTATATGCGTTTTGCTGATGCATTTCAATTCATTAAAGACGTTGCTGTTGACTGGAGTGAAAGTAAATATCTCGAAGCAGAACCAGGCGCTTATTTGACTGTTGCCCGCAAGGCAAAGAAAACTGGACAATGGTTTTTAGGAAGCGTAGGAGGTGAGGAAGCACGCATTTCGAATATTGCATTTGATTTTTTAGAGAATGGCAAACAGTACATCGCTACAATTTATGCTGATGCACCTGATGCGCATTACAAAACAAAACCGCAGGCTTACAACATCAAAAAAATAGTGGTTACAAATAAATACAAGCTAAAACAATTTGTTGCAGCAGGTGGTGGTTATGCCATCAGTTTTGAAGAAGCAACACCGGAGATGATCAAAGCGCTGAAGAAGAAAAAATAGTGAGAAGAGGAGAATTATAATAACTGGTTAAAAAATGTAGTTGCTGTTTTCAATTGACAATGCAATCATCTTATTCCGTAAATTTGATATTCACCAAAGAAAAGGAGGTATTCATGATATCTACAGATCAATCATGGACGCCATCGGTTATTATCGGGTAACCGGGCTTCTCCAACGAATAATCTGGGCTCGAAGAGAGCCAAAGCCATCAATACATTTGGTGGCTTTTTTATTCACTTTAATAGTTAGTGAAAGTACAAACTTCTGTAGTAAAATTAATCTTCATCGCTATCAACGATCTTTTGCACACGACCAATTTGTCCATCTTCTAAACGCACTTTAATACCACGGTGATGTTTCGGTGCACTGGTGAGCAAATCTTTTACAATGCCTTCCGTAAGTGTGCCTGTGCGTTGATCTTTTTTTAGAATGATGAGTACCTGCATACCGGGTTTTATGTTGGAGCGGATTGTTCCTTGCATATTGTTCGAAGCGTCTATTAGAAGTTAAAAGTGTTGCAAGGTAGCTTTTAAAAAAGAAGCCATGCTATTAGCATGGCTTCTTTTTTAATTCGTCATGAATGGTTATTGATTCTGACTTGTATTTGGATTTGCCTGAATTTCAGTGATGGGAAGTACAAACTCCCATAAATTACTACCGGCTGGCACTTGCATTAAACCACCAGCGGAGGCGGGAACATAATTAGGAACGAGTGTTCTGTCGAGAGGCAGATTCAAACGTTTAAGATCAAACCATCTTAATCCCTCAGCCCAAAATTCTACACGACGCTGGTTCATTATTTCATCGATCAAAGCCTGCCCACTGTTCGTACTTAAAACATAGCTGGGATCTCTGTTTACCGCAAGTGTGTAAAGAGCTTGTCGTGCTTCTACTTCCTTACCGGTTGTTCTGGCATATGCTTCGGCCATTGTCAGGTACATCTCAGCAAGACGAATATATGGCACATCCCCAATGGTTGGCAGAGTCCGGATTTTGAACTTTCTGCTCATATAGGGAGAGTGAGAGTATGTTGAAGCAGGGAGAGGGAAATTTGCAGATGTAGGATTTGGCTCCCACATTTTTTTGCGCACGTCGGTTGCAGTAATTTGATTATACAAAGCAGAGTTTATACGTTTCGGTGTGCCTCTCACGTAGGTAGTATTTCCATCCCATGAAATTTGTCCGAAGTAAGAACCAAAGGTATCGCCCTGGTCATCTTGAACATAGGCACCCCACAGCCATTCGGGATTAGAAAGATCATTAAACCCGGCTTGGTAAGTAGCGTTGCTCATTAGTGAGTGACCACCTAAATCAATAACCTGTTTAGCAAAAGCAGCAGCATTTACGTAATCCTGCATCGTCAATGCAACTTTAGCTCTGATCGCTAAAGCAGCCTTTAAACTTAAATGAGATTTCTGTTGAGGGCCGCTTGGCGGTGCTGACGCTAAACCAAATGCCGTAACTGCATCAGCAAGATCCTTAATTATTTGTGTATACACCTGTTCCACACTGGAACGTGGAAGTTTCGTATCTGTTGCGTTAAGAGGCATAGATACACCGGGTTGTGTATTTTGAGAACCTGCGGCATATCTTTTTGCATAGATCTGCACCAGGTTAAAATAGCTCCATGCCCGCATGGTAAGTGCTTCGGCTTTTAACCTGTTTTTGTCAGCTTCAGGACCAGTTGCATTACCAATATTATCGATTATGCCATTTGCATTACCAATACAACGGTAGTATAATCGAAAGGGATATTCTACATACAAGTAGCTAGAATTTCTGTGATTTACCCATCCGCCAGTTCCATTTCCTGGGGTATACCAGCTAGCTACAGCCTGGTGTACATCTTCTCCCATAAAATCAAACATGAGCATAATACCACCTTGTCCCGGCTGGTTTTGTGCACTATAACGGGAGTAGAGATACCGATAAATTCCATTAATTACGTTTGCTGCATTTCCCGTTGTGGTAAAGATGGCCCCTTCATCAACACTACCTGTCGGGCCCACATCAAAATAATCTTTCTTACAACCTATGAGAAGGCTAAAAAGAGTAATTGCTATTAATATTTTTTTCATATTCCTTAATTTAAACTGAATCTTAATGTTAGAAGTTAATACTTACACCTGCGTTCACTAACCTGTTTGGAACATAAACCGGACTATTAGTTCCATTGAAACTCTCAGCAGGATTCATGCCTCTGCGCTTCGACCAAAGTTGAAGATTTTCACCACCAACATAAAACCTTGCCTGGTCAATACCTATTTTTCCCAACAGTGCCTTAGGAAGCTTGTAACTTAACGTTAAGTTGCGAAGATTCAAATACGAAGCATCGATCAGGAAGCGATCTGATTGTGAATTAAACTGAGATGTTTTATTAATATCTAAACGTGGGATATCTGTAACATCACCTGGTTTCTTCCAGGCACGTAAGTTATCTGTGTGCAATGAACCACCATAGCTAATAGCCAGCAGACCGGCATAGTTTCCATCATAAAACTTACCTCCAACCTGGTAGTTAAGCAAAAATGACAATGAGAAATCTTTCACAGAGAATGTACTTTGTATTGATCCAAAGAATTTAGGAATTGCAGTTCCTGCATAGTCAAATTTGGCATTTGTTGGATTGAAGGTTAAAGTGTCTCCTTTTGCATTAACCCGATAATCTGATGTTGTGCCGGGTGCAGCATAGAATAAACCAACACCATCTGTTGGATCCACACCGTACCATTTCCTTAAATAAAATGCAAAGATGTCTCTGCCAACTTCCAGTCTTTTAGTTCCGCTCACAATTGTTGGAGTAGCAGAGGGCAGTTTTGTGATGGTATTTTTGAGCGATGTGAAATTTAATTGCAGATCCCAGTTAAAAATTTTGGTTTTTACCACATCAAGATTTAATTGCACTTCAACGCCCTTGTTTGACATTGCACCAATGTTTTCGGTTTTTGAAGTAACGGGCGCTGATAAACCTTGAGGAACACCGAACAATAATTCAGACGAACCACGGTCAAAATATTCTGCAGAACCAGAAATGCGATTATTTAATAGACCAAATTCAATACCTACGTTCAGTGTTTTGTTTACCTCCCATGTGAGATCGGGATTTGGTACAGTTGCAAGTAAAGCCCCCGGTTCAGAAGCATTGTTCCATCCCAAGCCATACAATGCCTGGTATTCATAATATGAATCCAAAGCATCGTTTCCTACTGTACCATACGACGCTCTTAATTTAAGGTCGCTTAACCATTTTACATTACTCATGAAAGCCTCACGCATTACAGACCATGAAACGCCTGCGGAATAAAAGTTGCCCCAGCGGCTTTGCGGTGAAAATCTTGATGAAGCATCTCTTCGATATGATAAATCAACAAAATATTTATTATCAAATCCATAGTTGATTCTTGAAAGATACCCTTCTCTTCTCAACCTATCCAATTGACCACTGGCGCTAGCCAACGTTACAAAGTTTGATAATTCGATGTTCCCGTCAAGGTTCATACCTCTTCGTGATCCACTGAATGTTTCGTCGATGTTTTGTTGCGATTCATGACCAAGTAAAACAGACACATCGTGTAATCCAAACTTTTGGTTGTAATTAAGAAGTTGGTTATAGGAAATTGTTTTGTATTCGTTAGATGAACTGCTTGAAGTACCACCAGCTGTTACACCGTCACCAACAATTCTGTTCTGAAAACTTTGGCTACGGAAATTATTTAAATCAATACCGGCGTTAGCAGTAAACGTAAAGTACTTCAAGAATTTTGTTTCAATATAAGTTCTGGCAATAGTACTGTTACGCTTTTCTCTTCTTTCATTTAGTAATGTTTCATAGATGATATGACGACCGGGTGAAGCTCCTGATGGTCTGTTAATTGAACCCGGGTGGGCACCGAAGTCATACCAATGGTTTCCAAACGCATCCATAATTGGAGCACCTGCATTTGTGTATGCATGAACTGGATAAATAGGTCCCATACCTCTTGCAAATACAAAAGGGTTAATAAATGTGTTTGAACCGTCACCAGCTGCCTGGTTAGTATTTACAATTGCACTTGTTAAGTTAATACCCGTTTTCAACCAATCTTTTACCTGTGTATTTATGGCTAACCTGGCGTTGATTCTTTGGAAATCGGATTTAATAATAAATCCATCGTCTTTCAAATAGTTTAAAGAGAAGTAATAATCTGATTTGTTCACTTTTGATGACAAACTAAAACCAACTTCTTTTCGCATTCCATTTCTTTCCAGCGGACTGTACCAGTCAAAATCGTTGTAAACTAATCTGGCATTGGGATTCATTTTTCCTGTTACGTCCACAATTTGGTTATTGGGAACACCAAATGGATTATAAATTAATTGGGATGCAATTGTGTTAGTAGCATTTTGCGATGCAACAGCTTCGGTTTGGCCTGTACCTGAATTTGGAAACATCAATCCATGTTTCATAGCTTGCCACATTAGCGGATAATAATCAAATGCCCCTACACGGTCATATTCCGGAATACCTCTGCTTGAAAAACCGGTATTAACAAACACATTTACTTTTGGGGTAGCTGCTTTACCTTTTTTTGTGGTGATCATAACTACACCGTTGGCGGCACGAGCACCATAGAGTGCTGTGGAAGACGCATCCTTTAATAGAGTTATGCTCTCTATATCATTCGTATTGATATCGCCGATATAACCGCCATAAGGGAATCCATCAACTACATATAGCGGACTCGAACTGGCGTTCACTGAACCAAACCCTCTAATGCGTAGTGCTGCTGAGCTACCGGGCTGTCCATTGCCGGAAGTAGCGGAAATACCGGGGGCAGCACCTGCAAGTGCTTGGGAAATATTAGTGGTCAGTCTCGATTCAAGTTGTGCTGCACCTATTTTCGAAACCGAGCCGGTAATAGACTCTTTTTTTTGTGTGCCATACGCAACAACAACAACTTCTGACAATGCTTTTGCAGTAGATACAAGAGCAATGCTAATGTTATTTTTTGTTCCAATAGATATCTCCTGACTTTCGTAATCGAGCAGGGACACAATCAGTGATTTGGCACTTGATGGAAGGCTTAACCTGAATGTGCCATCGCTGGCAGTTGTAGTTCCAAGTGTAGTACCTTTTACAACAATTGAAACTCCACTAAGAGGGGCGTTGTCTTTTTCATCTGTTACTTTTCCTGTAACAGTTTTTTCCTGGGCTGTTATGTATAATGCACATAACAGCAGAGAAATCAGCAGTACAAATTTTCTCATGCTAGTTTGGTTTAAAAAATAAAAAAATTAGTAGGGGAGTTTCGATAAGGCCATTCAAATATTATGGAAAGCAGTAATTGCAATATATCTTCTTTTGTGAAACCGGCAAAGAAGAATGTATAAACGGCGATTGATAGATAATCTTTTTTAAAGGAAAGCTGCGTGGGCTCTAACTTTTTTTAAAAAAAAATCACACTCGGGAAAGGATTTTCACACGAATGAAATTGAATTCTTCCTTCACTGGCTTGAAATATAAGTTAAGGGTGTCTTCAATCACCAGCATAAGCGTTGCGTTGAATTTATACTTTGGCTAAGTGCGAAATATTTAAACAATCAACGCTTTCTCACTCCGGCCATCCACTCTTATCAATATTAGGTATAATGCGTAGTGCATTTTTGTAATACACTTTCTTTAAAATGGAATCGGGCAGGCCCATGCCATACATGGCCCAGAAGGCATGATACTTTTTGTGATAAGGAAAATATTCGTCTTCTGTTTCTAGCACTCGAAAATAAGTGGCATACTCAGATGGCACCCAACTGTCTTTTCCAAACAAAATGCGATCCTGGTATTTTGTAAAGAATGCTTTGGCCGCTTTTGGTTGTCGACCGAGTTCAGCAATCACTGCCCCAAATTCAACAACAACATTTGGCATGGCATCAAGAATGCTGCTGAGTTTTTGAAGATCGTTGGGATACCATCCAAAATGTGCAGCAATGAAAGTTGTGTTCTTATGTTTCCTGAAAAGATTATGTTGCTCACTGATCAACGTTTCCCAAGGCACAGGATTATCAGCACCACGTTTACGATTTGGATTAATGATCAACTCCAGCCAGCGTTCATTGCTATTATCTAATGGATCCCAAAATGATTTTGGGTCGGCTGTATGAATGATCACCGGTATTTTTAGTTCACCAGCTTTTTTCCAAACTGCATCCAGCCTTGCATCATCAACAGGAACACGATTGCCATTAATATCTTTCACGCTAAAACCAAGACTCTTATAGATTTTTAAGCCATTCGCCCCATTCTTCACATCTTCTTCTAATTGTTTCGCTGCCTTTTCGCCCCAGCCAGCTTCGCCCACGCCTTTAAAATCTACATTCGCAAAAACAATAAAACGGCCAGGCTTATTTTGTTTGGCATTGTCAACAGCTTTTTTCAATTGATCCCCAGTGCCACCACTTAAATTTACCATTACACGCATGTTGAGTTTATCCATTTCCACGGTAAGTGTATTCAAATTCATGGAAGGCATTTGAAATTGATGATTGTGCACATCTATAAAAGGAAATTTCGATTTCGTTAGCGGGTGTTGAGGTACAACCAGGGTAGAGGGCGGATTATAACTTTCAAAATCAATTTTCTGTTGGGCAATTGCAATGGTGGTAAACAATAAATTGCCGATCAGGAAAAACTTACGCATGCTGATGATTGTTTTTGTGCTTCAAAGAAAACAACTAATCGCAAAGCCTTGTTTCCGCTTATCATTTTTTAACAGGCAAAAAAAAGCCCGGACGCAAGCACCCGGACTTTATCAATCAATCATTAGCAACTTATTTTGCCATAGCTGCATTAATTGTTGCACGATCGAGATACTGAATGACACGATCAATTTTATCATTTGCATTAAAGTGCTGAACCGTATGTATCGACTGTATCATTCTTTTTCCTGTTTTATATCTTGCATTTACATTGTACCAGCCAAGGAGCCAAATACCTGCTTCTTCATTGGCCTGGGGTTGATTTACTTTCACAGGCAGCCATATATCATTTGAAAAAGTAATTGAGTCAATGGTATTTGCTCTTCTGTCCTTCCAATACTGAACTACAGCTGTTTTACCTACAATACTATCGCCGTTGTTCCATTGCCAAACAATATTATCGGCCCAGTTATTTGCCCAGGAATCAATGTCGCCCGAAGCCATACTCGCTATGCCACTTTTTCCGATGGCCATATACCTGGTATCAGCAAATTCAGCAGGTTGTGTTGTTGCGTTAGTGGTATCGGCAGAAGTTTCTGCAGTTTCTTCCGGTTTGGGATTGTTGCAGGCAGCAAACAAAAGGAACGACATCATTCCAACAAGAAATTGTTTCATGTGTGATTGTTTTAAAATGTGAATGAAAAGGGCAGAACAAAAATGTGGTTCACATTGTGCGGAAGAGATAAGAAAGCTACTCAATAAAAACGGCATTGTCAACAGCAAGTTTTTCTTTCATAACAACTACAAAAAATCACAAGGAGGTAATGTAGAATTTTAAAAAAAAATAAGCTGCCTTACATCAGTTTATAGTAACAATTCAGTAACCGGCAACTGACGGTGGTAAGTTTTTTTCTTGCGAACAATCATTCTTTGACCAACAGTACCCATCTACTTTTACTTCCGTAATAAATCAAACACACCAGAGGACAAAGCGATTGCCGATTCTTACGCTATTCTACCTCTATAAAATCTTCAATCATGGCAACTGTAAAAAAAGCAAACAAGTATGTTTATTTCTTTGGCGGCGGTAAGGCCGATGGTAATGAATCAATGAAAAATTTACTAGGTGGTAAGGGTGCAAACCTGGCGGAAATGGCGGGCCATCCTAATCTTCGGTTACCTGTACCTCCAGGGTTTACTGTTACTACCGATGTATGTACTTATTACTATAGTAATAAAAAAACGTATCCCAAAGTATTGAAGGAACAGGTGCAGGATGCGTTGAATAAAATGGAAAAGCTTACGAGCAAAAAGTTTGGCGACGTAAAAAATCCGTTGCTTGTTTCTGTGCGTTCAGGTGCCCGCCGCAGTATGCCGGGTATGATGGAAACTGTTTTGAATGTGGGGTTAAATGAAAATACAATTAAAGGTATTATTGAGCAAAGTGGCGATGCACGTTTTGCGTATGATGCCTATCGCCGTTTAATTATGATGTATGCTGATGTGGTAATGGAAAAAGCAGGAGGGGTTGAACCAAAAGGTGGCAAAGGAATACGCAAAGTGTTAGATGAAAAACTGGAAAAAGTAAAGCATGCGAAAGGATATAAATCAGATACTGATCTTACAGTAGATGAACTAAAACAACTGGTGAAAGAATTTAAAGCAACGGTTGCAAAAGTATTGGGCAAGGCTTTTCCTGAAGATCCTTATGAACAATTATGGGGAAGTGTTGGCGCTGTCTTCAGCAGCTGGATGGGAAAACGGGCAATTGAATATCGCCGCATCGAAAAAATTCCTGACGAGTGGGGCACTGCTGTAAACGTGCAGGCAATGGTGTTTGGAAATATGGGAGATGGAAGTGCAACAGGTGTTGCCTTCACCCGCAATCCCGGTAATGGTGAAAATAATTTTTATGGAGAATACCTGGTGAATGCACAGGGTGAAGATGTGGTTGCCGGTATCAGAACTCCGGCGCCAATCAATGATTACTCAAAGAATGGACAGAGTGAACATTTTACAACACTTGAAACATTGATGCCTTCTTTGTATAAAGAACTTGATGGTTATCAAAAACGATTAGAGAAACATTATAAAGACATGCAGGATATTGAATTTACTATTGAGAATGGTAAGCTGTATATGTTGCAATGTCGTGTGGGAAAGCGTAATGGAATTGCGGCAGTGCGCATGGCAATGGACATGTACAAAGCAAAAACTATTGATGCTAAAACTGCTATCCTTCGTGTCAGTCCAAATCAATTGGTGGAGTTGCTGCTGCCTATGCTTGATCCAAAAGCAGAATTGGTTCAACCTGTTATTGCAAAAGGATTACCTGCTGGGCCGGGTGGTGCAAAAGGCCGTGTGGTATTTACATCAGAAGATGCCGTTGAATGGGCATCACGTGGTGAGAAGGTTATTCTAGTTCGTGAAGAAACTTCACCCGAAGATGTAGACGGCATGCATAAAGCGCAGGCAATTCTTACAACCAAAGGTGGTATGACATCACACGCTGCACTTGTTGCACGTGGATGGGGCAAATGCTGTATTGTGGGTTGTGGCGATATTGAAATACATGCCAACACAAAAATGTTTCATGCAAAAAATGATGTCACTATCAAAGAAGGTGATTGGATCAGTTTAAACGGAACCAAAGGTTTGGTGTATGAAGGAAGTATGCCATTGGTTGATATCGACATAGAAAAAAATCTATCCTACAAAGAATTGATGAAGCTGGTTGATAAGACCAAGCAGATGGGCGTTCGTGCTAATGCTGAAACACCCAATGATGCTGCAACAGCTTCTAAATTTGGCGCAGAAGGGATTGGCTTGTTCCGTACGGAACATATGTTTTATGGAGAAGGTAGTGAACAGCCGTTGTTTCAACTGCGAAAAATGATTGTGAGTAAAACGGAAAAAGAACGTCGTGAAGCACTGAATGCGTTGTTTACTTATGTGAAAAAAGATATCAAGAATACATTGGCAGTAATGAATGGCCATCCTGTTACCATTCGTCTTCTCGATCCACCATTGCACGAGTTTGTTCCGCATGATGCAGAAAAACTCCAGGAGTTAAGTAAAGAACTGGGCATTCGCATGAGTGTGTTGAAGCGCCGGGTGTTGGCTTTACATGAAAATAATCCAATGCTTGGTCACCGTGGTGTGCGTTTGGGTATCAGCTATCCCGAGATCACAGAAATGCAGATACGTGCCATTTTTGAAGCAACCGTTGAGTTGTTGCGCAAGGGAATAAAAGCGTTGCCCGAAATTATGATCCCCGTAGTTTGTGGTAAACATGAACTACGTCACCAGCGTGAGATCGTAAACCAAGTGCATAAAGAAACCTGCGAAAAAATGAAGGTGAAAAAAATACCTTATCTCTATGGAAGTATGATAGAAATTCCACGTGCTGCTTTAAAAGCAAACAGCCTGGCAACTGAAGCCGATTTCTTCAGCTTTGGTACAAACGATCTTACACAAATGAGTTTTGGTTTTAGTCGTGATGATATTGGAGGCTTCCTTCCAAAGTATCTCGATCTGAAATTATTGCCTTATGACCCATTCCAAACGATCGATCAGAGTGGAGTAGGTGAGTTAATTAAGATTGGAGTAGATCGTGGCCGTTCAGTTAAACCTAATCTTAAGATCGGTATTTGTGGAGAGCATGGTGGCGATCCTGACAGTGTTGTGTATTGCCACAAAATGGGTATGAACTATGTTAGCTGTTCTCCTTTCCGTGTGCCGATTGCCCGACTTGCAGCTGCACATGCCGCATTAGAGTTCCCCCGAAAAAATTAAGCTATGCAGAACTATTATTGATTATGACCCTAAAGAAAAAGGCCACCGAATTGGTGGCCTTGTTTTATTCGTTTAATTGAGTTGATCTTTTATGTCTTCCATATCAATTCCCATATGGCTTTCGTTGTAAATACATTTGCCGTTTTTGATCACCAGTATTTGTGGCGATTCATGCTCAACCGCAAAACGTTCAGCAACAGAATTTGATAAAGGCCGGTAGGAGAGCAGGTCGAGATAATAAAACTTCGCATCTTCAGGTGACGAAGCTTTTTCAAGCCGGTTCTTTGCAACTGAACTTATGCTGCAACGTGTGCTGTGCTTAAAAATAACCTGTGGCTGATTTTTGCTTAATGCAATAATCTCTTCCAGTTCTTCCTGCGAACGTAAAGGAATCCAATTCATACCGCAAAATTACGGAATGTGTCTCAGGCTCTGAAAGGTTTGTTACTTGCGCTTGTGGGACAACCCATGCCACGTTTGCTGCTGGCACATGAAGTGAAAACGAAAGCTGCAATTACAGCTACAAGAAGAGAGATCATAATTTTTTTCATAAATAAAACGGATTTTGAGAGCCGTAAAATTAATCAAGTTTCCTGAAAAAATGAGATTTTCATCCACATAACGGCAAACAGCCTTATTTCAGTATAAATCGATGCCTTTGTTTTAGTTACTTTTGTTGCATGAGTCAACAGATTTCCATGGGTTTCGACGCCAGCAACCAAAACGGCAGTACTAATATGAGTTTAAATTTGAAACGCCCTTTGGCGGTGATTGACCTGGAAACCACCGGTGTTAACATCAGCAGCGACAGGATTGTAGAAATAGCCATCGTAAAAATAATGCCCGATGGTACCCGCCAGGTAAAGCGGAAGCTCATTAATCCTGAAATGCCCATTCCTCCCGGCTCAACCGAAGTTCACGGTATCAGCAACGAAATGGTGAAAGATGCGCCCACGTTCAAGCAAGCAGCCAATGAAATTAAAATGTTCATGAGCAATTGCGACCTGGCAGGATATAATTCAAACCGTTTTGATATTCCATTGCTGGTAGAAGAGTTTTTGCGTGCTGGATTGGATATTGAATTGAACGATCGCTCTTTACTGGATGTGCAACGGGTATTTCATATGATGGAGCAACGCACCCTTAGTGCTGCTTATAAATTTTATTGCGATAAAATACTGGAAGGCGCTCATAGTGCTGAAGTAGATGCACAAGCAACATGGGAAGTATTGGAAGCGCAGGTTAAACGTTATCCGCAAATGGGTGCCAGTGTTGATGATATTGTGAAGTTTACAGGCGAAGACCAGATCGTTGATTTTGCCCGCAGGTTTGTAATGGAAAATGGTGTTGAAGTTTTCAATTTTGGAAAGCATAAAGGGAAGCCGGTAACATTAGTATTAAAGCAAGAACCTCAGTATTATGATTGGATGATGAAAGGAGATTTTCCGCTGCATACCAAACAGAAGCTCACAGAAATTTTAAATCGCACCCTGTTAAAAAAGAACTAAACGTACCTGTGCAATAAGAAGTTTTGTTGAAGGTTTTTGAAATCAACTAAATTGCAACGCAAACATTCAGATTGGAAAAACTAGTTATCATACCCACATACAATGAAAAGGAAAATATTGAAAATATTATCCGGGCCGTTTTTGGATTAAACGAAGGCTTTCATGTATTGGTGATTGATGACGGTTCGCCTGATGGTACTGCACAAATTGTAAAGCAATTACAGTCTTCTTTTCCCGGTCAACTATTTATTGAAGAACGTAAAGGTAAACTGGGTTTGGGCACTGCCTATATTCACGGTTTCAAGTGGGCCATTGAAAAAGGTTACAAATTTATTTGTGAGATGGATGCTGATTTCAGTCACAATCCAGTCGATCTCCCACGTTTGGTTGAGGCTTGCAAAACAGGAGGCGCCGATCTTGCTGTGGGCAGCCGTTATGTGCAAGGAGGAGCAGTTGCCAACTGGCCCCAAAATCGTATTCTCTTGTCAAAGGGTGCATCACTTTATACACGCATGATCACCTGGATGCCAGTGATGGATCCTACAGCAGGTTTTGTTTGTTACAAACGTGAAACGCTGGAAGCATTGAATCTTGATGGGATCAACTTTGTAGGTTATGCATTCCAGATTGAAATGAAATTTGCAGCCTGGAAATTAAAATTCAAGATCGTTGAAGTTCCCATCACGTTTGTTGATCGTAAGTTTGGCGCAAGCAAAATGAACAAAGGAATTGTGAAAGAAGGAATTCTTGGTGTGCTGAAACTCCGCTGGCAAAGTTTGTTCAAAGATTACCATGCAAGAATGAAAAGCAAAGGAGAGTCTTCTTCAAAATTTTCAGATGAAGTTGTAGCACAAAGTAAATTGTGATCTCTCATACATGCACCCCACCACCAAAGCTTTTCTGCAATTACATGCTGCTGTTTTCTTAGCTGGTTTTACAGGTGTACTCGGGCGGTTAATTGAGTTGAACGAAGGTTGGCTGGTTTGGTACCGGATGTTGCTGTCGGCATTCATCTTGTTACTCCTTTCTCTTTTCCGTAAACAATCCATAAAAATTGAAAAGAAATATTTGTTTCAATGCATTGGCATAGGAGCAATCATTGCTTTGCATTGGGTGTTTTTTTACGGGAGTGTAAAGTATGCTAATGTATCTATTGCTTTGGTATGTTTTGCAGCCACAGGTTCGTTCACCGCTTTTCTTGAACCATTGATTTTAAAAAGAAGGGTAGACCTTGTTGAAGTACTACTGGGCTTATTAGTATTGCTCGGCATCTATTTAATTTTTCATTTTGATGCACAATACAAGATCGGCGTTTTGCTAGGTGTGGCAGCTGCTTTTCTTTCAGCATTGTTTCCCATTTTTAATAAACAACTTATACAACACATACCAGCCGATAAACTTACGTTTTATGAATTGAGCGGCGGCTGGTTGATGTTGAGTTTGCTGTTGCCTTTGTATCTTCAAATTTCTCCTGCAGCAAACCATATTCCTTCCATGAATGATTGGTTTTGGTTGCTCATGCTTTCTTTGTTCTGTACAGTGTTGGCGATGCAATTATCAGTAAATGCTTTAAAGAAAATCTCCGCATTCACTGCAAATCTCACTTATAATCTTGAGCCTGTTTATGGCATTGCATTAGCATTCTTATTGTATCATGAAGAGAAAGAATTGGGCGATGGGTTTGTGTGGGGCATCATGCTCATTGTTGCCAGCGTAGTAATCCAAACTTTACGTGTTTGGAGAGAAAGAAGGGCTATGAAATAAAGTATGAGTTAAGAGCTCTGTGTTTATAATGCTAATCTCTTGTCCTCTGGGGCAAAAATAAGAAAGATACTAAGCCGGGGAATTTGTTTCCAACTTTGCACCTCCTATTTTCAAAATCAGAATTCAAGAATAAATCCAATGGTTGGTGTTACACTTGCATCATTGTTTTTCAGAATTACCGGAATTGCATTGCTGCCATCAAAGGCAATTGGTTTTCCATTTGTAGTAGCAAAGCCACTGTTATCAGGTGTACGTTGGAATGTGTATTGTGGAAACGCCGGACTTTTAGCGACATACCAATTTGTTACATCTAGAAATACATCCAGCGTTAAACGTTTAAAATTCCACTTCTTATCAACACGCACATCGCTTGCATTAAATGAGTTCAAACGGTTTTGATTTAATCTTGCATAATCAAGAATGCCTTCACCCGTGCTTAAATAATTCTGCCTGCTTGCTGTTTCATTAAACGGCGTAAATGGTGCGCCACCCTGGTAGCGGAATTTTAAACCAAGCTCCCAGTTACGTGGAAATTTATAGCCCCATGTTATGCTTAGTAAATGACGGTTGTCCCAGGCACTCGCCACATATTTTTCATTTGCACCACTAAACTGGCTTACAAAAAAAGTATAACTGAAAACTCCATAGAAACGCTTTGTCAGTTTTTGTTGCGCAAAGAATTCAACACCATACGTTCTTCCTTTGCCCGTACTCAACACATCTTCGTTACCAAGAATATTAAAATCGCCGCCTTTATTCGCAAGATTAATTCCGTCACGTACACTCACCGGCATATCGCCATATTGCTTATAAAAACCTTCCACTGTAAAACGTGTAGTGTTCTTCGGTAAATATTCAAACCCTATTACATAATGATCGCTACGTAAATATTTTGCATCACGGTTTACATAATTGCTATTGTTGTCCTGGAATGCAAGTATGGTGTAAGGAGCTAAACGATAATAACGACCAACGCTTGCATTTACCGTCCACTGATCACTTACTACATAACTCAATCCCACACGTGGACTAAATGTTTGAAATAAATTCATACCCTCATCTGTAAATGTATTGCCATCCATACGTAAGCCCGCATTTACCACCAAACGTTCATCAAAGAATCGTTTGCCGGCCTGAACAAATGCACCCAACTTTACAAATGCTTTTGATGTATTAAAATTTACTTTCAATTCCGGTTGCACAAGATTTCCCAATGTATCTCTTACTTCAGCACGTATACGTGCAAAACCTTTGTTGCTAAAGTCAGGATTTTGCACAACAGCGCCATAACTCAGCTTCCATCCATTCAAAGTCTGGTTAACATCAAACCGTAATTTATTTTCTGTTTCGTTTGATGTTATATCAAGCGATTGCTTTGCCGGAGTAGGGTTGAGGTTATCTTCAAAACGTGTGATATTGTTGTTGAATGCATTTCGGCTGAGTGCAAGATTCCAGAAACCATTCCTGATGGTACGCTTCAACGCAGCTCCCACGGTGTAATTCCATTGATTGATATTAGGATTACTGTTGAGGATATATAATTTTTCGGGAGTAGCTTCTGAAGGTGCGGCGAAACTAAATTCATCAATGGCTCCAACACCCAGCAAAGTCAACGTTGTTTTCTTATCAAATTGATGAGTGACTTTATATTGAAAATCCCAATAGTTCGGACGAATGGGAAGATCCAAAGCTTTAAATAAAAACTGCAGGTAGCTGCGGCGTGCACTCGCAAGAAAAGTTGTTTTCTTATTGTTACTCAGTGGTCCTTCTAATGTTGCGGCAAGTTCAGTTGCACTTAAACGTACATTGCCTTGCACACGGTTACTGTTTCCTCTTTTTTGTTTGAATTCGAATACGCTGCTCAATGCATTATCGTAACGTGCATCAAATGCTGATGAGCTAAGTTTCACATCTTCTATAAAACTTACGTTGAGAATACCGGTTGGTCCGCCACCAGCGCCTTGCGTGGCAAAATGATTAATAACAGGAATTTCAATTCCATCTAAATAAAAAACATTTTCACCGGGTCCACCGCCACGAATGATGATATCGTTCCGAAAACCGCCGACACTACCCGCTGTTCCACCAACACCGGGCAGGGTATTGATCACCCGGCTGATGTCGAAATTGCCGCCGGGATTTGCTTTAATCTCTTCTGTTGTTAACCGCTGCACACTCAACGGTGTTTCAAGCGTAGCCACTTTGGCTGTGCGTTTGCCGGTAACAGTAATTTCGCCAATTGATTTTATTTCTTCTTCCAGTTCAACCATTACGCTTGCTTCGTTACCGGAGGTTAGAACGATGTTGTAAATGGTGTAGGGCTTATAACCAACTTTCGAAAACGCAATGTTGTATGTTTTAGGATCGATATTGCTGATGCGGAAACGACCAGCTGAATCGGAAACAGAGCCCCATTCAGTATTTTCAACTTTGATGGAAACTGCATCGAGCGGAAGTTGAGTGGATTTGTCGATAATGGTACCAGTTATAACACCTTTATTTTGTGCGAAAACAGGATAGGCAGAGAGGACGACTAGGAGCAAGCTAACAATAAGTCTATTCATAAGTTTTATATTCCGTTGGTGTAAAACAAGAATACGGCTTAATTGTTTAATTTAACTTGACGAACTTTAAAAATTACTGCGCATGAGAAATTTCATCTGTATTCTTTTACTTGCAGTGCCCATTTTCAGCATTGCACAATCTAAAAAACCTCTTGATCATTCTGTTTACGACCGTTGGCAAAGTGTGCAAGGTGCACAACTTAGTGATGATGGTAAATGGGTGGTCTATTCGGTTAACCCCCAGGAAGGTGATGGCGATATGATCATTCAATCAACTGATGGCAACTACAAAAAAACAGTAGCCCGTGGTTACAGTTCCATTATTACGAATGATAGTCGTTTTGTAATTTTCAAAATCCGTCCATTATTCAAAGACACCCGTGATGCACGGATCAAAAAGAAACGTCCGGATGATATGCCAAAAGATAGTTTGGCCATTGTGGAATTAGGAAAGGATAGTGTTTGGAAAGTGGCCCGTGTAAAAACATTCAAAACACCAGAAAAAGGAAATGGTTGGGTTGCTTATCACCTCGACAAGGCATTACCTGAACCACCAAAGCCGGCAGCAAAACCAGATTCGCTCACGCAGATCAATAAAATGGTTGCCATGGCCGATTCGCTAATGCGTGTGGCAGACAGTTTAAAAAACAAAGCGGCCGAAGCAAAAACAAAAGGTTTAAATGTATTACAGCCAACAAGAGCCGGGGCAAGACCAACAACCCGCCCGGCTGCCGAACCGGTTGAAGAAGGTACGGAGTTAGTTGTACGCAATACACAAACAGGCGAGGAGAAAAGATTTAAACTTGTTAACGAATATTATTTCAGTGAAAACGGGAATGTATTGTTGATTGAAACGTCGAAGAAAAATGCTGATACATTAAGTAAACCTGCAGTGTTGTGGATGAATACTGCCACAGGAAAAGTTGATACTGTATTCAAGGGTTTTAATGATGCAAAAAATTATGCCATGGATGCGGCGGGTACACAAGTTGCATTTGTTGCCGAACGTGACAGCGTGAGCAAAGCGTTACGTAAGTTTTATAAACTCTGGTATTTTAAAACTGGTATGGATAGTGCCCGTTTGCGTGTTGATCAGTCAACTGCATCTGTAAAGACGGGACTAATGGTGAGTCCCGATTATAGTAATAAATTCAGCAAGAAAGGTGATCGCTTGTTTTTTGGATTGGCGCCCATCCGTCAGCCAAAAGATACCAACCTCGTTGATTTTGAGACTGCACGATTAGATATCTGGCACTATAATGATCCTGAACTTCAGCCGCAGCAATTATTACAGGTGCCAAGTGAAATGCGCCGCAGTTATTTAACCGTGTTGCATGGCGACGCTTCAGCAGTTACTCCCTTAGCAAATGAAACAATGGAACGTGTAGTTACTACTGATGAAGATGATGCAGATGTTGCCATTGGTTACGA
Source organism: Lacibacter sp. (assembly GCF_057361365.1). Lineage (NCBI taxonomy): Bacteria > Pseudomonadati > Bacteroidota > Chitinophagia > Chitinophagales > Chitinophagaceae > Lacibacter > Lacibacter sp. The sequence continues at coordinate 185,366 of NZ_JBMQSG010000006.1, read as the reverse complement.
TAGCAAACCTTACCGTAAGCAAAACCAGTGGGAGCAGCATAACTACAACGATCTGTATTTAGTAAATGTTAAGTCGGGAGAAAAAACATTGATCGGTAAGAAGATCCGTAGTGGTGGTATTTCACCAAAAGGAAAATTTGTTGCCTGGTTCGATTGGAAAACACATCAATACATGGTATATGAAGTGGCAACAGGTAAAACCATTGTTGCAACAAAAGATATTAAAGTGCCATTGTTTGATGAAGATGATGATCACCCGGATGATCCGCCACCACATGGCGTAATGGGATGGCATGAAAATGATGCTGCATTGTATGTGTATGATAAATTTGATATCTGGAAAATCGATCCAACAGGAAAAGAAAAACCTGTTTCAATTACAAATGGTATCGGTCGTAAAAAGCAATTAACTTTCCGCAATACAGAGCTTGACCGTGAAGAGCTTTTTGTGAAAGACGGGCAAATACTATTGCTGAATGTGTTTGATAATAAAGAAAAAGGAAACGGTTGGGTAACGCATAAGCTCGGCAGTAGTTTTAATCTCAACGAATCAATTGCTGTAACATACCCAATTGCGGTAAATGCATTTTCAACAATGAAAGCAAAGAACAGCGATGCATTGGTTTACCTTGCAATGACACCACAAATGAGTGGCAGTTTGTTTTCAACTACATTGAGTGCAGCACAGGATCATAAATCAGCAAAACAATTGAGTTTTATCAACGAACAACAAAAAGATTATAACTGGTACACCGTTGAGTTGCATAAATGGAAAATGTTTGATGGTAAAGAATCGGAAGGTTTATTATTCAAGCCTGAAAACTTCGATCCTAATAAAAAATATCCTGTGATCTTTTATTTCTACGAACGTAATTCTGATACACGCTATGGTTACCGCACTCCGGCTCCAAGCGCATCAACCATCAACATCGCTTATTTCACCAGCAATGGTTATCTCGTATTCGATCCAAACATTTATTATAAAGATGGAGAACCTGGTGAAAGCGCCTATAACTCTGTTGTAAGTGCAGGTAAGTACCTTAGCAAAATGAAATTTGTTGACAGCACAAAAATGGCCATCCAAGGACAAAGCTGGGGCGGCTACCAGGTTGCTTATCTTGTTACACGCACGAAAATGTTTGCAGCTGCAGGAGCAGGTGCGCCGGTTGCAAATATGTTTAGTGCTTATGGTGGTATACGTTGGGGAGCTGGTATCAGCAGGCAGTTTCAGTATGAGCGTTCACAAACACGTTTAGGTGCAACACCTTGGCAACGTCCTGATCTTTATACCAAGAACTCTCCATTATTTAAAGCTGATAAAGTAACAACGCCTTTGCTGTTGATGCATAATGACAAAGATGGTGCAGTACCCTGGTATCAGAGTATTGAATTTTTTACGGCATTGCGTCGTTTAGATAAGAAAGCATGGTTCCTGCAATACAACGATGAAGATCATAACCTTGTTGAGCGCAGAAACAGAAAAGATCTTTCGGTTCGTTTGAGCCAGTTCTTTGATCATTACCTGAAAGGTGCTCCAATGCCAAAATGGATGGCAGAAGGTGTGCCCGCAACAAATAAGGGAATTGATTGGGGATTTGATATTGTGAAATAACAAACAGAAGAGATAAAGAAAGGCCGGAATTATGTCCGGCCTTATTATTTATCTTGTCTTGCATAAAATGAGCGGATGTTACAAAAGCCCAAGCTGTCATATTCTATTTCTACAAGTGTTTTGTTTTTATTGATAACGTTAGAAATTCTTTTCACCACTTTTTTTCGCTCAACAATTCTTTCACCGGTTTGGAATGGTTTTTTTCTTTTCCTGTTATCGATGCTCATCGGTGTGTATCCATTAATCATTCATACAAAAACTCCAATTAATAAAACTTCTTTAAGTAAAAGATCAAAAGAGCGGCTGAAATATATCTGGTGGTCTGCTATTGCTGTAGGTTTGGTGTTCTGGGCAAAAAACCTGAACCAGTACCCGGTTAGCATAAAGGATTCGGATGTTATTCCGCAAATAGAAACACTCGTTAAACGCCATCAGCAAGGAACATTTCCCTATCGCATCATAACAGAATGGGGCTACGATTTTTTTCCCACTTACTTGCCGCTTACATGGGGGCCATTTCATTTGACAGAGTTCATGCTGATCGATTACCGTTACCTTGTATTTGCAGGATGGATGTTGCTGTTGCTTACTTTTTCACAAAGATTACTGCAATCGTGTGCCGATGATGTTCTGCATTTGTATTTATTTGTTTTGTTACAATTGATATTCTGGGGCTATCTGTTGTATGCCGATCTATCGCTGATGCGTACGGTGGAGTTGTTGATAGCTGTTTATTACGCCTTCTTTATTTTTAGTTTAGAAAAAGGAAAATGGGGGACGATGGGTGTTGCCTTATTAGTTTGCCTCTTGTCACGCTATTCATTAGTGTTATGGTTGCCCTTTTTCTTTCTCTTATTATGGAAAGAAAAAGGCCTGGCTGTTGTATTGAAATGTCTAGCTGTTATTTTAGTCGGCGTACTCATGTTATATGTTATTCCTTTTGTGAGCAGTGATATGGATATATTTTTTCGTGGTGTAAAGACATACACTATTGCCGGGCTTGGCGAATGGATAGGACAGAGTTGGCAGGCTCCAGGTGAAAAACCATTTCAACTTTTCAGGGGAACAGGGCTCGCCGCAATGTTTTTTGAAAGCTCGTCGGCGCCAGTTGAGCAAAAGCTGGAACGGTTCAAACAAATTCATCTATGGGCTTCACTGCTCACAGTAGTTTTGCTTGCAGCATGGTATTATTTAAAACATCGTAAACAAAAAATGCCGTTGCAATTAGTTGCTGCGGCATCATTGAAAATTTATTTAGCCGTATTTTATGGCTTTGTGTTGATCCCTTATGTTTACCTGTACATTGTTCCACTCATTAGTTCTGTATTTGTGCTGTATTATATCAGGCAGCACTCAGGAACTTCACAAAACTCCGCTTTGCAATAGGCAATAACGTTTCTTCTACCGGGTATGAAAGATTGGTTTCGATACTGTAAACTGCAGGATTGGGAAGTTCTGTTTTGTTGCGGATGAGTTCGCTCTTGATGTTCTCGTACGTATTGGCGAGAGTACTCATCCATGTGTCAACTAAATTTGTTTTTAAAGTTCGGTATTGTTCATCATGGCGTTCAAAAAAGCTGAGCCGGTATTGATACACTTTTGTTTGCCTGGCCATGCTGTTACGCAGAAACAAATAACCTTCAGTTGTATCTAAGGGAATAATCCCGATTGGGGTAATAGAAATACTTTGCTCCACCATTTCATAGATCTCTGTGCCATTAGTAATGGTGGATTTCATGGTGGCAATGGAATAATGCATAATGGTTTCAAGTTCCTGCATCAGTTCGTCATCTTCAATCATTTGTTCATATAGTAACTGAAGCTTTTCAATCTGTATGCCTGTCAGTTTTTTCGGAAACTGTTCCTGCAGGTATTTTTTATTTTCCCTGAAGGCAACAAGATTATTGTAGTGAAAGATCACATCGGCCAGTTGCGGGTAAAGCCTTGCCTCGTTAAAATGTTTATTAACTTCCTGCAGGTAGGCAAGCAGGGTATATTTTTTCAATTCAAAATCAATGAAGCCATCGGCAAACCAGGTTTCGGATAAAGTCTTCATATACGAGGAGTTTTTACTGGGTTTTTGTTCCTTAAATTTACAAAACAGTTTCAATAATTTAAAACCTTCTGTTTATGTCAGTTGCCCGCAAGCAGGTGTTGTCAACAATTTTAACGATCAGTTTCATGCTTATTTTCCTGTCAGCATGTAATCGTAATACTTATTACATCGTTCGGCATGCAGAAAAAGCAAATGCAACAGCTAACATGAGTAGCGATGTACCGTTAAGTGCAGAAGGGGAGCAGCGTGCTCAAAACCTGAAAACATTATTACAAGGCAAATCGTTTACTGCTATTTTCTCAACTCCTTACATCCGTACGCAGTCAACAGTTAAACCTTTGGGTGAAGCTGAAGGCATAGCAGTGCAGTTGTATTCGCCAAGAGATACCGTAGATAAATTTATTGATCGGGTAAAAGCGATTAAGAAAGGAGACGTATTACTTGTTGGGCATTCCAATACAGTTGATGACCTTGTAAACAAATTAATGGGTGAAACATTGTTAACTGATCTTGCAGAAACAGAATATGATAATTTGTTTATGGTGAAACGCAAAGGGAAAAAGTACAGTTTCGAACGCAAAAAATATTAAGGAATAGAATTGCGCTTGTTACAGTGGCCTAACCATTCATGTTATAACTTCTAACTGTAATGGCCACATTAGTAAAAATCAATAAAATATTATTGGGCCAATTTATAGCTACAAAACATCGGTTTTTGCTCTAATCGGTTGAGACTAAAGACTTCCAAAAAATCTACTTGTCAGGTTATCATTTACTTGCCGGTGATACGGTACTGTATTTGAGTATTTTTATTCAGGGAAATGTTTTTTTCGTGGTGTTTGAGTAGCAAGATCAAACTATATGGCTAAATTTTGAATCTGGAATGATAAGTGCACAATCCGTCTTTAAAGAAGAATCTTAATCCGCCAACCATCGATCTAATTTAATTCCCATTTTTTTTACTGATGTATGATGTGTCTGGAGTTTCATAAACTGAAGCACCAATGCATTATAATTATGAACTTTTGAAAAGTTTGAGCGTTGTTATGCAATGCCTGTTTTGAAGTTCAATTAAAAAGCGTTTTAAATTATTATCGAAATATCTTAAAAAAACCAACATGATCTTTTTAAAATTCCGTGCCGGCTTAGTAGCCATGCTCAGTCTTGTACTCTTGTTCACTGCTTGTAAAAAGGAAGTATCTAATCAATCGAATGAACAATTGCAGCCACAACAAACAAGGGCCAGTGGTGCAGTGGAAGATGATCCAAACGTGGTTAGCAAAATCCCTGTGATCATGTCGTCACAATTGCTCAAGAGAGTAACAAGTGATCCTTCTTTATTATCAGCTGCTTTCAAAGGTAAACCCGGTGGTAGTGATGCAACACCTCCAACAATCAGCATCACTTCTCCTGCAAGCGGAGCAACTGTTTCTGGCACTATCAATGTTACAGTAAATGCAACCGATAATCGTGCTGTCAGTTCTGTAAGCCTGAGTGTTGACGGAACATTTGTTGGCAGCAGCAGTATTTCTCCCTTTACTATTTCATGGAATTCAGCAACCGCAGTTAACGGAACGCATACATTAACTGTTACTGCAAAAGATGCTGCAGGCAATAGCGCCTCAGCTTCAAGAATTGTAACCGTAAACACAATAACAAATACGGATGTAACAAGTCCAACAATAACTATTACTTCACCTTCCAATTCGGCTTCGGTTAGCGGCACAGTAGATATTTCGGCAAGTGCATCAGATAATGTTGCTGTCAGCACAGTTAAATTCAGTGTTGATGGAGTAATGGTTGGTAGCGACAATAGTTCACCTTATAGTTTTTCATTAAATACAAGTTCCATTGCTGCCGGTATTCATACGATAACAGCAAGTGCATATGATGCTGCAAATAATAACGGCTCACAATCTATACAAGTAACCGTTAACACAACAGTTATCAATCCTCCAACTCTTCCTACAAGTGCCCAATTGGTGATGCCGCCTGTAAAAAACCAGGGTGGAGAATTTTCTTGCGTTGCATTTGCTGCAGGATATGCTGCAAGATCTGCGGAACAGTTTTACAAGACTGCAGCATCAGGATATAATTTTTCAACCAATGTGTTCAGTTCTGAATTTTTATATAACCAAACTAAGTTTGGCGATTGTGGAGCGGGAACTAGTGTAACAACAGTGCTCGAATTTTTAAAGACTTATGGTATTTGTAGTGAACAATCGATGCCATACAGCGATTTAAATGGATGTTCACTTTTGCCTAACAGTAGCCAATCAGCAGAGGCTACTAATTTTAAAATCAGTTCTTATTCGGTAATTTCTAAATCAGATGTAGCAGCTATTAAAACAATGATTGTAAATAAGCATCCACTCATCTTTACCGTAAATCTTGATGCCAGTTTCACCAATGCGCAACCGGGCTTTATCTGGAAAGCTTATTTTGGTGCTGCCGGTTTTAGCCATGCCTTAGTGATTTGTGGATATGATGATGCAAAGCATGCTTTTAAAGTAATGAATTCATGGGGCACAGGTTGGGCCGATGCTGGTTATTCATGGATAGATTATGATTTCCTTGCACAAACAGGTGGCATGTGGACTTTTGTTATTAATAATTAGCACAAGTAGAACTTTATAAAACGATAACAGGTGCTGATAAAAGCACCTGTTGTCGTTTAGTTTAATTTGTTTTGACATTAAATGTTATCTCTGGTTGATCAGTTTGCCGGATATTTTTTGGTCACCCACTCTAAAAATATAGATAAGGTTTGCTCTTGCTGTTCCTGGAACAACATACTCTTTTGTAAATTCTCTTCCTGCCTGAACAAATCCTTCAAAAACAACTCCTATTTTTTGACCTTGCATATTGTATAATTCCAACACGCCCATGCCTGAAACACCTGATACAAGATTGAACCTGATCTTATCAATGAATGGATTTGGAACTGCTTTCACTTTAGTTGGAGATTCAAGAACTATTCTGTAGGTCTCATCTGTTTTAGGAATTACAGGATCAGTGATTGTGGAAGTAACTTTATCCAATACAGCTTTTGATTCTGTAATAGTGGGGGTTGTGCAACTATTAGTGCTGCCAGCACAATCTGTAGTACCAGTACAACTACCAGTTACGGTAGGATTGCTTACTGTTACTAAGAATCCACCACCAAGAGCAAGTCCTGCAAAGTTTAACGTACCTCCATTGCCAGCTTTTGTTGTGTTGTAACCTGAAGAAGAATTAGGCTGTGTAACGGTATAACTCCAACTGGCGTTTGAATTGGGTATATCGATACTAAAGCTTTGATCTGAACATCCCGGAGGATTATAGATAGCAGATACAGTTGGTTTGCCAACTACATCAACCTCATATTCGCAATCAGCACTAGTGAAAGTTTGTCCATGCTGGTTAGTTACGGTTACTTTCACTACAAAGTCACCTGTGCCCGCTGTAACTGTCACTTGAGTAACATTCACGCTGCCACTGGTGATGGTTGCATTTGCTGCTGGAACAATGGACCATGTGTATGTTAATCCTGCTTCTGGGAAAGGATTTTTAGCCGCTAAAATAGCAGAGCTATAAACAAGACCTGTGGCTCCTTCGCAAACAGAACCCGGTCCTGTAATGTCACCAGGGCAATTTCCACCGGCTGAAACATTTATAAATACCAGGTCGGTTGCTTCGCAACCATTGCCTGCAGATATAGCAGTTACTTTAAATGCGTAGAGACCTTCAACATAACCGCCGCCACCTGCTGTTGGAGTGAATGTTGCACCCCCAGTGCTGGTATTTGCATTTGATAAGTTACCGCTGGTTGCGATATTACCCGGAGCCTCTGTTTGGCTGGCAACTGTCCATGTTAAACTGCTGAACAGAAGATTATCCTGAGTGCCGTTCAAACTGCCAAAAGCTGTTAAGGCTGCGGTTTGATTTATCAGGTTTCCGTTAATTTGGTATGGAGCCAAAGCCGTAGTTGTTCCGTTTCCACCAACCTGGCCATCTACTGATGCTGCATCGATCCTCGTTGCTGAAGATTGTTCGCATGTTGTACTACCGCCTGCACCTGTTACGCAAGCACCTATACGGAAGCTTCCTTGAGTAAATGCAACACCATTGGCTGGAGTAATTGAAATGCTGGCGCTACCGCTCGCATCAGCTAAAACTGAATAAGTGCTGCTGCTGCAATTACCAACAGCAGTTACATCATTGGGCAGTTCAGCGCCGGCTGTATTGGCAGTGAAATAAAATTTAACGGTTGCATTTGCTGCATCAGCACTTGTATAATTTACAGTAAAGCTTGTTGCAGTAGTAACACATCCTGATGATCCATTAGAAAGACCGCATTGAGGAGCAGGAATCTGAATAGCATTTGACATGATCTGGTTGTCCTGGCTACCCATAGACACGCCTGCTTCAGGAGCGTTATCACTTGGGTCATCCACATCGTCAAATCTTAAGAGTGTAACATGGTAAGGAGCACCACTGATGCTGCCTGCACCATTTCCAGATCCATAACCGCAACGACCATTGCCTGGGGCAAGTCGTGTAGCAAAACGAATCATCACCTGGTCAGATGTAGATTCCCATGTAAGCAAGTACTCCGCATAATCCTTACCGCTACCTTGGTAGCCGGTGAATGTTACATTCGCATTTGCAATGTCAGCATTTCCTCGAATTTCAATTGTGCGGTCTCCGTATCGAACGTTTGCTTCGTTAAATCTTTTATAGGTTTCAAAGCAGGTAATATTATCGTCAACATTTGGTGCGCCTATTGTTGGCTTTCCAGGATTTCCGATGACATCGGGAAAAGATGCTGTTTTGACTTTATTACCGGTAACAGCACTCAGTACCCCACACGCAGTTTTTGCCACAGCACTAAATGCATCACCGCATTCCTGGTTGTGCAAATTTTGTAATTCATTAACCGTTCCGCCAATGTCCTCTGCTGTTCTAAATGCCTGCTCCCAGGAAATTGGAAAGTCGTATGCATGCTTACTTCCTTTGCTTGATAAAATCTGGAAACGTATTGAATGTTTACTCTTATTACTATTTGCATTATTCGGAAGGATGCCGGTGAGTACAATTCTTTGAGGCACGCCAATGCCTTCCCAATAGTCGGTATGTGTTGAGTTTAGAGAACCATTTACCCAATCGATGAGGTAAAGCTTGGCGCCATTCCTGTCATTTTGCGCCTGGTGAAAATCAACTGTTGTAAATCCCTGGCTAAACGATGAAGAAATAAATAGAAGATTGATGACGAAGAAGGGAAGAAATGTTTTTATAGCATCCGCAAAAATATTTTTCCATTTAGATCCCTGGGCGTTAGCTGGTAGAATTAGGTTACACATAAATTTGATTTAATGATGTGAAGAAAGTGTTCTGTTCCGGTTGTTGAATAAACGATTCATGCTGAGTGTACAAATAAGTATCCTGCTCACTGCATGTTATGCTGTGAGAAATTGTTTGTCCAGATCCGGAGTAACAGTAAGGAGCAGCAGTCAGTTGTTTTCAGAAGTCGGGCATAGCATTACCCTTAGCAATTCATGATTTAATGAATGCTTTCTGAAACATCACATGTTGGTTGCGTTTAACTGATGGTGGTTACTGCAAGATGCGGCTTGAAAAAGATATAATGTGCATTGGGTTTGGTGTTAAGTGGTTAAAAAAAATGTGTGATGGTTTTTATAGAACAGCCGAATGATCTTTTGTACAAAAAAATAAATACAGCATCAATAACAATCACGGAGTACGTAATCAGTTATCGTTTAAAAAATCAATGAATAAATTAGAACCAAAGCACGGATAGAGGTTGACAGGGGGTATATTATTATGCAGTTAGGAGAGGGCGTTGATTAGAGAAGGTATTCAGTGGATATTTTACAACTGGTTTTGGGAGACTAACTGGATACACAAAATACAAGCTACTTATTAAAAATGCAAGCCTTTTTAAAAAAATATAGCTCCAAGATTAAACAAAAACTGTTGCAATATTTACTACAAAAAAAAATGCCGGTTGAATTGAACCGGCATTTTTTTTACGTATTGATCTGTTTACAAATCTCTGTCAGGATTAAAGTTCTGCAACTCATTTGCCACGGCAGTTAAAAAAGTTGCACCAAGGCTGCCATCAATAATACGATGATCATAACTCATGCTTAAATACATCATGTGCCGAATAGCAATACTGTCACCCATTGGTGTTTCAATAACCACAGGGCGTTTTTTAATAGCTCCAACAGCTAACACTGCAACCTGCGGTTGGTTAATAATAGGAGTTCCCATCAAGCTTCCAAACGTTCCAACATTGGTTAACGTAAATGTGCCACCTGTTGTATCATCAGCTTTCAGTTTGCCGTTGCGTGCACTGTCAGCCAGGCTGTTCACTTGCTTGGTTAAACCAACAAGATTTAACTGGTCAGCATTTTTTATTACAGGTACAATCAGGTTGCCGCTTGGTAAAGCTGTTGCCATTCCAATATTGATATCTTTTTTTACAATGATTCTGTCGCCATCCACAGAGCTGTTAATGAGCGGATATTTTTTAATGCACTTTACAATTGCTTCAATGAATAACGGAGTGAACGTAATTTTTGTTCCTTCTCGTTTTTCAAATTCTTTCTTCATCTTATCACGCCATTGTACAAGATTGGTAACATCGGCTTCGGTAAAACTTGTTACATGTGGGCTGGTGTGCTTGCTTTTCACCATATGATCGGCAATAAGCTTGCGCATACGATCCATTTCAATGATCTCTACATTACCACTATAAACTGTTGGTGCCATTGATGGGGCAGGAGCAGCCTGTTGTGTAGGTTGTTCAACTCTATTCATCGGCACCACTAATACTTCCTCTTTATTTGCAGCTTGTGCCGAATAGCTCGGAGTTCCAGACTTCCTGCTGCTTACATATTGAAGAATATCTTTTTTAGTAACACGTCCTTCATTTCCTGTACCTGGAATCTTTTCCAATTCGGTCATGCCAATTCCTTCCTGCGCAGCAATATTTAATACTAGGGGAGAATAAAAACGAATGCCATTTGTGGCTGCACTTACTTTAGCGCCTGCAGGTTGATAAGGAATATTTTCTTCTTCCACCAATTCAGCTTCTGATTCAACAACCGGCGTATTTGTAACAGGGGTTGAAATCGTTGTTTCAGCAGCACCGGTTTTAATTCGTGCAATCACCGCACCAATTGGCACTACATCATTTTCATTGAACAGAACTTCGCTTAATACGCCTTCAGCAGTGCTGGGCACTTCACTGTCAACCTTATCCGTTGCAATGTCTAAAACAGTTTCATCCATTTTAATACTGTCGCCCGGCTGCTTATGCCAACGCAAAATGGTTGCTTCCATAATACTTTCACCGAGCTTAGGCATTACTAAATCAACTAAAGCCATAATAATTTGATGTTTTTATTTTTTTGTTGACCAGCAACTGAAATTCTGTTCGCCTTTGGTTGCGTCGCACACTTGTACAACATTTCATCCTTCGGCTAATCTGGACAAACAATCGTTAATAGGCGTCAAAGGTAAGGATTGGAGACTTATATATCCGTCCCGGCATTAATAAACTGGAACAACATGAGCAGGGCATTTGTAGCAGTTAATTCTATATTTTTTAAACGGTCGAACCTGAAATGTAATTTTTTTGCGATCATGTTTTCTCTGGAACCAACAGCCACCCAAACTGTACCCACAGGTTTGTCTTCCGTACCACCACCGGGGCCCATAATACCGCTGGTGGCAATACCATAATCGGCGGTTGTTTTATTTAAAAGTCCCTTCAACATTTCTGTAACCGTTTCTTCGCTCACCGCCCCTTTTGTTTCAAGAGTGGAATGCTGCACACCCAACACATCTTCTTTTACATCATAAGCATATGCAACTACGGTTCCTTTAAAGTACGTTGACGAACCCGGAATAGCTGTTATTAAATGAGCAATATAACCGCCACTACAACTCTCTGCTGTAGCCATGCTTTTATTTTTACTCATTAACAGTTTTCCAAGCGCCACCTCAAGCGAAATATCTTCATTAACAATAAGCCATTCTTTTACCTGCATCTGCAATTCAGCAAAAAGCTGATCAAGTTGTTTTTTCAACGCATCATTGTCAGTACCGGTGGCGGTTAAACGTAAACGCACCATTCCGTAATTGGGCAGGTAAGCCAGCTTAATATCATCAGGGAGTGCTTCTTCCCACGCATTTATTTTTTCCGCAAGAAACGATTCACCTATTCCTGCTGTAAGTAATGTACGATGCAGTATAGATGGCATTGTGTACTCACGTTGGAGTAATGGTAATACTTCATCCTGCATAATACCTTTCATTTCATGCGGTACACCTGGCATGGAAATATAAATGCAGTTTCCTTTTCGGAAGAGCATACCCGGTGCAGTGCCACGTTTGTTCATGAGCACGGTACATACGTCAGGTACTTCTGCCTGTTTCATGTTGCGTTCAATAATGGGGCGGTTCAATCGACGAAAGATATTGGTCACATGTTCTAGCACTATTTCATCAACCACCATCTTGCCGCCAAAGTAATCACACAGTAAAGGTTTAGTAATGTCATCGGCAGTAGGTCCGAGTCCGCCAGTGATCAAAATGATTTGCGCCGATTCGCTTTCTTCATCCAATGCCTGCCAAATATCTTCTCTTGTATCACCAACAGCTACACGACGTTTCACCCACACACCGATCTTATTCAACTCCTGCGCCATCCATGCACTGTTGGTATCAATCGTTTGTCCAATTAATAATTCATCTCCAATGGTAATGATGGAGGCGTAGACTGCTTGTTGCTGCATGAAATAAATTTACAGTTTAAATCAGTTGAAATAGGGGGTAAGATGACTTGCCAACTCTTGCGGCATTACAGTTCGAGCCATTGTTTTCGCATCCAGGAAATACAATACAACACGTCCAATGGTCAAAAGTTTACCATCTTCATTATATACTTCATGATGAAACTCGATGCGGTGATCCGCAGGTAATTCACGCAATTGGGTTTTGATCGTTAGCAGATCATCATACTTTGCAGGCCGGAGAAATTTAGTATGCAGTTCTACGATCGGCATCACAACTCCCATTTCTTCCATTTCCTTATAGGTGATGCCCATCTCACGAATTGCTTCAGCTCTTGCCACTTCAAAATACTGGGCATAGTTACCATGATACACCACATTCATCTGGTCGGTTTCAGAATAACGCACCCGTATATTGGTTTCACTGTTAAACATGGTTTCTTTTATTTGATCATTCCATCAACACTTGCTTTGCCCGGTCCGCATAACAGGATAGCAAAGAAACCTGTTAAATATAACGCCGCCACTTCGCCTTTTGCAAACAAGGCACTGTTATGGGAAACAAAAAAAGCATAACTCATAGCAATAATGATGGGCACTACGGTGAAGCGTGTAAATAATCCAATGGCTACAAAAATGGAACAGAAGAACTCCGCAAAAACAACTAACGCCAGTGTGGCCGTACTACCGATTCCAAAGAGATCTACAAAATGATCCTTCCTGTCTGCAAAGTTTACGAGCTTGTCGTAACCATAGTTTACACAAAGGCTAATTCCGAAAACAAGCCTCAATAATAAGAATGAAATGTTAAAAGCAGTGGCGGAGTAATTAATAGATAAGAGTTTCTTCATGTGTCCGTTGTAGTTTTAGCCGCAATGAAAAATGAATTTTTCATTGCAGTTCGTTTCAAGAATATTGATTCCAGGTTGCGAAATTAACGGAACATCAACTTTTATCCACAAAAATCTGGAATGGTGTTTGAAAGGAAAAGGACAATTTACCTTTAGCCCGACGAACGAACTTAAAGCGACAGGTTAAAAATATTTACCAACGATGAACGTTTACCCGGCAATGAACAACCGCATTACTTACATTCTTTCGTTCCTGCTCTTGTGCGTTTCTGTGCAAGTGGATGCACAGGTAACAGCAATTAATAACGATCCCAACGCAAAGTTCAAACAGGCCCAGGAGTATTTTTTAACTGACCAATACAGTTTGGCCATGCCACTGTTACGTGAGTTAAAGCAAGATGTGCAAAGCTCTACTATTCTAAATGCAGGCATCCAGGTGCAGGAGATTGATTATTATCTTCTCGCTTGCGGCTTACAGCAAAACGATGAAAGGGCAGTGCAACCTAGCCGAGAGTTTATTACTGTGGTGCATAATATGCCACGCACACAGCAATTGAGTTTTCATTTGGCTAACTATTATTTCCGTAAGCAACTGTTTACAGATGCATTGGAGTTTTATGAAAAAGCAGAGATTGCCAGCTTAAATAATGAACAGATAGCTGAATCAAAATTCAGAATGGGGTATAGTTATTTTCATTTGAAGCGTTATGCGCAGGCGAAGCCATTGTTCAACAGCATTCGCCAGATGCCTGATGATAAGTACTACCTCGATGCAAACTATTACTATGGGTTTATTGCGTATAACGATAAACAATACAATGAGGCACTGGGAAGTTTTGAAAAAGTGAAAGATCATCCTGAATATGGAAAGATTGTTCCCTTTTACATTGCTTCTATTTATTATTTCCGTGGAGAGAAAGACAAGGCCATTAAAATTGCAGAAGATGCTGTGAAGCGTCCCAATATATTATATGACCTTGAAATGAAACAATTACTTGGTCATGCTTACTTCGAAAAGAAAGATTATGCACGTGCACTTCCTTTACTTGAAGCGTACGTAAACAAAGCGGAGAAAGTAACCCGCCAGGATTTGTATGAACTCAGCTATAGCTATTATCAAAACAATCAACTGGCAAAAGCCATTGAAGGTTTTAAGCAGTTAAGCGGTAATGAAGATTCTCTCAGCCAGAGTGCTATGTATATGCTGGGCGATGCTTATTTAAAAACGAATCAAAAAGAAAATGCACGAAATGCATTTGCATTTTGTGCTGCAAATAACAGCAATCAGCAGCAACGTGAAGTGTCACTATTCAATTATGCAAAGCTTTCGTATGAATTGGGCTACCAGGGTGTAGCCATCAGCGAATTCAAACGCTTTTTGAATGAATACCCACGCAGCACATATAGTAATGAAGCAAAGGAACTGTTAGTTGGCTTGCTCACAGGAACGAGTAACTATAAAGATGCCATTACCTTAATGGAGTCGTTGGTTGATCCTTCAGAAGCGACAAGGAAATTGTATCCACGTATGTTGTATGGTCGTGCTGCAGAGCTGATCAATGATGGTCAGCTGAATAAAGCGGATGAACTCCTGGATAAAATCTTAAAGGATAAATACAATGCACCTGTTCTTCCGTTAACAAATTACTGGAAGGGGGAAATTGCGTACCGCAATGATCGGTTGGATGATGCCATTCGTTTCTATGATAAATTTTTGCAAAGCGGAAACCCTGGCATGGGCGAAGCAACGGTGAAAGAAGCCAACTACAACATGGGTTATTGCTACCTCCGTAAAGAAAACTTTTTAGTGGCGCAAGGATTTTTTCAAAAAGCACTTGGCCGTGTAGCGCTTAATTCAGCACCAATCGACCAGGATGCACATATCCGTTTAGCCGATTGTTATTTTATGCAGAAGAATTATTCTACTGCATTAAATATGTATCAAAAAGCAATTGACTATTCGTGGCCCAATGCAGATTATGCGCTTTATCAAAAGGCAATGCTTACAGGTATCAACAACAGTAAGGGAAAGATCGACCAGATGGGCACCTTGCAGCGTTTGTATCCACGCAGCAACCTTGTACCCGATGCCAATATGGAAATTGCAAAAACATATATGGCCGATGAAAAATTTCAGGCAGCCATTCCATTCCTTACTAACGTGATTAATGCACCGCAGAATACAGGTTATAAGCAAACGGCATTGTTGCAACTCGCCGTTTGTTACAGCAACCTTAATAGGAACCAGGAAGCATTAGATAGCTATAAAAAATTATTACAGCAATATCCTAACAGTGAGGAAGCAGCTTTTGCATTGGAAAACATCCGTGCTATTTATGTTGAAACCGGAAGGCCACAAGAATACGAAGCTTTCATCCGTTCAACCGGTAGAAATGTTTCAGCCAGCGAAGCGGATTCATTAGCCTATGCAGCTGTTGAAGTGAAATTAGAAAATAACGACTGCACTGGTGCTGTTGAACTGATCAATAGTTACCTCACACGTTTCCCCAATGGTGCAAATGCACTGAATGCATACTATAACCGCAGTGAGTGTTATATGCAGCGCAAAGACTGGAAGAGTGCTTTGCCCGGTTATGAATATGTAGCTAAACAAGGTAACAGCCAGTTTGCAGAAAAGAGTGCGTTGATCGCTGCACGTTCTTATTATTTCGAATTACAGGATTATGCAAAAGCGCAACCATATTATGAAATACTGCGTACGGTTGCCACAACAGATGAAAGCAGGTTGGAAGCATTGCGTGGCTTACTTCGTTGTCATTATCAACTGAAAGAATACAAACAAGCTGCCGATGTTGCAAAAGATCTACTGGTAGCTAAAGGAGCAGGTAATGATGACAAGGCATTATCAAATCTCGTAACAGGACGTAATCATCAACTCAATAATACATACGATCTCGCCATTCAATCGTACCGTGCAGTGGTAAATCTTAACAAAGGAGAGTGGGCGGCAGAAGCGAGATATGAAATTGCTAAATGTCAATTCGATTTAAACAGTCTCACCAATGCAGAGAAAGCTGCATTTGAAGTGATCAATAAAAGTGGATCGTATGATTTCTGGGTAACAAAATCATACATTTTGCTGGGTGATATTTACCTGAAACAAAAAGATTACTTCAATGCAAAAGCAACTTACCAAAGTGTGGTTGACAATGCCACCAATCTTCAGTTGAAACAAGAGGCTCAAACAAAGCTGCAACAGGTGACAGAAGAAGAAAAGCGTAATTCAAAAATTGAAGGATAAGAAGAAAGTACGAGATACGATTGAACAACGAACAAACATGCACATGCGCAGATTAACAATATTCACGTTTATATTTAGCAGCCTTGGTTTTTATGCAGCTGCACAGGATACAACAAAGAAGCAGTCGATTGAAATTGTATCGGCATTTAAACCTGTATTGAAAAATGCAGTGAAACTTAATTTTAATGCCACTCCTCCTGCTCCTGAAACAGGTGCACCTAATCTTGCCTACAATATTCCTGTACAGAATTTATATTTTAACCTGCAGCCGGTTGGGTTGAAGCCAATGTCGTTACAAATTGATTCTGCAGGGCAGGCGCATAACAGCAATTATATTAAAGTTGGATACGGTAATTATAATACACCGCTGGTAGATGCAGGGTTTACGCTTGGGGATGGAAAGAAAACAAATTTCACGTTGTTTGCCAATCATCTTTCACAAAGAGGCAAGCTGAGAGTGCAACGTTTCAGCAACACATCGTTTTCCGCCAATATCAATTCAATCGTAAAGAATGTGGAAGTATATGGCAAGGCAGGTTATCAAAACCAATCTTTCTATTTGTACGGTCCCGATCCGGCATTTATCAATTCGAAAGACGATTCATTAAAGAAGCCTTATCAAACCATCAACATCCGTGCAGGTGTGCGCAATGCGTTTGTTAATCGTTTCGGCATTAGCTATAATCCCGATCTCAATATTAATGTGTTTGGCGATACCCGTTCAACTGAAACAAATGGTGCACTCGATCTGCCGGTTGAAGTAAGGTTTGGCAACAGTTTTGGTTTATTGGTGCGTGGCAATGTTGATCTCACAACTTACACTCCCACAGGTGCGGAAACATATACAAACAATGTTTTCTTTTTAAACGCTGCAGCGATGTTAAAAACATCGAGGTTGTTTATTAAAGGTGGTATTCGTCCAACATGGGATCAGGGTAAATTAAATGTGTTGCCCGATGTATTGGTTGATGTTCATTTACAGGAAAAGAAAATCATTCTTACTGCTGGCTGGACGGGCTATGTGCAAAAGAATACTTACCAGGCATTAGCTTCCAAAAATCCATGGATTAATCAGCCATTATCACAATTCAATACACGCATCACTGAATTTTATGGAGGTTTCAAAGGCACGCTGGTTAATTCATTTAATTACCGTGTGCAAACAGGTTTCCTCGAATATTTGAGTTTACCATTATACAGCAATCATGTGCATCCCGCTTTATTTGAAGTGCTGCGTGAAGGAAAGCTGCAGGCATTGCATACACAAGGCGAAATAGGTTTTGTGTTACAGGATCAGTTTAACGCAAGTGCTAAAATGGATATCTACAATTTCGTTAACCAACAGGATGAGAAACGCCCATGGCATTTTGTTCCCATTGAATTAAGTGCTGCACTTCGCTGGCAACCCAGTAAAAAGATTATGGTGAAAGCGGATCTTCTTTCATGGCAGGGTCCGGTGTACCGTAAAGATATGAGTGGAAGCGCTGAGCGTTTGCGTGGTGTTTTCGATTTGAATGCCGGCATGGAGTTTAAAGTACATCCGCACATTAGTGTTTGGGGACAATTCAACAACATCTTCAACAATACCTATCAACGCTGGAATAATTACCAGGTTGTTGGATTTAATCTACTTGCGGGAATTAGACTTACTTTTGACCAAAAGCAACAATAAGGCATGGTTGATTTGGTAGTACGTTATCTTTCTTTTCAAAAAAAAGTTTCCCTGCAGGGCATCGGTACTTTTTCAGTTGAGCAGTTGCCCGCACGTCTCGATTTTCCCAATCGCCTTTTGTATGCATCTGAATACATTTTGCATTATTCGCCCTCCACAGTGGCTGCACCTGATGAACGTTTTGAGAGTTGGCTGCAACAGGAAATAAAGATAAGCAGGGATGAAGCAAAAGACCTTCAACAAAACCTTACTGCAGACTTTGAACGATCGTTAGCAGATAAAGGGCAAATGACGTTGAAAGGTCTTGGAACTTTTACAAGAGATGAACAGAAACTGCTACAATTTTCCTCGCACTACGAAACAGTTAAGGGAAATCCCGTAACTGCAGAAAAGGTTATACGTAAGAATACTTCGCATTCCGTACTCGTAGGTGAACAGGAAAAAACAAGCGAGGAGATGACAGAAATACTAAGCACCAGTAAAAGGAAAACCCTCAATCTTTGGTGGATGATTGCGCTGGCATTGTTCTTGTCTGCTTTAATTGCTATTTTGTACTTCGCTAATTATTCACCGCAATGGAGCAAGCAGGGCAATAACCAAAAACTAAAAGTGAACGAGGCGCCGCCATTGCATAAAATTCAATAATCCATGACCCAGAAACGAACTGCCCCAATTATGAATCTTGAGAAGATGAGTTATGCTAGTTGCCCGGTCTGCAAAAATGAATCGATCAAACCAATATTAACAGCAAAGGATTATACTGTAAGTGGTGAAACATTTACCATTGCCGAATGTGGTATGTGTGGTTTGCGATATACGTTGAATGCTCCATCAGAAGAAAAGATCGCTCCCTATTATCAATCATCATCTTACATTTCACATAGCAATACAAAAAAAGGACTGATCAATCTCCTTTATCATGGCGCACGTTTTTTTACGATGATGTCGAAAGAAAAACTGGTGAAGAAAGCTGCCAAACGCCAGGTAGGAATGTTGTTGGATATTGGAAGTGGAACAGGAGTTTTTTTACATACCATGGAAAAGGCAGGATGGAACGTTGTGGGTTTGGAGCCTGATCCTGAAGCAAGGAAACAAGCAATCAAGAAATATAATTGTGATGTTTATCCTTCCGACGAATTGTTTCGGTTGCCCGATCAGACATACAGCGTTATCACGATGTGGCATGTGCTTGAACATGTTCACCAGTTAGATGAATATGTTGAGCGTATGAGAGAATTGCTGGCTCCAACTGGCAAACTCATAATTGCTGTACCAAACTATAAAAGTAAAGATGCTGCTATTTACAAAGAATTTTGGGCAAGCTATGATGTACCCCGCCATCTTTATCATTTCTCTCCCAACTCTATGCGTATGCTCATGAAACGCCATGGTATGCGTGTAATCGGTACAAAACGTATGTGGCTCGATAGTATTTACATTTCACTGCTCAGTGAAAAATATAAAGGAGGCTTTTTCTTAAAAGGAATCTGGAATGGTCTTTTGTCGAACATCAATGCCTTCATGAAGAAAGAGCAATGCAGTTCACTTGTTTACATTATTGAACGGGAAGATTAAGTCAATTACTCATCGTCTTCGCCCACGCCTTCCGGCACGTGTAGCAAAACTTTATCGATTCGGTGACCATCCATGTCAATGATTTCGAATGTAAATCCTTTCCAGTCGAACTTATCGCCTGCATTAGGAATACGCTCCAGTTCATGCAAAATGAAACCGGCGAGTGTATCAAACTCCTGTTCACCTTCGTTCATCCATTCAGTTTTTTCGAAGCGTGAAAGGAAGTTGTAGAAAGGGATTTGTGCATCAATAAGGTAACTGCCATCGTCACGTTTAATAATTTCGTAATCGTCCTGGTGCGGCTCGGCAATATCACCCACTATAGCTTCAAGAATATCGTTGAGTGTGATCATTCCTTCAACACTTCCGTATTCGTTAACGATAAAAGCGCTATGAATCTTTCCTTGTTTAAATTTTTCCAGCACCTGGTAAGCCGAGTTATTCTCGGGAATAAAAAGGGCGGGCTTCATCAAATCTTTAAATAAAGTAAAATCATCAGACACATACATGTCTTTAATCGAGACAAAACCCTTTATGTTATCAAGATCCCCATCACAAATTGGATAGATGGAGTGGGGTTGGTTGATGATCTTTTCTTTGATGGAGGATTCGTTATCGTTCAGATCGAACCAGATTATGTCGTTGCGATGCGTCATTAACGAAGTGATGTTTCGGTCGCCCAAATGAAACACACGCTCAATGATCTCCTGTTCTGCTTCTTCAATAGTGCCTTGCTCGGTTCCTTCACTAATAATAGCTTTAATCTCTTCTTCCGTTACATGATTATCCGAAACTGTTTTCACATTGAATAAACGAAAAATGAGGTTGGTGCTTTTGTTTAAAAACCATACAAGCGGATGAACTGCTTTTGCAAAAAACTTCATCGGCTTGGCTACAGCCATTGCGATTTTTTCTGCATTCATCAACCCAATACGTTTTGGAATGAGTTCGCCTAATACGATGGAAAGAATCGTAACGATCACAACGATAATACCTGTTGCAATGCCTTCGGCATATTCACTTAAAAAAGAAATATTCGCAATTACGGGAGCAAGGTCTTTTCCAAATTTTTCACCTGAATACACACCCGTAAGAATTGCAATAAGTGTAATGCCAATTTGGGCCGCCGATAAAAAAACTTCCGGATTTTCTGCAAGTTCCAACGCTGTGCGTGCACTACTGCTGCCTTTTGAAGCAAACATTTCAAGGCGGGAACGGCGTGCCGAAACCAAGGTGATCTCAGCAATTACAAATAAGCTGTTGAGAAAAATGAGAACGAGTAGTATAAATATTTCCATGTCGTGAAAGCACAAAGATACAATCCTTTGATTAAGTGCCCGTTTTGATGAAAATACGCAACAATCAGTTAACCTGAAGGCCTCCAAATTGTTTGTTGAAAATAATGGCTGTTCTGTGACCAATAACTAAACCCAGCAAGCCTCCGCCTAATACATCGAGAGGGAAATGTGCACCTACATATACCTGGGCAAAGCTCACGATTGCTGCCCATGCAAATACAATCCAGATCCATCGGTTGCTGAATTGTTTCATGGTCATAAACAGGAACATAGCTATACCGAAATGATTGGCGGCATGTGATGAAACGAAGCTATAACCATAACTGCAGGGTATGAGCATACGCACCGTTTCTGATGCAACAAGATCAACGCAGGGACGTGGCCGTTCAATTAGTGCTTTAATAACCGAAGAACTGATAAGGTCGGTTAACGCAAAGGTGGCAAGAAAGAACAGCACCCACCACCATACTTTTTTTTGAAAATTGACAAACACAAATACAAATAAGAACAGGTAAACCGGCACCCACAAATACTGGTTACGGATAAAGGGCATCACCGCATCAAACGCATCATTACTCCACCTGTTATTGATGTAGTAGAAAAGGGAACGGTCCAGTTGTAAGACTGACTTAAGCATGGTATTGCCAAACGTACTGAAATTTTTCATTCATCGAATACACAATTAATGATGAAAAAATTCCCTGTGCGCCACTTTTGTAAAAAATAAATAGTAATGCTCAGGGGAAATATAACAAACCGTTTATGGAATAAACCTTTCAGCAAAGGAATTCTTTCTACTTTTGCGCATCGCTTAAGGAAATTATGGGTCATCGCTTTCAATTACCACCAACATCCCGTTGGGTGTTGCGCTTGTTTATCTTCTTCATGCTGCTGTTCAGCATCATGCGTGTATGCACCTTTTATGCGTTCCGTCCCGATGCAGTTTCATTTGCCGATGCTGTTCCTTCCTTTTTAATGGGTATGCGTTTTGATTTACGTTGGGTGTGCATTTTACTTGCACCATTGCTCATTGCTGGTAGTTTTAACCGCTTTTCACCCTTTCAAACGGCCAGAACTAAACGTTTCTGGATAGTATATCTCGTGGTAGTTAGTAGTTTTCTCTTATTTTTCTTTGGTGCCGATTTCGGACACTTCGATTATGTTGAAACAAGACTGAATGCAAGCGCACTCAATTTTATCGAAGACTTTACGATATCGATGAATATGCTGTGGCAATCGTACCCGTTGTTCTGGATATTTCTTGTACTGTCGGTAGTGATCTATGGTTTATATCGATTCTTTCAACGTAGCCATTCAAAAGTGAATACCATTCAGCATCCGTTTAAACCAATGCGTACGGTGTGGATGATGTTACTTTTGATTATTGGTGTGGCAGGCAGCAACCCTGCAAAACCGCTGACATGGAAAGATGCATTTAAGCTGGGTGATAATTTTAAAGCTTACCTGGCATTAAATCCTTTGGAGAATTTTTTTACAACCCTCCGGTTCCGCAAACCTTTTACTGATGATGGAAGTGCAAAGGTTCAGTTTGATGCAATGAAAGAATTGCTGCAGCTTCCCAAAGAATCGGCGATGCTTAATTTTCAACGTAGGGAAGTTTTTGCCGAACCGGCAAAACCAATGAACGTTGTGCTGGTGATTTGTGAATCACTGAGCATGTACAAAACAGGATTGAGTGGAAACCCGTTGAATACAACTCCTTACTTGCAAAAGCTTGCAAATGAAGGCTTGTTGTTTGAAAGATGTTTCTCCCCGCATTTTGGAACAGCGAGGGGCGTGTTTGCCTTATTGAGTGGTGTGCCCGATGTGCAGTTGAGTAAATTTTCAACGAGAAATATTGAAGCCATTGATCAGCATACTATTCTTAACTCATTCAGCAACCATGAGAAGTTCTATTTCATTGGTGGTAACAGTGAATTCAATAACTTTAAAGGATTGTTGGTGAACAATGTGAACGGACTTCATTTGTATGAAGAGGGAATGTATAAAAGCCCCAAGTTTAATGTGTGGGGCATAAGTGATAAAAACTTATTTAAGGAAGCCAACGAAGTGTTATCGCAACAAAAAACTCCTTTTTTCAGCATTATTCAAACAGCCGACAATCACCGTCCGTTTGTTTTACCTGAAGAAGATACAGGGGCTGTTGCAGCAAAACAGGTTGATGAATTGCAGTTGAAAAAATATGGGTTTGATTCGCAGAAAGAAATGGAAGCCTTGCTGTATACCGATTACAGTATTCAGCAATTCATGGAATCGGCGAAGCAACAACCATGGTTCAACAATACGCTGTTTGTGTTTATTGGCGATCATGGTGTGAAAGGGAATGCCACGGCTTTATATCCTGATGCGTGGACCAACGAACGTTTGACCGATGAACATGTGCCGTTGTTATTTTATGCACCGGGTTTCATAAGACCTGAAAAGCGTAAAGAAGTGGTAAGCCAGGTAGATGTGTTGCCGACAATTGCCGGTTTATTGAATCAACCTTACACTAATAGCACTATTGGTCGTGATCTGTTGCGTAAACCTGCAGGGAAAGATTTTGCTTTTATTATTCATCACGATGAGGCAAAGATCGGCTTGGTAAATAACGAGTTCTACTATATTCTCAATATGAATTTGCAAAAGGACACGCTTGTTCCTTTGCATTTTAATGCGCCATTGCTATCACAAGAAAAGTACGAGCATACCAAAAAACAAATGGCGGTGGAAACCATTGCGCTTTACGAATCATCACGCTGGATGTTGTTGAATAACAAGAAGGCGAGTGTGAAGCCCTAACTGTTACTTCATCTTCTTCGCAATAATGATCAGCCTTGGTGAATTAGTTACATGGTAAGGCTCAAAATGATAGTCGCCGAAAACTTCCTGCACCTGCAGATCATAAAACGAAAACATATCGTTGAAATCACCTAAAGAAAATTTGGCTACTTTTTCCGTAAACTCAAGCGGCTCTTCCAGGTTGGCTTCATCTTCCACGATGATCTTTTTATAAAAATGCGTTTCATCAAGCCAGCGGGTGATGTTAAAAGTTACATCATCTTTCTGAATTTCACTTTTATACTGCAAATGGTTTTCAACATAATGCGCATTCAGGTAATCGATCACAAATGTGCCGCCGGGTTTTAATGATTGTGCAATAGTGCGAATGGCATTATCATGTTCACGGCGTGTGCGAAAGAAACCAAAGCTGGTAAAGAAATTAAATGCATAATTGTAATAGTTCATCCGAAAGGGCAAACGCATATCATGTACAAAAAATTCCAGCTTTTCATTTTCGAACTGCTTTGCTTCGATAATGCTATCCTCACTAATATCAATACCTGTTACCGTGTAACCTTTTGATGCAAGATGAATACTGTGCCGTCCACGACCGCATGCAACATCTAACATCATTGCATCAACTGTAGGATGAAGTTTTAATAAAAGCCGATCGATAAAGGCAGCGGCTTCTTGTTCGTCACGTTGAAAATATAATTGATGATAGTAGGGGGAATTAAACCAGTTACGATACCATGTTGTTTGATTGTTCAATAGTGTTTCCATTGTTCTTATCTCTCTCTTAAAGTTACTATTTCTTGTTCGTCCAGATATTGTTTAATTCTTCGGGTGTAAGTACACCTTTGTGACGCCACACTTCTTCACCCTTTTTTAAAAGAATAAAGGTTGGTAAACCCTCCGCATTTAATTCTTTCATGAGGTTAGTATGAATACCACCGTCAATTTTTAAAAATGCGATTTCTTTATGCTGTGCCAGGAAATCATTTACAACCGGCTCCATTTTGCGACAGGGTGGGCACCATTCGGCGCCAAAATCAACCAGCACATATTCTTTACCCGCAATTTGTTGTTGATAATCGGCAAAGCTCATTTGTTTTACATCGGGCATGCCTTCAACCGGCTTGCCATTTCTTTTCCAGCCGGCGAAACCCGATTGTAACTCCATTACCTCGAACCCTTTTGCTCTTAACCATTGAGCGGCTGCACTGCTGCGTGGGCCACTGAGACAATAAACATAAACTGGTTTCTGTTTATCGAGTGAGGTGGTTCGATCAGCAAATACCTTTTCATCGTTCCAGTTTGCCTGTAGAGCATTTTTTATATGACCATTACGGTATTCGCTCGCCGTACGCACATCAAGCAACTGTACAGCACCTTGATGCAGATCTTTTTCAAATTGGTCGGCTGATAATTCCTTACCTGTTTGTGCACCGCTGCTGCAACTCACCAACAGAAACAATAAAGCGATAATACCTAAACGCATCTCTTTTTTTTGCAAAGCTACGGTCAAATATGCGTTTATCCGTTTCAAAAGCATGATACAAAAACTAAAGGCCAAATCTTTACCTTTGCCGCCGTCAATGATAAAAACGATAGTTGAATTTATTCATTTAGTGATCGACTGGTTTTACAAGCCATTCAAAAAGATCATGCCTATTCAAACCTTTCGTTACGCAGCATGTGGTGGCGGAAATACGGTACTTGATATCCTGTTGTTTTATATCAGCTACAATTTTATTCTTAATAAGGAAATGGTGCATACGCCATTTATGACGGTGAGCCCGCATATTGCTGCATTCTTAATGTCGTTTATTGTTACGTTCCCTGTTGGTTTTTTCCTGAGCAGATACGTGGTGTTTGAAGGAAGTGCGGTGCGTAAACGTGAACAGTTGCCCAAATACATGATCGTGGTGGCAGGCGCTATTGTGTTGAATTATTTTTTCCTGAAAATATTTATTGAAACTTTTCACATGTATGCTACGCTGGCGAAGATCTGCACAACGTTTTTTGTAGTGGCATTCAGTTATTTTTCGCAGAAGTATTTTACGTTTAGGCCCCCATCCGACTTCCCACAGTAGGGGAAGCCATCTCGTCACAGCCCTCGCTTATCATCCAATCAAATTAAATGTTGTATTTTTTTGATGGAAGACATTCATAAAGCTGATGAGGAAGATAATATGTTTGTTTATTTACTGAAGCTCCGCCTTCTCTCTACCGGAGAGAAGGAAGGGATGAGAAGCTGTAGTTTTAAATACTCGTAAGAATATAATACAGCATAAAAAAGCAGATCACTAATTTCAGGAAACTGCCCGCAAGAAAGCCAACAAAAGAACCCAGCGCTGCTTTAAATGCAACATTTGAATTTTGCTGAGCGATCATTTCACCAACAAATGCTCCCACAAACGGACCGATGATAATTCCCCATGGTCCCATCCAGAACGCAGCAAGGAAACCAAGTGTACAACCCCAAATGCCATACTTTGTTCCTCCGAATTTTTTAGTGCCCCAGATAGGAATAACATAGTCGAGTATAAGCGATACCACAACTATGGCCGCCCAGATCAAAAGGAAATTCGTTGAAAAAGGCTTATCATCACGAAGTTGTTGCAACAGCAGGCCAACATAAGCAATAGGCGGACCGGGAATAAGCGGAAGAACACTCCCGGCAATTGCTACAAGTGCAAGAATAACTCCGATGATGATCCATAACCATTCCATGAACTAAAGATAAAATCATCTCAGGGATTGTTATGGAAGTTAATTTGAAGGCAGATGAATCACTCCAAATCAGTTAGATGACTTGCTGCATTGCAGTAAAAGTGTGCGACGCAAGGAACGATGCCATTTGCAAAACAGCTCACCCAATCATCTGTTTTAAACCCTTATTTTTGTTCTAACGATTAAGCTAAAATAACTGTATGAGTATAGATAGAAGAATATCAACGCTGGACGAATTTACTATTCAACAGCTACGCAACTTTCCACAGGCAACGGGTGAATTGAGTAGCCTGCTTCGTGATCTTGGTCTTGCTGCAAAACGTGTGAACGTGGAAGTAAATAAAGCAGGACTTGTAGATATTTTGGGTGATCATGGAAGCGTGAATGTGCAGGGTGAAGATGTAAAGAAGCTCGACATTTTTGCAAACAACCAGTTTATGAAAGTGCTGCAGCATGGTATTAGTTGTGCAGGTATTGGTAGTGAAGAGCTGGATGATATTGTGGTGTTTGATGATGAGATCAGCAATAATGCAAAATATGTGGTGATGTTCGATCCGTTGGATGGCAGTGGCAATATTGATGTGAACATTTCTATTGGTACTATTTTCAGTGTGTATCGTCGTGTGAGTGAAAGAGGGAAGCCTTGTACCAAAGAAGATTTTCTGCAAAAAGGACGTAACCAGGTAGCGGCGGGCTATATGGTTTATGGCAGCAGTACAATGATGGTGTATGCAACCAGGAGAGGCGTAAATGGATTTACATTAGATCCTTCAATCGGTGAATTTTGTTTGAGTCATGCGGATATTAAATGCCCACCAACAGGAAATATTTATTCGGTAAATCACGGTAACTTTTTCCGCTATGAAAAAGGAGTGCAGGAATACATCAATGCCTGTCAGAAAAAAGATAAATCAAATGGCGGTCCATATACGCAACGTTATATCGGTAGCATGGTAGCAGACGTGCATCGCAGTTTGATCAAAGGCGGCATCTTTATGTATCCCGGAACAATTGATCGTCCGGCGGGCAAGTTGAGATTGGCCTATGAATGCAATCCGTTTGCATTTATAATGGAAGTGGCGGGTGGCAGAGCAACAGACGGAAAAATTCCAATACTTGATGTGCAGCCAACAGAGCTACACCAACGTGTACCAATGTTTATTGGAAGTAAGAATATGATGGATGAATTAGAAACTTATTACAAATAATTGATGTAATTAGTCTTTACATCATGCACAAAAAGTACGCATACTAAAATAAGATGCAGAAAAAAATTATTGTGGTTAAGGATTTAGTGAAAAACTACGGCAGTTTCAAAGCAGTAAAAGGCATCAGCTTTGATGTGTACGAAGGAGAAATATTTGGTTTGCTTGGACCCAACGGTGCAGGTAAATCAACCACGCTTGAGATCATTGAAACATTGCGTGAAAAAACAAGCGGTACTGTTCGTGTAAATGGTTTTGATCTTGATATGCAGGCCAACGATATTAAACAAATCATTGGTGTACAATTACAAACATCAGGTTACTATCCAGGGCTTACATTAGTTGAATTGATACAGCTTTTCAGTGGTTTGTATAATCGTACTCTTGATGCTATGGCATTGTTGAAAACAGTAAATCTTGAAGAAAAAGCAAAGGCGAAATTTAAAGAGTTGAGCGGTGGCCAAAAACAACGGTTTTCTGTTGCTACCACACTTATTAATGAACCAAAGATTGTTTTTCTTGATGAACCAACAACTGGTCTTGACCCACAGGCCAGGCGTAATCTTTGGGATCTTGTGCGCAATATCCAGTCAAGAGGCACAACGGTGATCATTACCACACATTACATGGACGAAGCTGAATATCTTTGCGACCGTGTTGCCATCATCGACAGTGGTAATATCGTTGCAATGGAATCGCCTTCCAAACTTATTGATCATTTGATCGAAACAGGTTTTGAACGACCAAAGCAAATGAAGGCAGCCAATTTAGAAGATGTATTTATTTCTTTAACCGGTCATGCTTTGCGTGACGAATAAATTCTTAATCACTTAATCACATGCGTATTCTTTCTCTAACAGTTTTATCATTATGCTTTGCAATTGCAGCTGCAGCACAAGGCACTAAACCACCTGTTAAAAAAACAACCACTACCACAAAACCAACAACAAAGCCAGCGGTTAAACCTGCAGCAGCAAAACCTTTATTGCGTAACGGGCTCGATAGCTTAAGCTACGCCATTGGTTTAAACATTGGCGGCAATATGCAGGCGCAAGGTATCGAGAACATGAGTTATGTGGCATTGAACAAAGGCATAGCTGATGCGCTGAAAAATAATCCAAACCCATTAATGGACGCAAATACTGCAAATATGACTATACAACAAAAATTACAGGAGTACATGGCGAAGAAGAACTCTGCTGCAAAAGAAGAAGGAAAAAAATTCCTTGCTGAAAATAAAAAGCAGCCGGGCGTTGTTGAGTTACCAAGTGGTGTTCAATACAAAATCATCAGGCAGGGCACAGGTGCAAAGCCATTATTGGAAGATACGATCGTTGCACACTACAAAGGAACTTTGCTTGATGGCAATGTATTTGACGAATCGTATGGCCGTGGTGAACCAATTGTTTATCCATTGAATCAATTAGTTGATGGCTGGAAACAAGTGTTGGTATTAATGCCCGTTGGCAGCAAGTGGCAATTGTTTATTCCAAGTGATTACGGGTATGGTGAGCGTGGAAGCGGAATGATCCCCGGAGGTGCAACACTTATTTTTGATATGGAATTGCTGGAAGTAAGACCAGTGAAAAAATAATAAAGAAGCTGTTAGCTACTAGCCATAAGCTGCTAGTGGCTAACAGCTAACTACTAAAAGCTTTTCAAATGGATCGACGTTATCCCATTGGTGAATACCAGCCAGCTCCTTTCAGTGAAGCATTGAAAGAAGAACGATTGGCAGATATTAAATTTTTACCGGGCTTGCTTGAACAGGCCATCGAAAATTTAGATGAAGCACAGTTGGCTACTCCTTATCGTGACGGTGGGTGGACTTTAAGACAAGTAGTGCATCATGTAAGCGATAGTCACCTGAATGCATTGAGCCGTTTGAAGTTTACACTTACGGAAGATAATCCAACTGTAATGGGTTATGATGAAACGAAATGGGCAGAAACTGCGGAATACAATTTATTACCGGTGAATGTTTCGCTTACAATGCTTCATACCATTCACGCAAAGTTGTATGCATTATTTTCCACGCTTACAGACGAGCAGTGGAAAAGAACCTATATACACTCTCAATCAAAAAAACAATTTGATCTTTGGTATTTGCTGGGCATGTATTCATGGCATGGCAAACATCATGCAGCACATATTACTTCGTTAAGGGAAAGAAAAGGATGGTAAGAATAGTTCATGGTTCATAGCTGATGGTTCATGGCTTTAAGCATGTTTCACTATGAACAATGAACTATTAACAATGAACAAATCATGAACTGGAAAACGATCTCTTCAAAATATTTATTCAAACGAGATTGGCTTACGCTGCGTGAAGATGTGTGCGAACGACCTGATGGAAAGATCATTGATCCTTACTATGTGTATGAATTTCCTGAATGGGTGGCTGCTTTGGCACTTACAAAAGATGGAAAAGTGATCATGGTGCGGCAATACCGTCATGCATTGGGCGAAACGATCATGGAATTGCCTGGCGGTTGTGTTGATGCTTCTGATGCTTCATATGAAGATGCGATTGCAAGAGAGTTGCTGGAAGAGACTGGTTACCGTTTTGATAAAATTGAATATCTCTGTAAAACATCAGCCAATCCATCTACAAATAATAATTTACTCAGGGCTTATCTTGCCACCGGTGGAGAAAAAGTTACGGAGCAAAAATTAGATGATGGCGAGGATATTGAAGTGCATCTGTTGAGTATAGATGAGGTAAAACAGCTTATTCGTGAAAACAAGCTGATGCAAAGCATGCACACCACAGCATTGTTGTTTGGATTTGAAAAGTTAGGTGAACTGAAATACTGATGCCACTTCAGACGAAATTATTTTTACCGCAGAGAAAAGAGAAAGCAGAGTTTGCGTAGAGAGATTTGTCAATTGTCTATTGCTCATTGCTTATTGCAAGAACATCAACTTCCCCAACAAGAAACACACTTCCGCAAACTAAGATCAAGTCATCTTTTGCTGCATGCTGCAAAGCCTTACTGATAGCAGCGTTTACGTTTTCATATGCTTCTCCTTTAAGATCAAATGCAGCAGCTTTTAATTTAAGATCGGGTTCTGGTAAAGCTCTTGGTATATGTGCTTTTGTGAAATAATATTGTGCATCAGTTGGTAACAAGCTTAATACCTTTTCAACTTCTTTATCTTTTACCATACCGATAATGATGTGCAGTTTGTTGTAGCTGCTTTCATTAAGTTGAGCCACAATGTGTTTTATACCATCCTCATTGTGGCCAACATCCATTACTAGTGTCGGATTTTCATGAACAATTTCCCAACGACCATGCAAGCCATTGATTTGTTTGCTTGTTCTTAAAGCGGTTTGTATATGTTCTTCTGAAATGTTCCAGCCTTGTTGCTGCAGTTGCCGCACAGATGAAAGTACAGTAAGTATATTTTTTGTTTGATAAACTCCGGGAAGATCTAGCGTATAATGAAATTTGTTTTTTGTATTCTGCTCTTCCACATCAACTTCCAATTTATGAGCTATTGTTTTTTTATCATTTACTTTAAATTCATCATAAGCAAAATGCAGGGGCGCTTGCATGTCCTTTGCTTTTTGTACAAACACGGGTTTTGTTTCAGGCACTGTCTCTCCAACTACCACCGGAATTTGCTGTTTAATGATACCTGCTTTTTCTCCGGCAATTTTTTCAAGTGAATCGCCCAGTAGGTTCATGTGATCCCAGCCAATATTTGTGATCACCGATAATTCAGGTGTAATAATATTGGTACTATCTAAACGTCCTCCCAATCCCACTTCAATAACGGCAATGTCAATATTTTCATCAGCAAAATATTCAAATGCCATTGCAACGGTGATCTCAAAAAAAGATGGCTCTATTTCATCGATCAATGATTGTACCCGTTTAGTGAAATCAATTACGTATTGTTCGGCGATCATTTCACCGTTCACTTTAATACGTTCTCTGAAATCATGGAGGTGAGGAGAGGTATATAAACCTGTTTTATAACCGGCTGTTTGCAAAATAGCCGCCAGCATATGACTTGCCGAACCTTTTCCATTGGTACCGGCAATATGAATGCTTTTAAATTTTTTTTGCGGATTATCTAATGCATCGCACAAGGCAATCGTATTATGCAGATCCTTTTTTATGGCAGCAGCTCCTATGCGACTAAACATCGGCAGCCGGGTAAAGAGATAATCAATTGTCTCCAGGTATGTCATGCAGCAAAGATAGAAGTTGCATGCACTTGTTCGTAATCATGCACGAGGTAAAGTGAAAGCAAAAGTACTTCCTTTGCCAAGTTCGCTTTCTACATGTATATCGCCGCCATTTTTCTTGAGAAATTCTTTGCAGATCATTAGGCCAAGGCCGGTTCCTGATTCGTTGGATGTGCCTTTGGTTGTGAAATGTTCATCGCCAAACAATTTGTTTTTCGCTTCCTCACTCATACCCGTGCCGGTATCGCTAACTAAAACTTCAATCAGCTCATCATCTTCTTTTACATCAATAATTACCTGGCCTTCTTTTGGTGTGAATTTAATGGCATTGCTGATAAGATTCCGCAGCACTACTTCAATCATTTCTTTGTCGGCATAGATATAAACAGGTTTGTCGGCTTTTGTGGTCAAATACACCTGTTTGTTTTCAGCTTGCAGGCGAACGATTTGTTGCACATCGTGAATCAGTTTGTTCATATCGATCAATTGGGGAGAAAGTGATTCACCTTTCAACTGGCTCTTTGCCCATTGAAGTAAGTTCTCCATCAAATCGGTTGTGTAATGAAGATCTTTCACCACATCAGGTATCAATACTTTTATTTCTTCTGCAGGCAAATCATATTGTTCAACACTTTTAAAAAGGTTACGCAGCCCGTATAGAGGTGTGCGAAGATCATGTGATATTACAGAAAATAATTTCGACTTCAGATTGTTTAGCTCCGCCAGCTCTTCTTTTTGTTTTTCAATTTCCTGGGTGTATTTATACAACTCTTCATTACTATTCAATATCTCCGTTTGGTAATCTTTATTTTCTTTCTTGATCAGAAACAAACCAATAAAAATTAATGCGACCGATAGTACGTGGTTAAATACATAGAAGGGATAGTTGATATCCTTCATTACAAATTCATAATTCTGCTCAATAACAAATACAGCGAAGTAACTGATGAGTGAGAAGCTGATTGCTAATAGAATTAACCGAAGGTTCTGCAAAAAGAACACAGCAAAAACAGCGTAAAGAATAAAGAACAGCTCAATACCCACATCAATACTATCCATATATACAAGCGATGTAATAGAAGGGTACAAAATAAAATACCAGACCATTGCAAAGTTGTATCGGCGATAATAGTTGGCAATTAAAACAACCAAACTGATGAATGCGGGTGATGCGGCAACGATCCATGCTATGGCCGGTAAATAACCTTTGTTGAGAATTGCCAGCAACGGAATAACAATGCCCGTGATGAGTCCAATAAAATTGAGTGTGTTGAATATGCCTAAACGGCGTGCAGCATAACCATCAAGTTCTTCTGTGTATCCAATTTTTTTAATGCGACGAAGTGTATCAACCAACAACGATAACCTGACCATTTTCATAATCCTGCGCTTTTAAAGGGAATAGATAATAACTGGTGGTGTTTTGATCAGTGTCAACTTGGGATAGGAGAATTTCGCTGGCTATGAACATAAACATACGTAGTTAACATACGATACGGATGTTCTGTTTATTTTTTAGTGATGAATAGTGAAAGAAACAGTTGAAGAATGGGGTTTTGGTTGTATAAGACGGTTTAAAATGAAAACGCATCGTGTGTAATACCAAACGATGCGTTTTAAAATTAAAAATATCTTGTTTAATCGTTTACTTTAAAATTGAACTGAACAGTAACTGTTGATTCCTGGGCTCCTTTATCGAACTGGATATTGCGTAGGTATTCAATGATGGCATTTGCGTATGCCTGGCTTACTGAAGTTGAACGTGGGCCAATGCGAACGAAAGTACCACGACCTTCCGGCGACACTTTAATTACAGCATAGATGGTAGCTTTTTCAAGATCACCAGCGAAAGAATAATATTTAATAATCTTACGATTACCGCTTGTTACTCTTGGTCCACCGGAACCGTTGCCACCATTACCATTGTAATTATCACTGTTAGGATTTCCACCAGCTTTACCCTGGTCGCCGGTGCCACCGGCAATACCCTGGTTACGGCTGTTGTTATATTGATCTGAATTATTTCCACCAGTACCTGTCCCGCCACCATAAACCGCTTTTGGTTTGGGTGGAGCTGGTTTGGGATTTACAACGGTAGTAGTTGCCGGTTTTGTTGTTGTAACCGGTGGATTGTCTTTCGGAACAACCTTCGTTGGCTTTGTTACTTTAGCAGGTTTATTTACTTCCGGAGCATCTTCATCATCACGCTCACTCAATTCTTTTTCTGTTTCTTCAACAGCTGCCGCAATTTGTTGTTGAGGAGGGGTAGTGGTTGTTTCAGGAATAGCTTCGGGAGCAGGCTCATCAGGAATAAGCGGTTGCACATCACCAAAACCAATATCACTGTTGCCAAGATTTACTTCAATGCCTTCTTCAACAGGCGGAGGTGTTGGCCCTGTCATTGCAATGGTGATCACAAAAAATAAGATCAGCAATACTGCATGCACCACAAAGGTGATAGCTGCTGCTTTGTATTTTTTCTGTGTGTCTGCTGCCTGCATGGTTGAAATTTGATACATCGAAATTAACTCTTTTACCCCTAACGATGGAAAACCATGCCACATTGCATATGAGTTGTGAAGCTTTTATGAAAATGTTAGCAGTTGACGATTAACCAATTCTCTTGTAGAGAGAATAAGGCAGCCACTTTAACACCCATGCAACCAGCGCCCAACGTTTTGTTACCTGCACTCTTCGCTTCTTGTTTTTGATGGCAGCAATCATTTGTGTAGTGGCTTTTTCGAGAGGCGCCGTCCAGAATAACTTGTTGCCTTTGGCCATATCAGTAAGAACAAAGCCCGGTTGAATATCGGTGATGTGAATAGGTAATTTCATACGGTAAACTTTTATGCGCAAAGCTTCCATATAACTGCTCATGTAAGCTTTACTTGCTCCATAAGCGGGTGCCCAACTGTTACCACGATATGCAGCTATTGATGATATGGATGCAATTTGTCCATGTCCTTGTCTCACAAAATAATTAAATGCATAATTGGTGGTTTCTGCAAAGCCATTTACGTTGATGAGTGTGGTTTTTTTATCCATTTCCCAATCGAGTTCCTTACTTGCTTCGCCATAACCACTGTTGTATATAAAAAGATCCATGCCTTGCAACTGATCAATTAACTGCTGAAGGTGAAGAATGTTTTCTTTACCTGTTACATCAAATGTGGCAGTGAAAGTTTGCTGCGGATATTTATGTTTTATTTCATCGAGCAGGTGAGTGCGTCTGCCGGTAATGCCCACTAAATGACCGGCTTTCAGATAACGCAGAGCCAGCGCTCTTCCGATACCGGAGGTTGCGCCGATGATGATCACTTTTTGCATAAAGCTATTTTCGTTTTAGCAATACACTGTTATCTACCGCAAGTCCTGCCACGATCAACAGGAAACTGATAATGTGAATATAACTTATTTTTTCCCCAAGAATAATGACGGCTTCAATGCTGCTGAAGATGGGAATAAGATTTCCAAACAGAGCGGTGCGACCTGCTCCAAGTTCTTTTATAGAACGGTTCCACATTAGAAAGGAAATTACCGATGTTCCTAAACCTAAATAAAGAATCACCGAGCCTGTTTGCCAAGTCCATTGCACTGGTTTTACATAAGTGGCCTCAATAAAAAAAGCAGGGATTAGTAAAGCTGTGCCGATGCAGAAAACAAAAAACAAAAACCCAATTGCCGAAATTTCTTTTGGTTTTTTGCGTGCAAGAATATTGTAAATAGCAAAGCTCAATGCGCCAAGTAATACCCAACCGTCGCCTTTTGTAAACTGCAGATGCAAAAGATTTTCAAAACTTCCTTTGCTTAATAAGAAGAGAATACCGGCAACACACAACACAATCCCGATAATGCGATGCCATTTTATATGTTCCTTCAAAAAATAATGTGCCAGGATAATGGACATGATAGGAGAGGAAGTGGTGCCAATCAAGGCAAGGTTGATGGCAGTTGAACTATGTCCGGCTATATACACAAATGTGTTGAATAAGCTGATGCCTGTTAAACCTGTCCAGAAAAAATAAGCTTTGTTTTGTTTTACAATTTGCCAGGATGGTTTAATGTGTTTCCATGCAACGGGTAAAAGGAGTACGCAGGCAGTGAACCACCGGAAAAATGCCAATGCGATGGGTGGAATGTCGTTGATGATGGCACGTGCCACAATGAAGTTGCCGCTCCAGATAATCGTGGCGAGTATGGCAAGTGCTATACCCAATACAATTTGATTCTGGTTGGCTGGTTTCATCGTTCAAATATAGCCGCCCCAATAGGTAATGATTGGTTCAGGAAAACTTATTTCACTTAGGAATGATGAGTGGTAGGAACTCTATCACAAACTATCAGTTAAACGTTTTGTGCTTCAACAAAGGCTTCAATTTCCACAAACCAAACAAAGGGCCGGGTGCAAGAATCAATAGAACATAGGGGGATTGCATAAATTGGCCGAACAAACGATTTAAGACATACACGCTGACTACAGTAATCGAAAAACCAATACAGGTCACAATGGTTAATGCTGATCCTTTATTTTCAGCAACGGCAGTTTGTGCAACGATAGATGAAAACTGTGGTGAATCAGCTACTACTGCAAATCCCCAAATCAATAAGAAAAAAAGAAAGAGGAAAGGAGGGAATGCGAAACTAAAAATGGATAGTATGCAACAGCAAAAGGAAACTAACATAGCCGCATAGGCCACTTTTGCACTTCCTTGTTTGAGTGTGATATAACCGCCGGCCACACAACCCACAGCACCTGCAGCAATAATAATGAACGACCATAATGGTACATTCATTCCAGCAGCATTTTGCTTTGCGTATAAATTCAAAATAACAGGAACGAAAGCCCAGAATGCATACAATTCCCACATGTGACCAAAATAGCCGAATGATGCTGCACGAAAGTTGGGAAAGCGAAAACTGTTTTTAAATGCATCAAACGAATAACTGCTGCCTTTTTTATAAAACGGGCCACGTGGCACAAATAGAAAAATTATAAGTCCGCCTGTAGCTGCAAAGGCAGAAGTAAACATCAGTACATGTTGCCAGTTATAATCCCAACCCGATTGTTTGAGCAAATGCGGAAAAGCAGTGCCCATCACCAATGCACCAACAAGATAGCCGAGTGCTTTGCCTAAACCTTTTTCATACCATTCTGCTGCTATCTTCATTCCTACAGGATAAATGCCGGCGAGGAAAAAGCCAACAAAAAATCTTGAAAGCACTAACAATAAAAAATCCTGTTGCGGTAACAGGATGAGCAGGTTGGCTAAAGCTGCAAGCAACGACGAAATAAAAAATACAACTGATGGTTTAAACCGATCAGCAATAGCGGTGATGGCAAACACAAAAGTGCCGATGATGAAACCAATGAGTACTGATGAAGTAACAATGGTCAGTCCGTCTTTTTGCAGTTGAAATGATTTGCTGATCTCTGTAAGTATAGCATTGCCGCTAAACCATAACGATGTGCCTGCAAATTGCGACAGTACAATGAGTGGCAAGATATGGTTGGGGCGTTGCACGAAATGAAAGTCAACTTACGAAATGTAACTTAAAAAATAACGGTTGCCGACCTTCAAAAGGTTGGCAACCGTGTTATATGCATGGTTTGACGGGTTCAACCGTGCCGACCAATATTACCAATGCGCAAAATCAACTTCGTAATTACCTTTGATACGTTCAATTGGGGGATTGAAGTAACCATGCTTCAGATCAGGGAACTCTTCCTGTATCAATTCAATGAATTGTTTTACTCCAAGTAATTCACTTGTTTCAGTAATACCAAGTTTGCCGAGATACCAATCAGGATCAATATTGAAATTTCTCCACTGGATCATCTTCAATCCGGTTTCTTTAATGAGCTTTCGCAATGCTTCGTATTCTTCCACACAATCGGTTATACCAGGGAATACAAAATAATTGATGCTCGTCCAGCCACCATAGCTGTTCATCACTTTCAAACTTTCAACAATATCTTCAAACTGATAATTATTCGGACGATAGTAAGCTTCATATACATGCTTGCGTGCACTGTTTGTACTTACACGAATGGAATTCAAACCTGCTTCACACAATACTTTTACCGCATCAGGTTTTGATCCATTGGTGTTGATATTGATACTTCCTTTTTGTGTATGCTTACGCATTTCAATAATTGCATCACGCATGGTTTCCCACATCAGTAGAGGTTCGCCTTCACATCCTTGTCCAAATGATACGATAGGGTAAGGTGCAGTTTCCAAATGGGGAACAGTGAACTCAACAATTTCTTCAGGCGTTGGCTTAAATGTTAAACGATCCTGCGGACTTTGAATATGTTCTTCCTGCGGTTGAAACGAAATACAACCAATACAGTTTGCATTACATGCCGGTGAAACCGGAATGGGACATTCCCAACGGCTCATGGCAAAATTTCTTGCAGCCGGACAGTTGTACGTATTGCAGCAGTTTTCCATGAGGTGTTTTACCAAACGGTTATGCGGATAAGTTTTAATGAGATGTTCGGCGCCTGTTTCAATTTTCTCATCATTGTATCCAGCACATTCCTGGCGAATATCCTGTTCAATGCGAATAGCAGGCACATAAAATTTATCATCGTGCCAACCTACGGCTGTGTAACAAAAAAGTGGAAGTGTATCGGCGCCGGGTTCGCATTCAAAAGCGGCGATAAATAAGCTGGTATGTGCAGGTGGAATAAACGCCGCAACGGCCCAGCCCTTTTCACACAAACGCATTTCGCCTGTGTTTACATCAATACCAATGCCTTTACGGTCAGGTAATTCATAAAGATTGCCGCCGTCAGGCAATTCCATCCAGTTATCAAGATCAATTGGAAAAGCATCCCATGCTTCACGACCCACTGCATAAAGTGAAGTGTCTTCAAAAATATTTCCGTTCCCGTCGGAGTAAAGTAAATAAGGAGAATGTTGTAAGGCCATAGTGAATTGTCAATTGTGAATGGTGAATGTTCAGGTCAGCTTATTCACCATTGACCATTCACTATTCACTTTTCAGATAATGTCTGCAAAATTCGTGAATTTGTTCCAGTTCGTCGAAAGCAATTGCTTTTTGGAACTCAAAACGATAAGTTTTATTTCGGAATGTGCGGATGCTGATGCTGTGAGGTAGTGCATTAAGCTCCCGGATATCCTCCCAATCAAGCTCCTTATCCTTTGGGAAATTAGAAATTGTAACTCCCAAATGGTGTACCGATACCCGTTCACTGTTGATGGTCTTGCGTTCGCAATGAAATACATAATAATACATGCCCGTTGCCAGTGCCATTAAAACGACAGTTATCCACGACTGGTCGAGAACGGCAAGTATGGTAAGTCCCCCAAAAACAATCACCTCAATTAAGCGAAAGCCGGCGTTCAAATGAGTTGATTCTTCAGCAAAACCACGCATAAAAGCCAGCGTTATCACATCAACCCCTATAATTATCTCGCAAAAAGCGGTAATGCGGTTATCCATCTTAATTTCATAAATGGCGGCAGCAATAAACACCATGCCGGCAAGAAAATGAAGAATGGGGCTAATTTTTTTCAGGTTACTGTAAGCAGGATGCACAATTGAAACGGAGAGTGGTGATGCCATAGCAGTAGGTTTTGATGTGAGATGCCGTTCATAAAAAAATCCACACAAAAGGTGCGGATTTTTTTTCATAACCGGAAAAATGAGCTGTTAATCTTCGGCTTTGTTCTTCAAACTCATTAACACGGTATAAGCACCTTTCCCTACAATTTCTTTTTGCTGCAGTACTTCTGCATTTAAAATTTCAGTTAGTCCTTTTTCACTGAGGCCGATCTGCACTTCGGTTAACTCAAACTGTTTCTGCGATTTTTTTACAAACACATAATGCTTATTTTCAAAACGTACAACGGCATCTTCAGGAACAACCCAGGCTGCTTTATTTTTCACTTCCACTTCGGCATTCATGTACGTGCCGGGAATGAGTGTTTTATCGTAATCATCAAAATGGCAATGCACTTCGGTACTGCGATCAGGGCCAAGATCTTTTCCAATTAAGATGATATCGCCATGATGCTTGTTGCCGGGGTCATTGTTGGTGTAGGATATTACTTTTTGACCGATAAACAATTTGTTGACATCTTTTTCAAATACAGTTAGAGACAGATGTATGTCGGTAGGATTGATCAATTCAAATAATACCTCCGTTGGTGCCACATATTTACCAATGTTAACATTCACTGCAGAAACATATCCATCAATTGGGGAGAAGATTTGTACGCTCCGTGTAATATTCGATTCGTTTAAACGGCTTAAGTTGATACCGGCGAGTTTTAGTTTTTCAGCCAAAGCACTCATCATAACTTTCTGACTTCTGAATTCTGCTTCAGATTGCTGAAAAGTTTTGTCGCTGCTAGCCTTACTTTCGTTCAACTCTTTCTGTCGGTTGTATTCATTTTCAAGGAAAGGTAATTTTGCTTTTGCTGTTAAATAATCTTGCTGCAATTGAATGTATTGCTGATCTTCCACAACGGCAATTACTTCTCCTTTTCTTACATGTAACCCCGGTAATAATTTTGTTGATTTAAGATATCCACCCATTGGTACACTGATCGACACAATATTTTGCGGCGGTACATCAATTTTGCCGTTTAGCTTTAGCACCGATGAAATTTGTTGCTCCTGAACCCGGGTTATTTCGAGTGCAGCATTTTTTAATTGTGCATCCGTTAAAGTCACCAGGCTTTCCGGCACTTGTTCGGTTGTGGCTTCTGCAGTTTTGGTTTTACCATCACAGGCCTGTAGCAAGAATGCAGAAGTAAATAATATGAATGCGTATTTCATGTCGAATATTTTATTGATTGCTGTAATAGTTTAAGTGAATGCTGCTTTCGTTCAGGTTTTTTACAGCATCGAGATAATCGTTTTTGATCGCTGTAGCCTGGTTCACCAACATAAACCACTCAAGGTAATTGATCAAACCACTGTTGAATTGTTTGTTGGCTGTAGTTAGAATGAGTGCAGCATTTTGCAGCCCCGTCCTTTCAAAATAAGCAACAGTTTCTTTGTATTTGAGGTACTGCTGTTGCGCCGATTGATACTGTGTGTTCAGTTCATTCATGCTTAATGTGTATTGATTAGCTGCAAGCTGTTTACTGAATTTTGCACTATTGATCTTTGTCTTTTGTGCTTTTGCAAACACAGGAATACCCACACCGATCTGCATCGATTGAAAACGATACGATGAAGGATAGTATTTATCATTGGCGCCGGTACCACGTATGCTGGTGCTAAACAAACCCAACGATAGATCGGGGAGGAGCTTTGCTTTTTCCACTGCAATAACTGCATCTGCAATTTGTTGTTGCTGTTTAACGAAAGCAATATTCGGGTGATTGCTTAGCTCTACCGGTGCAAGCTGAACCGGATGTTTCAACTCTTTTGCAGTTACATCAAACGCTGTTGTGGAGTTGAGCAATAATTGAAACTGCAACTGCACCAGATCCAGGTCTTTCTGCAATTGCTGACGCTGTAATCGTATTTGCCCCAGCTGTGTTTCGGCTGTTGCTTTTTCTAATATATTGCTTTCACCTTTTTGCAAACGCAATTCGGTTAAACGATAGAATGCACTGAACAAACTATCGGCTTCCTGTAACAATTGTGCTTTCTGCTTTAAGTATAGCAGATGATAAAAAGCTGTTGTTACATCCCGTTTCAATTCAGCTTCCTTTACAGCAACAAACAATGCATTGTTCTTCCATTCTTCTGTTAAAAATGTTTTTTGTGTGCTGTACACTTTCGGAAAATTGAACGATTGCGAAAGTCCGAACCGGGTATCGTTATAAATACTGTTGAACTGTCCAACCTCGGCCGATACCATTGTTTGCGGTACTACTGCAGCAGAAGCAATGAGCATTTTTTTGTACTCGCTTACTAACTTCTCCTGCTTTAGGTTCAGGTTGTTTTTTAATGAAGTATCAATCGCCGATTGTAACGTGATTGGTGTTTGTGCTGTAGCTCCTGCAACAGACAAGAGCAATACGATCAATAACGTTGGTTTCTTCATTGCTTTTCTTTTTTTGCGTTTTTCAGTTCCTTTTTCAAATAGGACATATAAGCTCGGTAACACAAACAGTGTTAGGAATGTTGCCACTAATAATCCACCGATCAACACGGTTGCCAATGGACGTTGCACTTCTGCACCAGCACCTGTGCTGAGAGCCATGGGTAAAATACCGAACGATGCAACAAAGGCTGTCATCAACACCGGACGTAACCTGATCTTAGTACCCATCACAGCGATCTTTCTTGGATCGGTCCATCCTTCATCACGCAGGCGGTTAAATTCGGAGATCAACACAATACCATTCAACACCGCTACACCAAATAATGCAATAAAGCCAACACCTGCTGAAATGCTGAACGGCATATCACGCAATGCCAATGCGAAAATGCCACCTGTTGCAGATAATGGAATTGCAGAATAGATCAACAAGCCTTGTTTAATGGAATTGAAGGAAAAGAAAAGCAGTAAGAAGATGAGCAACAATGCAACCGGAACAGCGATACCCAATCTTGCTTTTGCTGCATTCAGGTTTTCAAACGCACCGCCATAGGTTACATAATAACCTGCGGGCAGTTTCATTTTTGCTTCTACTTTTTGCTGCAGTTCGTTTACGATCGATTGCACATCTCTGTCGCCCACATTAAAACCAACAATGATTCTGCGCTTGGCATCTTCACGTTGTATCTGGTTAGGACCTTCTTTAATTTCTACGTTTGCCAATTGGTATAATGGAACCTGAGCACCACCTTTCACAGGTATCAACAGGTTTTGTATGTCTTCAATGTTCTTACGTTTTTCGCCGCTTAAACGCACCACCATATCAAAACGTTTTTCGCCTTCGTACACAAAGCCCGTGGCTTCGCCGGCCAAACCTGTGTTGATGATGTGATTAACATCGCTGATGTTTAAACCATATTGCGAAATAGCAGCACGGTTGTATTCGATAATGATCTGCGGCATACCGGACACCGGTTCAACATATAAATTTTTTGAACCCTGTACCGATGAAACCAAGTTGCCCAGCTGTTGCGCATAATGTGCCAGCGTATCGATGTTCTCTCCAAATATTTTACATACTACATCCTGCTTGGCACCCGTCATCAGTTCATTAAAACGCATCTGTACGGGAAATTGAAAACTTACGGTAATGCCCGGTACAACAGCAACTGCCTTGCTCATTTTATCAGCCAGCTCGTCAAAGTTTTCAGCTGAGGTCCATTCTTTTTTATCTTTTAAGATCACCATCATATCGGCTGCTTCCATGGGCATCGGATCGGTGGGGATTTCACCACTGCCGATTTTTGTTACGACCTGTTCCACTTCAGGAAACTGCGATTTCAAAATGTGTGCTGCCTTTTGTGTGCTTTCGATAGTGGTTGTAAGATTACTTCCTGTTAATACTCTTGTTTCAACAGCAAAATCTCCTTCTTCCAATGCAGGAATAAATTCGCCACCCAATGTGGTTAATATAAATACAGAAACAGCAAA
Source organism: Lacibacter sp. (assembly GCF_057361365.1). Classification (NCBI taxonomy): domain Bacteria; kingdom Pseudomonadati; phylum Bacteroidota; class Chitinophagia; order Chitinophagales; family Chitinophagaceae; genus Lacibacter; species Lacibacter sp. The sequence continues at coordinate 141,786 of NZ_JBMQSG010000006.1, read as the reverse complement.
CAGCAATACAGATGCTGCAATTACCCATTTCGAAATGTTGAGGACTTTATTAAGCGCTTTCTGATAATGGAATTCAAAAAACTCCATCATCTTATCAGCAAATGTTTTCTTGTGTGTGAGTTTGCGGCTCATGATCAGCGAACTCATCATCGGCACATAGGTGAGTGATAATATGAACGCACCCAGCAATGCAAACGCAATGGTTTGGGCCATCGGAATAAACATCTTGCCTTCAATACCCTGCAACGTAAATGTGGGAAGGTAAACAATAAGAATAATGATTTGTCCAAACACTACACTCCGGGCCATTTTACCAGATGCTGCAGTTACCTCTTCGTTCATCTGGTGCTGCGAGAGTTTGTTTACATGCGCAAAATGTTTGCTGTGTGTAAGCTGGTGCAACACAGCTTCCACAATAAACACCGCACCATCTACAATCAAACCAAAATCAAGTGCCCCTAAACTCATAAGGTTGCCGATGACACCAAACCTGTTCATCATAATAACTGCAAACAACATTGAAAGTGGTATTACAGATGCCACCAAAAATCCGGCACGTAAATTTCCAAGGAAGAGAATGAGCACAAACAATACGATCAAAGCGCCTTCAATTAAATTTGTCTTTACTGTACCAATTGCATTGTTCACCATTTTGGTACGGTCGAGGAAGGGTTCAATGATTACGCCTTCGGGTAACGACTTTTGTATTTGTGCAACACGCTCTTTTACGTTTTTAATTACTTCACTACTGTTGGCACCTTTTAACATCATTACAACTGCACCCGCTACTTCACCTTCGTCGTTATAGGTAAGTGCACCAAAACGTGTTGCCTCTCCAAAGCGTACATCGGCCACATCACGCACAAACAATGGCGTGCCTGCTGAAGTATTTTTAATAAAGGTTGATTGAATATCTTCCACACTTCCTACTAAACCTTCGCTGCGGATATACAAGACTGTTGGTCCTTTTTCAATGTAGGCGCCACCGGTGTTCTGGTTGCTTTTTTCCAACGCCGTAAACACATCGCTCATAGTAATACCCAGCGACTGCAGTTTATTGGGATCAACAGCAATTTCATACTGTTTTAATCGACCACCGAAGCTGCTTACATCGGCAACGCCTTTTACACCCAGCAATTGACGGCGAACGATCCAATCCTGGATGGTACGCAATTCCATGGCGTCGTATTTGTTTTCGTAACCATTTTTCGGACGAACAGTGTACTGGTATATTTCACCCAACCCAGTTGTTACAGGTCCTAATGAAATGGAACCGATGCCTTCTGGTATTTCATCTTTTACCTGTTGCAGTCGTTCGGCTACCTGTTGTCGGGCCCAATAGATATCTATATCATCATTAAACACAATGGTTACCAGCGAAAGACCAAAGCGTGAGAAACTGCGTATCTCATGCAAGCCTGAAATATTATTATTCGCAAGTTCAATAGGGAAGGTGACCAACCGTTCAATATCGGTAGCACCAAGCGATGGCGCAACCGTAATTACCTGCACCTGGTTATTGGTAATATCGGGAACAGCATCGATAGGAAGTTTGGTAAACTGGTAACTGCCGTAACCAATAAGTGCAGCTACAAACAGACCAATAACGAGTTTGTTATTTACGGAGAAACGAATGATTGCATTCAGCATTACCTGTTTTATTTAATGCATAAGTAATACAGCACTAACTTTTCTTTTGCGTTGAAAAGAAAAGCATACTGAAAAAATAAAATTGATATTACTTAACAAGCTTTTGGCGGCTGCCAGATCGAAGAACGAAATGATGAGCTTATAAATATATCGTTGCTGATTGCATGTGCAACAGGCAAAACGATCTCTGTTTTGGGCACTAAAGAATAAAAAGGAGTCAGTTCAAAAACACTCAACACAGCACCGGTATAACCGCCCTGTGATTTAAATGGCAGCTGTTGATCTTTGCTGTAATCAAGATCAATAATCCCTTCATCATTGTAATGCATGGCGAGGAATTGAAGCAATCCAAGGTTATTGTTTTGTTCTTTATGCTCGGCGTAATGTTGAATAAGCAAAGGAAACTTCAAAAGCTGACGAAGCTCGGTTGAGGAAATAAGATATACTCCCAGGAATAGTATGCAGATGAGTTTCTTCACCAATGCAAAGATATTTTAAAATGGCATAGGGTGGAAGATTTGTGATAAAGGGCGACAAAGACATTCATTTTTTTGTAAACCTCTCCCGGCAAAAAGCATTCATTTCGTCCATTTGTAATTCGCTGAGAACTGCACCGGTTTCGTATTGAATAAATTGATTTTGCACTGTGTTGATGGATACAAAATCATTCTTTACGATCATATTTTCAATATTCTTCCACTCGATCAAACGCTGTTTTAAATTGTCGGGAGTATGCACACCTTTTTCATCAATGGTTACATGACAGGCCGAAAAGATCCTTCGCTCGGTAAAAAATAAAAACAATAATCCGCCTCCCGCAAAAAATTGCAAAGCTGCTCTCATTGATTCATTTAATTCCCAAAAATGCCAGGCTGCATAAAAAAGAACGGCAGCACCTAATAGGCGAAAAAGGCCATTTGTTTTTGATGGTGGTGCCAACCACTTTCTTCCGGTGAATGCATAAAGAATAAGAATTAACGCAGCAGCAATTTGAACGACAATAAAAAATATAGCAGGGGTAGGAGTTTTGTACTCGCCCCATGCATTACCGATCATTAAAAATCCAGCAAGCAAGTGAAGTAATCTGGCTGCTTTTTTTTGTTTTTCAAATGGTTCAAAGAATATGGGAATACGATATGTGTTCATGGCAGGTTAAAGATACGGCATAATGAAATGAAGCGTGGAAAGGGCAATCATAGCCGGTCACTCGTTTATGAAATAATCTACTTAAGAAGCCGGATCGACGTTTATGCACAATCCAATATCAAATATGTGAAAAACCGGAAAACATTACCAATATCATATTTTATACTACAAACTATTATAAGTTTTCGATGTTCTTTTGTGTCATAGGTGTTTTTCATAGGTTAGCAACGGCCGACTCTTTCCAGGGACGGCCTATTTTTTTGCCCTTACTTCATTTGCTAATCATGGTTAGTTTTTTGTGTCTCCCCAATTTCAACCGTATTGTCATTTTTTTCCTGACATAGTTTAAAATGTCTTTTAAAACCACACGCTGAATTGTTTTTTACTCTATATTGCACGTAGGTGTTTTTCATAGGTTAGCAACGGCCGACTCTTTTCAGGGTTGGCTTTCTTTTTTTTAGTACTGCTTCACACCTCGTTTTTGTTTGTTTTCTCCCTTACGTACATAAAAAAAGGTTCATAAAATGAACCTTTAATAAAATAGGCCTATGCATATCAGTTAGGATTGCAGGCCAGGAGCATATTGCTGAGTTTGTAAAGTATTCTTGCGCCTACATTTTCATCCCACTCGGTTGTGCTGATTCCAACTTCATTTAAATCAAATCCAATAAGTTTACGTCCACTGCTAAGAATTTTGCGGAACAAGTAAAATACCTGTTCGGTTTCAAGACCACCCATCACGGGTGTTCCGGTATGTGGACAAAGTTTGGGATCGAGACCATCTGCATCAAAGCTGATATACACATTGGCAGGTAGTTGATCAATAATTTCATCTACCAATTGTTTCCAACTTTGCCCTTCGAACATCCTTTCTTTTAAATCTCTATCGAAATAGGGAATAATGCGGTCAGTGCTTTCGTTTACAATCTGCAGTTCATCATCACCATAATCCCTGATGCCAACCTGTACTAATTTTTTTATTTGGGGAACTTCTTTTAGCGCATTAAACATGATAGATGCATGAGAGTAAACAAACCCTTCATACGATTCACGTAAATCAAAATGTGCGTCTATCTGTAACAAACCGAAATCGCCGTGTTTTTCAGCAATTGCCTTAAAATACCCGAGTGGTGTGCTGTGGTCGCCTCCAAGTAAAGCCACCAACTTTCCTTTATCGAGTAATGCCTTGGTTTGTTCATACACCCAGTTGTTCAGAAATACACTTCCGGCATTCACTTCCTTCAGTGTTTTGCACATGAACTTATTGTCGTTCACGTTCTCGCCCTGTGAAATATAGTTGATGTAGAGCTCGGCTTCTTTACGGAGATAATCACTTTTAAGGAGGATGCTGCGGTCGACATCTTTCATATAAATGCCACGTCGCCATGCATCGCCAGTATCATTATCATGCAAGTCGACCTGGAGACTAGCCCTGAAGACATGCTCTGGTGCCCGGGCGGTTCCGGCTTTATAACTTACAGTTACTTCCCAGGGAACTGGTAAAATGATCAAGTCTGCATCTTCTTCAGAAAATGGGAGCCCGAATATATTATTGTTGGGGTTACCTGCGCTGTTGGGGTCGAACCCCGATAGATCGGCCATGTGTTGTATTTGAAAAAAACTTCGCAAAGGTAATAGACATTCTTACAACCATAAGGGGTTGTTCAGAAAGTTTTTTACATAATACATACGCCTTGTGGTTAAAACAGTTTGTCGTAGTTAGACAATTGATTCACCGGTTTACACCATCTATCCAATAATCTGCGTTTTATGCTTCTCATCACAAAAAGCAACTTGTTTTTGGTCTACCTTTGCGGCTGCATTAAAAAAGCATTGAATGAAGACCTCACACATCCTGATTTTAGTCGTGATTGCAGTGGCCATAGGCATTCTGATCAGCAGCATGGGCGACCTATCAACCTACGACACAATCGACTCCGCTAAAGCCAAACCCGGCAAATTTTTGCACCTGATTGCGAAACTTGACACGACCAACGGAAAGGAAATTGAATACGATGCTCTTAAAGATCCTAATTACCTTGCTTTCCACGTGATTGATTCATTAGGCGGAGCAACAAAGGTTGTGTATATGAAAGGAAAGCCACCAACAGATATGGAGCGTAGCGAACGAATGGTGTTGAAAGGAAAAATGACGGATAGTGCTTTTTTATGCGATGATATTTTGATCAAATGCCCCAGCAAGTACAAAGATGAGAAAGCGAAGATCAGCACGGTCGCTAAATAAATAAGACTGGTGAATCCCGTTGTGAAATAGTTTTTCTGAACCAATTACCAAATCATGCCATTTATAGGTGAACAATTACTGCCCGGACAGATTGGAAATTTCTTAGCTATTCTTTCATTCGTTGCATCTTTACTGGCTACTGTTGCCTACTTCAAAGCCACCCAATCGCAAATACCGAACGTTCAGCAAACCTGGAAACGTATTGCAAGAGTCTCATTCCTTGCAGAGATTATTTCCATCATCGGCATTTTTGCGGTGCTGTATTTTATTATTTCAAATCATCGTTTCGAGTATAAATATGCCTGGCAGCACAGCAATTACCAGCTGCCAATGCAATACATTCTTGCCTGTTTCTGGGAAGGCCAGGAGGGAAGTTTTCTTCTTTGGAGTTTCTGGCATTGCATACTCGGAGGCATCATCATTTTACGAGAAAAGAAATGGGAGGCACCGGTTATGGTGACCATCAGCTTTATGCAGTTTGCATTGGCTACCATGGTGATAGGTATTTATTTCTTCGATTTTAAACTAGGCAGTAATCCATTTGTGTTGATGCGTGATCAGGGGATGCTCAGCCCCGAACAATTCCCAATCGGGTTTGATTCACAAGGTCATTTGCGCAGCGATTACCTCAGCTTTATTCGTGATGGAAACGGGTTGAATCCGTTATTGCAGAATTACTGGATGACGATTCATCCACCCGTTCTTTTCCTCGGCTTTGCCAGTACTATTGTGCCGTTTGCATTTGCGATTGCCGGCCTCTGGAAGAAAGATTTTGGCGGTTGGGTATTGCCTGCCCGGCCATGGGCCATTTTTAGTGCAGGTATTCTTGGGTTGGGAATTATGATGGGAGCGGCCTGGGCCTACGAAAGTTTGACCTTTGGTGGTTACTGGGCATGGGACCCGGTGGAAAATGCGTCGCTTGTTCCATGGCTTATTGCTATTTGCGGCATTCATACATTGATCGCCTATAAACATACAGGTCATTCATTAAGAGCAACATTTCTTTTCTTTATTCTCCAGTTTCTTTTTATTATCTATTCTACATTCTTAACCCGAAGTGGAATTTTGGGTGATACAAGTGTGCATGCCTTTACTGATCTCGGCATGAATACGCAGCTGCTTACCTTTCTTTTGATATTCGTTATTCCGTCTCTGGCTTTGTTTACCATCCGTTATAAACAGATACCCACCATCATAAAGGAAGAAGCAATAAGTTCAAGGGAATTCTGGTTGTTTGTTGGCTCATTGTTATTCTTTATTTCAGCGCTTTTTGTTATTGGAAAAACATCGTTGCCGGTCGTAAATAAAATATTTGGTACCAAGTATGCGCCGGCGCAGGATATAGAATATTCGTATAACAAAGTGCTCATTCTTTTCTCTTTTGTGATTGCGATCCTTACCGCTGTCAGCCAGTATTTAAAGTATAAGCAAACAAGCGGAGCGGCGTTTTTGAAAACGATATGGTTGCCTGCACTTATTGCAATCATTGCTTCGCTTTGCATTAGCATTTTTGGCGACATTAACTACAATAAATACGGTGTTGGATATCTCGCTGTTATTCATCTCAGCATTTTTGCTGCGGTGTTTGGCGTCATTGCAAACGGCATGTACATTGTTACTGGCATTAAAGGAAAAATGATCAAGGCTGGTGCATCTATTGCACATGTTGGTTTTGGGTTGACGTTACTTGGTATTCTTATTTCCTCATCAAAAAAGGAAGTAATCAGTTGGAACACCAGCGGCATCATGGTAAATTTTGGTGAGCAGAGCAAAGAGAACCCTGCTGAGAATTTAACCCTGGTGAAAGGTATAGCTACAGATATGGGCAAGTACATGGTAACTTATCTCGGCGATTCCACTCATCCTTCCGATCCCAAACAATATTTTAAAATTCATTTCCAGTACAAGAATAAAGACGAAGGGTTCACTTTATATCCTGATGCGTTTGTAAACTTTAAAGGCAACGAAGGCATTATGGCTAACCCCGATAGCAAACACTACCTGCATAAAGATGTGTTCACTTACATTACTTCCTTGCCAAACAAAGAAAAAAACAAAGACACCTCTTCGTTCAAAGAACATAAAATAAAACCGGGCGACACCGTATTTTATTCACAAGGGTTTATGGTGTTGGATAATGTTGGTCGTGATATCACACGTAAAGACATTCCGCATGACGTAAGTGATTCAGTATTTGCAGCCCAACTCACCGTTTACGCAAAAGACAGCAGCAAATACGCAGCCGAACCTTTGCTCATCCTTCGTGGCAATAATATTATGCCTGTGGCCGATACGGTTATTTCGCAAAGCCTTGTATTGGCATTCAGCGGTGCTGAAGCTGATGGCATTAAGTTGGGAGTGAAGGAAAGTAATTCAGTGCTCGACTATGTAACGCTGAAAGCCTACCAATTCCCGGCAATAAATGTGCTTTGGTTCGGTATCATACTCATGACATTTGGTTTTTTACTTGCAAGCTGGAATCATATTCAGAAAAACAGGAAATCCGAGTTGAAATCTGTTTGATAGATTCACAGATAAGTGGACAAATAGGATTTTTGGTTTTGCCTGTAGCGAACCACTTGCAGCTTTTTATGAAAATCTTCACAAGGCAGCATCGGTTACATTCTTACTGTCTGTTGTATAAACAGGGTAGAATGCTTAATTTACATGGTCGATGAAGAGTTATAAGTGCATATCATATTTATCTGTACTCCTTTTTTGCTTTTGCTTAAGCACAGCTTCTTTATATGCACAGGAAGTATTGCCACCACATCCTGATTCAAGTTCTCCCAAACGAATTATTAAAGTTGAGTATGGTGCAAATGACACCATTTATGTGAAAGCACTGCTTATTAATGGTGAGATCATTGGTGGTAGAGAAATAAGTGAAGTGTTTGTTTGGGGCGGTAATCCAAAAGAAGCGGAGAAGTATTGGGCAGCGTGGACGAGGTTAAGAAATGCAGTTTATCTCACTTATCCTTATGCACGTTCCGCAGGGGTAGTGATGAATGATGTAAACAAACACCTTGAAAATATCAAAGGAAAATCGGACAGGAAGAAATACATCAAGTCAAGAGAAAAAGAATTGCGTTCAAGCTTTACTGATAAAGTGACTGATCTTTCTATCTATCAAGGCAAAGTGCTGATGAAACTCATCAACCGACAGACTGGTAATAACTGTTATGAAATTGTACATGAAATGAAAGGCGGTTTCACTGCAGGATTTTACCAGACACTCATGTTTTTTGCAGGAACCAGTTTAAAGCAAGCCTGGAATCCAAAAGACGATAAATTCGATAAACAGATCGAAGATATTGTTCTTGAAATTGACCGCATGTATTATGGGTCTCCGGGTTATACAACATCAACTGCGAAAACTTCAGCAGGAAGATAATTGTACAAACTGTTATCCACATAACAGATTGTTAACTGCTGATGCTTCACTTGTTCTTCTCACCTTATTTCCTACTTTCACACTCCAAAATTTAAAGCATGAAATTAGATATACTCGCATTTGGCGTTCATCCCGATGATGTGGAATTAAGTTGTGCAGGCACATTGATGGTGGAAATTAACAACGGGAAAAAAGTGGGTGTTATTGATCTTACACGTGGAGAACTGGGCACAAGAGGTACTGCAGAAACAAGAAAGGAAGAAGCAGCTATTGCGGCAAAGATCATGGGAGTGCATGTACGAGAGAACCTGGGAATGCGTGATGGCTTCTTCCAAAATGATGAAGCACATCAAATGCAGATCGTTCAAAAGATCCGTCAATACCAACCGGAAATTGTTATTTGCAACGCTATGGTTGATCGTCATCCTGATCATGGCCGTTCATCAAAACTTGTGTCTGATGCAAGTTTCTTATCCGGTCTTCGCAAAATAGAAACAAGCTATAATGGTGAAGCACAACAGGCATGGCGACCAAAATATGTGTTTCATTATATTCAGGATCGCTACGCAGAGCCTGATTTTATTTTCGACATCAGTTCAGTATTCGATCGTAAAGTTGAAAGTATTAAAGCATATGGCACTCAGTTTAGCAACCAGCAGTTGAAAACTGACGATGCAGAGCCGCAAACATACATATCCACACCAGCTTATTTTGATACTATCATCAGCCGGCATAAGATGTTCGGCAAACGTATTGGTGTAGAATACGGCGAAGGCTTTATCACCGAGAAACGCATAGGTATCAACACGTTCGATGCATTAATACAGGTGAGCACCTGATGAGTGTTAGTAGTTCATACTGTTAATCTTGCGTCATTCCTTCCACATAGTGCTCAACAAAAGCTGAGATAGGTTACCTTTGCAGCAATTTATTTTAGTTATAATGAGCACTCCTAAATTTGCCGTTACGGCACAATCCTTCCACACGGAATTAAAAAGAAGGGTTAATTCATACTTCGAAGAACAACGTAAAAAACCAACAGGAAATTTCGTTCTATATTTTAAAGCGATTTCTTTTGGTGTTGCGTTAGCAGCAATTTATGTTCACCTGGTTTTCTTTACACCGGTTTGGTGGTTGGGTGTAGTTGAATCAATCGTATTAGGTGGATTGATTGCGGCTATTGGTTTTAATGTAATGCACGATGGAGCACACGGTAGCTTCAGTACAAATAAGGCAGTGAATACGATGGCTGCTTTTTCTTTGAATATGTTAGGTGGCAGCAGCTTTATGTGGAATTTTAAACACAACATTATTCATCATGCCTATACCAATATCGATGGTGTTGATGATGATATCGATATTCAACCGTGGATGCGCATGAGCAGCACACAAAAGAAGTACAAGCTGCACAAATACCAACATTACTACTTCTGGGTTTTATATGCATTGCTTTATATCCTTTGGATATTTGTGATGGACTACCAGAAATATTTCAGCAAGAAGATTGGTAACATGCCATTGAAAAAGATGGAAGTGAAGGATCATGTAGTGTTCTGGACGTTTAAAATTCTTCACCTGGTTGTTTTTATTGGATTACCAATTTATTTTGCGGGATTTGTTCCCTGGTTAGTTGGGTTCCTTGTAACAACTTTGTTTGCCGGTGTAGTGATAAGTATTGTGTTCCAGTTGGCACATACAGTTGAGCATACACATTTCCCAATGCCAAGCGAAGAAGATGGTCGTTTGCAGGATGAGTGGGCTATTCACCAATTAAAAACAACAGCAAACTTTGCTACAAGAAATAAACTGATCTCAATGCTGGTGGGTGGATTAAATTTTCAGGTGGAGCATCACCTGTTCCCGAAAATTTCACACGTACATTATCCTGCTATCAGCCGCATCATTAAGCAAACCTGCCAGGAGTTTAATGTGGAATATATTGAGTATCCAAAGATGCGCATGGCTATTGCATCGCATGTGGCTTACTTGCGTGAAATGGGAAGAGGCGAGGTTAAGCTTTACGCTCAGCACTAAAAAATAGTTCAGCGTCTTTACGTGGAGAAATGGAGTTGTAACACGACTCCATTTTTTTTATACTTAACAGTTTACTGAACAATGTTTGATATTCTTCTTTACTTCCGCCAAATGGTGGCCCGCCATCAAACTCTTTGTTGAATAATACACCAACTAATTTGCCATCCGGTTTTAATAGTTGATGCATTTGGTAAACATAATTCGGTCTCAATATCGGATCAAGTGCACAGAAGAAGGTTTGTTCAAGAATAAGATCGTACTGACCCTTGTGTTCAAAAAAATTGCCAGTGATAATAGTTATGGGTTGATCCTTGAATTTTTTTTTAAGAGCTGCCGTTAGCACTGGAGAAATATCGAGTACAGTTACATTGTTGAAACCATTTTGCAATAACCATTCGGCCTCATATGCATTACCGCAGCCGGGAATAAGGATGGCGATACTTTTATCTTTTATCGTTTGCAGATAGTCAACAAGAGGAGTGGAGCCATAACCAATATCCCAACCTGTTTGATGTTGCAAATAACGGTTGCTCCAATATTCTGCATCGAGTGTTGATTCGCTCATGTGTTACTGCATCTTGAAGTAAAAGATATCGTAGAAGTTTGTGTTAAGCCAAGGCTTTTGTTTACCGCTTGATTTTTCTCTCACTTCACGACCAGTCAATTTAAACACATTCTCCAGTTGCATATTGGGCGATGCAATGTATTTGATCAATGAACCCGTATACAGTCCATTGGTACCTGCAACACCATCACTTGCTACTGAGCCGGGATCCGTCGCAAAAGAAATAACAGTATTATCGGGTGGCGTGATAGAAGCCAATCCTTCATTTGCATCAGACTCGCCAAATGAACCACGATCAAATGGATTGTTGCGACAGGCATCAAGAATAACAATGTTCAACTTAGTTGCTGCATTTTCCATTCTGTTGAGCACCCAGTTGATATTGGGACAATCTTCTTTAATATCTGCTTTTGTTTGTAACCTGAAATCGACTGGAATGATATAGTTGAAATTATCTACCTGCATTCCATGTCCAGAATAATAGAACAAAGCCACATCGGCACCAATGATCTTTGCACCAAAATCACGGATAGCATTTTTCATTTGCGATGCGCTGCCGTCAATCACTTCCAACACTTCAAAACCACAATTCCGCAATACCTGGGCCATTGAACGGGCATCGTTTTTTGGATTACGAAGTGGCGTAGTAAACTGGTAAGACTGATTCCCTATGATCAACGCCATTTTCTTTTTAAAGTTGGTTGTCACCAACCCGCTGGTATTGGTGCCTGTAGTAATAACATTATTATTGTTGTTCGGTGGATTGTTGTTTGGTTTTGTGTTGGTATTTGATGCGTTGGTATTATTCCCACTAGGTTTATTGTTTCCTGTTGTGGTATTGTTGCCAGTGTTATTCGGTTTTGTGTTGGTTTGATTTGTGGTTACGGGCGGTTTATTGTTATTGCTGGTAGTTACCGGATTATTGTTTGAAGCAATGTTCCCGGTATTGCTGCCCGATTGATAATTATTGCGCACCCATGCATCATAGCCGGGAGGGGGAGTTGTTTTATCCTGGTACGTACCTTCTTTCCAATAACCGATTTTTAATGTACCATCGAACTGAACGAGTTCACCTTTGCCATGAGTACGCTGATCTTTCCATTCACCGGTATAACGTTCACCATTGGTATAGTAATAAGTTCCTTTGCCGTTGAATTTATTATCGTCGAAATTGCCTGCATAAAAATCTCCAATGTCGAAATAATATTTACCCTGGCCATTGCGGTAACCATTTTTAAAATTGCCTTCGTAGTAACCGTTGTTGTAAACATATTTACCGTAGCCGTTTTTGCAATCGCCGCTGATACAACCAGTAGCTCCACCTGTTTTTACTAATGATGCTTTTGGCGTAACAAGATTGTTATCGCTCCAAAAACCAATCTTTTTCACACCTGTGTTTGGATCGTAGTTAATACCCCAACCGTTACGCTTGCTATCGATAAAATAACCAACATATTTTTCACCGGTAATAAAAAAGTAAGTGCCATAACCAGTCAGCAGGTTTTGTTCAAACTGGCCCACCCAACGTGTGCCGTCATCCCAATAGTATGCACCATAGCCATCACGTTTTGCATTTTTAAAATAACCGAAGTAGCGATCGTTGCCACTATAATATTTCATTCCGTAGCCGCCTTCACAATCGCCATTTAAACAGCCGGTGGTGCCAACTTCTTTTCCATAATAAGAAATCTTACCAAGGTATTTGCCTTTCTCAAAAATGCCTGTTTTCTTGCTGCCATCGCTCCATGTTTTTTCTCCCTCACCATCAAACTCACCATTCTTAAAATCACCGATGTATTTTGTCCCATCTTTAAATTCCATCACCCCAAAACCGCTAAACACGTTGGCCAGACTTTCGCCAATAAATTTTTCACCGGTCTTCCAGGTGTACACGCCAAAACCTTCACGTTTATCGTCATAGAATTCACCTTCGTAAATATCGCCGTTTTCGTATTGAAATTTACCGAAGCCTGAGCTGCAGTTACCGCTAAGACAAGTTTGAGCGGTGGATTGGAAAGAAAAGATAAGGCTGAAAAAAGAAATGAAAACTAAGGCCTTCATGTCGGGTTATTTTGGGTTGAAAGTTACAATGCACCTTAAAGATACAAATACCCTCAAGTACGTATTTATTTAGTTGCAAAATAACTCTAAAAACTTTCAACTGTTAGTATCCCTTATCTTTGACGCAAATTTTTAAACTCTATATGCACTTCGAATTAACAGAGGAGCAGTTGATGATTCAAAAAGCTGCCCGAGACTTTGCCAAAACTGAATGTTTACCCGGTGTTATTGAGCGTGATGAACTACAGAAATTTCCCAAAGAACAGATCAGCAAACTCGCCGATCTCGGTTTTATGGGTATGATGGTGAAGCCTGAGTATGGCGGATCAGGAATGGACACAGTGAGTTATGTACTCGCAATGGAAGAGATCAGCAAGATTGATGCAAGTGTTAGCGTGGTAATGAGTGTAAATAACAGTCTTGTTTGTTATGGTTTGCAGGAATATGGAAGTGAAGAACAAAAACAAAAATACCTGACACCATTAGCGCAGGGAAAAAAAGATGGTGAACTATTTATTGGAGCCTTTTTATTAAGTGAGCCTGAAGCGGGAAGCGATGCAACATCGCAACGGACAACTGCTGAAGATAAAGGCGATCATTATATCATTAACGGCATCAAAAACTGGATCACAAATGGTAATTCTGCTTCGGTGTATTTAGTGATTGCACAAACCGATGCAGCAAAAGGCAGTAAAGGAATCAATGCATTTATTGTGGAAAAAAGCTGGCCCGGTGTAAGTGTGGGTGCTAAAGAAAATAAACTCGGCATTCGTGGAAGCGATACACACAGCATTTCTTTCCAGGATGTAAAAGTGCCGAAGGAAAACCGTATTGGTGAAGATGGATTCGGTTTCAAGTTTGCAATGAAGACGCTTGCGGGCGGTCGTATTGGTATTGCATCGCAGGCTTTGGGCATTGCAAGTGGTGCGTATGAACTGGCGCTTGCATATTCGAAACAACGCAAAGCATTTGGTAAAGAAATTATGCATCACCAGGCTATTCAATTTAAGCTGGCGGATATGGCGACTAAAATTGAAGCCGCCCGTTTGTTGTGTGTAAAAGCCGCATGGGAAAAAGATAATAACATCGATTATACACTAAGCTCATCTATGGCGAAAGTATTTGCCAGTGAAACGGCTATGTGGACTGCCACTGAAGCGGTGCAGATACATGGTGGTTATGGATTTGTAAAAGAGTATCATGTAGAACGTTTGATGCGTGATGCCAAGATCACTCAGATATACGAAGGAACCAGTGAAGTGCAGCGTATTGTGATCAGCAGAAGTATTTTGAAATAATAACAAAATTTAAAAATTTGTAAATGTGCTGATTGGAAAATGGTCAGCACATTTTTATTTTCAGCAACTTTGCGTTATGGCAGTTAATACGGAAGCATACAAAGCAATTAAAGAGGAACTGGAAGCAAAGAATGTAACGCTGGTAGCAGTGAGCAAGATTCAACCTGTTGAAGCAATTCTAAAATTATACGAATCAGGTCAGCGTGATTTTGGCGAAAACTATGTACAGGAGTTGGTGGATAAACAAGCTCAGTTGCCAAAAGATATTCGCTGGCATTTTATAGGTCATCTGCAAAGTAACAAGGTTAAATATATTGCACCGTTTGTACACTTGATCCATGGAGTTGACAGTTTCAAATTATTAAAAGAGATCAATAAAGAAGCGGCGAAGAATAACAGAACCATTAATGTATTGCTGCAAGTGCACATTGGGCAGGAAGAAACAAAGTTTGGCTTAAATGAAGAAGAACTTAATTTGACAATTAAAGAATTTGAAAATTTGAAAATGGAGAATGTTCGTGTTTGTGGATTAATGGGTATGGCATCGTTCAGTGATGATCTGCAAAAGGTAAGCAGGGAGTTCAGAAATTTGAAAATGTTATTCAATAAAACTGCGGACAAGTTCACCATTCACGATTCACCATTCACTACTCTCTCCATGGGCATGAGTGGTGATTATAAAATTGCAGTTGAGGAAGGTAGCACCATGGTGCGCATTGGTAGTTTGTTGTTTGGTGCAAGAAATTATGCGAAATGAGTAAGCAACCAACTGATTATTAGGAGCCTTCCGGCAATTATGGTTGCTGTTGACGATCGTGTGCTGGATCGGCTTTGTGTATTTCCTGCTCACCGGAGATTCAAGTACCATGTTACAGGTAAGCAGGTATGGCCAAGTTGGTATAGGCACTGCAAATGTTTTTTCTGCACTTATCATTTCACTTTTTTCTACATTAATGTTGATTTTTCTTTTTATTCCTTCCAAAACAAAAAAGAAAGAAAAGAAATAACTTCTGGTCTTACGGTTTTCAACCGCACCACCCAATGAATAAGGTTTAACGATCAACGACAACTACTTCGGATAATTCGGAATATTTTTTCCTAAGTAAATATTGCGTTCAGCTTTTACTAAACTGCCGCCGGGTTTTGTTGTAAGTATACCACTTCCTCCACGATTCTGCAAACGACTTCGTTCTTGCGTTGTTAGAAACGGATCGTTATCAAAAACAAATTCATCGATCCAGTATTCCTGTTTGCCCGGCTCTTTAATAGTGACGTGAATATGTGCAGGGTTTCGGCTGTTGGGATAAGATCCCGGCCGCAGTGTAAAGAATTTATAAAAACCATTCTTATCGGTCTTCATCCAACCACGTAAATAACCATGTCGTTTGGCCCATCCTTTTTCATCACCCTTTTGTGGATACACTCCAGTATGATCTGTGTGATAAATATAAATGATCACGCCTTCGGCTGGAGTTTTGCCATCGGCTTTGTAAACAGTACCATTCACTGCAAGTTTTTGTCCCGGCAAATTCCAATCTGGCAGCCAGAACATCGGCTCTAATTTATCAAGTGGGGTTGGGCTTTCATAAATAGCTTCGCAGCCTTCGCAACCGTCACCAACGTTAATATCTTTTGTTGTTTGCGTTTGTGCGCAGGAACTTACCGGAATATTGGCAAGCAAAATAAATGCGCATGTAATGAGTTTTTTCATACAAAACGATTTAATGCTGTAAAGCTTGTAAAAAGTCGGCGGCTCTCACAATTAGTTTACACCTGTTGCCATTCTTTCTTGACAAACGGTCGAATTGCATTTCGTCAGCAAAAACCAGCATGAACTGTAATCCTTTTTAACAGGTGGATTTTGTACATTTATTTTGAGGTATGCACAACGCAGCATTTTTTTTGAAATATAAATTGCATCATGTCATCATCTGGATACTGGTGTTTGGTACATGGTTCATGTTCCGATACGAAGGGTATAGCTTGGCAGCCACAGCATTTAAAGTTACTCTCATAAAAGTGATTGACCTGGCAGCGCTTGTGTATTTCACCAATTATTTCCTGATTCCTAAGCTACTTTACAAGAAGCGATATGTTGTATTTGCTGTCGTACTCATCGGCATTATCGTGCTGAGTAGTTTGCTAAAGATGAACATCATAGGACGTATGACTAATAACCCGGCGTTATTGAATTTGTCTGGCAATTGGAAGGGAAGAGTGTATGATAATGTTATTCCGCATTTCTTCCTGGTGCTTGGTGGTGCAGCGTTTAAATTAATGTTCGATTATACAGCCATGCAAAAGAAAATGGCTGATATGGCAAAAGAAAAAGCAGAAGCTGAATTGAGTTTCCTGAAATCGCAGATCAATCCGCATTTTCTTTTCAATTCCATTAATGCTGTTTATTTCCTCATCGATAAAGAAAACAAAGAGGCGAGAGAGGCTCTGCACAAATTTTCCGATATGTTACGCTATCAATTATACGAAGCTGGTGGCGATAAAATACCAATTGAAAAAGAGATCGACTTTTTAAACGACTATGTATCGCTGCAGAAACTAAGAAAAGATGATCAATACCTCGTTGATTTTTCTGCAACGCCTGAGGTGAAAGGCTTTTCAATTGAACCATTACTGCTGGTTTCTTTTGTTGAAAATGCGTTCAAACATATTTCACATCACAGCAATGAAACGAATTATGTAAAAGTGAAACTCTCCAAAGCAAACGGCACCATGGATTTTATGGTGGAAAATTCTAAGGAAGATGCTATTGCAATTGAAAAGAATGGCGGAATTGGGTTGCAAAATGTGAAACGCAGATTGGAATTATTGTATCCTGGTAAATATGATCTGCAAATACAAAACGAAACAGAAGTATATTCTGTTCATCTAAAACTGAAAGTATAATGCTGATCAAAGTTGCGATCATAGATGATGAACCGCTTGCCCGTAAAGGATTGAAAGAATACGTGGCTGATGTAGATTTTATGGAATTGGTGGGAGAGTTCGACAACCCGTTGAAAGCTGCCGACCTCATCAGCAAAGGAGAAGTACAGCTGTTGTTGCTCGATATACAAATGCCAAAGATCACCGGCATTGATTTCTTTAAAACATTGCAACAGGCACCCCCGGTTATTTTCACCACTGCATATCCGCAATATGCATTAGATGGATTTGAGTTGAATGCGCTTGATTATTTAGTGAAGCCAATTTCCTTTGATCGTTTCCTAAAAGCTGCGATGAAAGCAAAAGAATATTATGAACTCCGGCAGCAGAATAAAGCTTCAGACAGCAATGAGCAAAAAGATTTTTATATCAAGGCTGATAATCGTTTTGTGAGAATTGCATTTAAGGACTTGCAGTTCGTTGAAGCGTTGCAAAATTATGTGTGCATTTATACAGTGGAGAAGAAATACATCAGTTATCTCACCATGAAATCGGTTGAAGAATATTTGCCTTCATCGCATTTTATCAAAACGCACAAATCGTTTATAGTGAATGCAGCAAAGATAGAAGCGATTGATGGCAATGAAATACGCATAGGTGAGCATCGTATTCCTATCAGCAGGAATGAAAAAGAAGAAGTGATGGAACAGTTGTTGAAGAATAAGTTTTTAAAACGGTAAACAGGTATGCCATGTCTATCAACAACTTTCAATAGCCAAAACAGCTGTGTAGAGATGGCATGCCTAACACAAGAAAAGCCACATCAAAAAGATATGGTTTTTCTTGTGTTATATTTTGGTCTGACGGCCTAAGGGCCGTACCGACCAGAGTTATTTCTTCACTTTTACGTAGTCAAAAACAATATTGCAGAATGCTTTCACACCTACATCAAGCATACTATCATCGATTAAAAAATCAGGTGTGTGATGATTGGTTGGTTGTGCGCCTTTTGGCATACCACCCAAGTTGAAAAAGAAAGCAGGTGCTTTTTCTCCAAAGAAAGAAAAGTCTTCAGCACCGGTTGTCCAGGTTCCTTCGCTTACGTTATCATTACCAGCTGCAGTTTGCAATGATGGTATCATGCTGGTTACTAACGCAGGGGTATTGTAGGTTACCAATGTTTTATTATCGATCGTAACTTCTGCAGTGCCACCCAATGCTTCAGCAATATTGGTAGCTGTGCGACGGATCTTATCGTACACATCCTTTTGCATTGCTGCATCAAGCGTACGAATGGTGCCGCTAAAACTTACTTCTTCAGGAATAATATTTTCACGTACGCCACCATTGAATTTTCCCACAGTAATTACTACCGGCGCTTTGGTAAGATCTTCTGTTCTGCTCACAATGGTCTGCAATCCGTTTATGATCTGTGCAGAGATCATGATAGGATCAATGCCATTCCACGGCGCTGAACCATGTGCACCTTTGCCTTTTACTTTAATCGTAAACCAGTCGCTGCTCGCCATAAACGATCCGCTTTTGTATTTGATCTTTCCAATTTCAAGTCCTGCAGCAATATGCAAACCAAATATGGCATCCACTTTCGGATTCTCCATCACACCTTCTTTTACCATCAATGGAGCGCCACCTTCTTCTGTGCCGGGAGGACCTTCTTCAGCAGGTTGAAAAATAAATTTAATAGTGCCCGGTACATCTTTTTTCATTGATGACAATACTTCGGCAGTGCCCATTAAAATTGCTACATGTGTGTCATGACCACAAGCATGCATCACAGGTACCTGCTGACCAAGATAATCAGCCATCACGTTTGATTTGTAAGGAATGTTTACACGTTCAGCAATTGGTAATCCATCGATATCTGCACGAAGTGCAACAACAGGACCGGGTTTACCACCTTTCAATAAAGCAACAACACCGGTTTTTGCGATGCCGGTTTTAACTTCAAGTCCGAGACTTTTTAAATGATTGGCGATGTACTCCATCGTTTTAAACTCACGGTTACCCAATTCAGGATTTTGATGAAGATGCCTTCGCCACTCAATTACTTTTGGAAGTAAGGCTTTTGCTTTTTGATCGATCAGTTGCTGTATGTTTTGTGCGGATGCCGACGAAACAGCAATACACAAAACAAAAAAGGAAAACAGTTTTCTCATGCTTTATAGTTTAGAAAGAATTTAAAGATTAATTTTTTAGAAATACATAGCCATCATACTCCACAAAATCGGATGCTTTAATTTCAATGGCACTTACTTTATTATTCTTGATCTCGAACGGGACAGCAAACTTTCCATAAGAAGGATGATTCCAGGTGAGTAAGAAATTTTTATTATCGATATACTCCAGCTTACCTTTTAGTTTTGGATGATGACTCATTAAAACTGTTAGTTCATTATTTTCTTTTACGATCTGCATGTTACCATACACATGATTGTAATAAGAACCTACAAATGCATCGGCACTCACAGGCAGCGTTGGTTTTTTCTTTGCACGTTCTTCCCAGCCTTTTATTTTCGATTCATTTAGTACCATATCCTGTTGACGCAGCTGCAATAAAAATTTACTTCTGTCCACATAAGGCACACCTAAATATGCATCCATGATCTGGTAACGCAACGCCTCAAAAAAGTTTTGGTTGTCGTTGTTGGTTAAAATACTGATGCCGAGTTTTTCTTCCGGTATAAAACAAACATTGGTAACAAAACCAAACGCACCGCCGGTATGCCAGTACACTTGACGGCCATTATAGTCGGTCATGTATTCGCCTAAACCATAAGCACGAAAATGCGTAGGGTAGTAAGGTGATTTTCGTGTGCCTGTAAGAATATTCCCATCTCTTGTTTTTTGTAACACCTGCCATGGAATCACTGATTGATTGTTGATCTTGCCACTGTCCAATTGAAACATGAGCCACTTGGTAAGATCATTTACACAACTAACCATACTTGTGGCAGGTCCAAGATTATCAATTTCATCGTAAGGCAACTTGCTTAACGGCCCGAATGAATTAGAATAGGGTACAGCAACATTTTTGCGGGTACCCATGCCTGCAGTATTCATGTGAGTGTTCGTCATGCCAACAGGGTTAAGAATGCGGCTTTGTACAAATTGTTCCCATGTGCTGCCGGTTACTTTTTGTAAAATTTCCCCGGCCACTAAAAAGCCTGCATTGCAGTAACCATAGTTTTGGCGAAATTCTCCTTCGGGTTTGAGTAAACGCATTTTCCAGATGATGGAATCTTTAGGAAGATTGCTGTTCCAGAATGTAAAATCACCCTGGAATGTTTTTGTTCCTAAACGATGACACAACATGTCTTTAACCGTCGCCAGTTTTGTTGAGGTAGAATCGTATAATCGAAACCAGGGAATGTAATTTGTTACTTTATCATCAAGCGATAATTTCTTTTCATGTTCTGCCAATGCGAGACTGGTACCTGTAAATAGTTTTGAATTAGAAGCGATGATGAATAACGTGTTTGCATCAACTTTTTCAGGCTTTCCAACTTCTTTTACACCATAGCCTTTAATGAAAACAATTTTTCCATCTTTTACGATCGTAATGGCAAGACCAGGAATATTCCAGTCTTTCATGCCACGCTCAATATAGCGTTCAAGACTATCTTTTATAAAGGCCGGCGGTTCCTGGGCATATGCGGAAGTAGTAACTAAAAGCAGAAGAGTAACTAAATATTTCATCGAAGAGTTTGTTTGAAGAAAGATACAGAAAAATGGTTGACCAGAGATTTGTGAGATTTTTGTTTTGTACAGAAGAAAATAAAAAAGCGGATGCATCACCTGCACCCGCTTTCAAATAGAATAGGTTTTCTTTATCGCTCCCACAACAATTTCTTTCCAAAGACGAGTGTATTGTCGGTAAACTTTATGCGACTTATTTCAATTACCCATATCTCACCACGAAACAGTCCCGCCACAGGAAATTTCTTGAGATAGGTTTCCTTTGCTTTGCTTCCAATACTGCCTTCGGCTTTCATGAACTTCCCATTGAACTGAACTCCTTTCACTTTTGCTTTCACAATTTTATCGGGCAAAATGGTACCAGCCACGAGATCGTTCTTCAATGCATTTTCAATATGCTTTGTGTCTGAATCAGATTTAAACACGAGCAGGTTCTCATTTGGTTCAAATGCATAATAACAGGATGCGCAATAAGGCTCATCATTAACGGTAGTGGCAATGGAGATAACAGATTGCTCTTTCAGGAAAGCAACAATATGCTCATTCATTACCGGTGAGGCAGAAGTATTGGTAGAGGTCATAATTGAAAAATTTAATTAAAGATGTATGAATATACAAACTGTAGGGCTAACCTCGATTAGCCTGGGAACTGATTGTGATATGCTATCCCTTATTTATACTCGCCATAAACAGCCCTCAGTTCATCTGCAATTTCACCCAGTGTACATTTATTTTCAACTGCGGTAATAACAGCAGGCATCAGGTTTTCGCCATTGCCAGCCCGATCGTTGATTTCCTGCAGGCATTGATCCACTTTGCCGGGATCACGGTTGTTCTTAAGCTGTTGTAATTTTTGTGTTTGGATAGTGCGTATACTGTCGTCGATCTTAAAGACAGGCGTATCGTTTTCTTCTTTCACCTGGAATTTGTTTACCCCCACAATGATCTTCGATCCATTTTCAATGTTACGTTGATATTCGTAGGCGCTGCGTGCAATCTCATCTTGTATAAAACCTTCTTCAATAGCCGAAACACTTCCACCCATCACATCAATTTTTGAGATCAGATCCCAAGCCTTCTGTTCAATTTCATTGGTAAGTGTTTCTACATAATAACTACCTGCCAGCGGATCAACAGTGTCAGGAGCACCACTTTCAAATGCAACGATCTGTTGCGTACGCAACGCAATGCGTGCAGCTTCTTCTGTAGGTAAGCTCAACGCTTCATCAAAACCATTTGTATGCAATGATTGTGTGCCACCCAATACGGCTGCCAGTGTTTGAATAGTTACTCTTGAAATATTATTCATCGGCTGCTGAGCCGTTAACGTGCTGCCTCCAGTTTGGGTATGGAATCGAAGCATCATGGCTTTGGGATCAGTTGCACCTAGTTCTTTCATCATGTGTGCCCACATGCGTCGTGCTGCACGGAACTTCGCAGCTTCTTCAAACAAATTATTATGCGAATTAAAAAAGAAGGAGAGTCGTTTGCCAAACACATTAATATCTAATCCTTTTTCCAACGCAGCTTTTACATATGCTTTACCATTAGCCAATGTAAACGCAATTTCCTGCACCGCTGTACTTCCTGCTTCTCGAATGTGATAACCACTGATAGAAATCGTATTCCACTTCGGTAATTCATGACTGCACCATTCAAAAATATCGGTGATGATGCGCATGCTGGGCTTTGGCGGATAAATGTAAGTTCCTCTTGCAGCGTATTCTTTCAAAATATCATTCTGAATTGTTCCGCTGATCTTTTTCAGATCGGCACCTTGCTGTTTTGCCAAGGCAACATAAAAAGAGAGTAGAATAAAACCTGTAGCATTGATGGTCATCGAGGTGGACACATCTTCCAGCTTAATGCCGTTGAAGAGTGTTTGAACATCTTCAATACTGTCAATAGCAACCCCAACTTTACCCACTTCACCTTCGGCTAATGCATGATCACTATCGTAACCAATTTGCGTGGGCAGGTCAAATGCCACACTCAAACCACTTACTCCTTGTGACAATAAATAATGATAACGTTTATTGCTTTCTTCAGCTGTGGAAAAGCCAGCGTATTGCCGCATGGTCCACAGTTTACCACGATACATGTCAGGTTGCACGCCTCTTGTAAAAGGAAACTGTCCGGGCATTTCCTGGTCCTCAGCTCCAGAGTAAATAGGTTTTATTTCAATTCCCGAGTCAGTGTAAATCTTCTTTTCTTCCATAAGCAGGCAATCGTTAATGATGTTTAGGACATCAGTTGTTTGGCTTCGTTGTTGATGAGTGTCGACACAATGTTTTGCAAGGATACATGTTCATCATGCGACAACAACTGCACAATCTTTTTACTTAGGTCAACACCTGTTGCTTGTGCTGGCAATGTTGATGCAAGTTCGTTGATGATAAAAATATTCTGCTCTTTCAGATTCTTTACGCCATCCCATGCAGCTGCAGAAACATATAATTGTTGACTCACATTATATTCAAATTCTGTTTTGATCGACTGAATCATCAAGTTCTGCAGTTCAGTTGCAGAGAGTTGATTCACAGGTAAACGTCCAAGTAAATTATTGAGACCGATCCGTTCGCATAAAATGGTCATGCGTTCGTAGGCTTGCAATTGTAAGCGCAACATTTCAGGATTTGCTGCAGATGTTCTGCGTGGTTGTGGCGGTGCCGTTGCTTGTTGTTCTCTTACCACCTGTTCTTGTAATGCGGCCTGGCGTTGTTCTTCAATTAATTCTTTTTTGCCTTTCACCCGCAGGTAGTAGGCCAAGGCAATAAAAACGAGGATAGCAGCACCAAATACGTAATAATAAATTGTGTCCATAAAGGTTGAGTTGAAGCAAAAATAGGTTTTTGCAGTTGAAAACAAAGGACATAGAAGCTTTGCACACCAAAGGCATTAACTGCGTAAATTTGCAGTAAATAGATTTGTATGGAAACAATCAGCATAGCACCAGTTACATTCACTGCAACTGCAATGCAGGAATTAAAACGATTAGCTGCGCAACAACCAGAAGGTAAATATTTACGTGTTGGAGCAAAGGGTGGCGGTTGCTCAGGCCTGAGTTATGTACTTGAGTTTGACGAGAAAAAAGAAAACGATGAAGTTTTTGAAATAGATGGTCTTACCTGTATCATGGAGAAGAGTCATGGTATGTACCTCTATGGTATGCAGATCGATTGGGACAATGGGTTAAATAACCGGGGTTTTACTTTTAGTAATCCCAACGCCAGTAAAACCTGTGGTTGCGGTACCAGTTTTGCCGTGTAATCAAAACGAATTTCAGATCTTACTATTTCAACTCCCGGCAGGGAGTTTTTTGTACCCAATACACGGTATTGAAAAAAGAAATAAATTGCTGTAACTAGCATAAAAAAGTTTTAATGAAAAAAATATTCATTCCCTTATTCGTACTTGCGCTTGTAACGGGCAGCGATAGTTTGGCGCAGAAGAAAAAATCAGCAGCTGTATCAGGTTTAATTGGTAATGAATCAACACAAGATGAAAAGACCAGTGGCAACAAAGAGCTCAAAATTATTTCCGCAGAAAAAGTAATGGACATGACCATTCCTGCCGGTGGTGCTAATGGTGCTTCGGTTGCTTACAATCCAAAGGAAAAATTATACTATGCCGCACAGGCTGGTAATGGCGAATTCCCCTTGGTGATTTTTAATGCAAACGGAAAAGTAGTTTCAGAAGAAGGTCAGAAGACGTTGATTGATGTGCGTGGCCTTTGGTATAACCCCAAAACAAAGCAACTGGAGGGAAATGGTTATAATGAATTCGGATGGTTTTCATACGATTTGAATAAAGATGGCATTCCTGAAAAACTTAAAATGAAAAAGGAAGGGCTTTATCAACCCGATCAAAACAGTGCTGGTGTATTAAACACAGAAGATAACGAAGTGCTGTTTCTTGATGGACTGAATATAGTTTGCTATTCTACTGAAGGAACAGATAAACGAAAGTCCATTCAAGTACATTTTGGTGCAATGAATGCAAACGATGCAACTACATTATCGGTTAGTGATTTTGAGCAGACGTATAATACACGCTCCATTGTTTACACAGGAACAAAGGGCGCTGAAATTGGTTTGTTGAACGTGGCAAAGAAGCAAGTGGAGTTGTATGATATTAAGAGCGGCTATATGAGCCAGATCGTTAAGTTGCCTGCTAAGTTTGAAGTGGAAACTTATTTTAATTTCTCTTATTCAAATGGCATCTATTGGTTGTTTGATAAGCAGAGTCGTCAATGGAATGGATATAGATAAGTTGTAAGTTGATTTAGTTTTATAAAAGAAGAACCCCGATCAATTGATCGGGGTTCTTTTATGGAATGTGTTCTGAAATTATTAGCTGATAGAATGTCTTGCTTTAGCTAGTGTTTTATCCTTTTCAGGTTCACCCAAAGGTTTGTCTTTTGCAAAATCCATAAGGATAGGAGCAGCAACAAACACAGATGAATAAACACCGGTAATAACACCAATCAACATTGCAAAGGCAAAACCTCTTGTTACCTCACCACCAAAGATGAAGAGCGCCAACAAGGTTAAGAATACCGTTAATGAAGTCATTACTGTACGGGCCAATGTATCATTGATGGCTTTGTTAAGGATAACACCTTTAGGCTGGCCAAACATTTTTGCACTGTATTCACGCACACGGTCAAATACTACAACCGTATCGTTCATAGAGAAACCAATTACAGTCAGGATCGCTGCAATAAAGTGCTGATCGATCTCTAACGGGAACGGAACAATATTGCGGAGGAACGAGAATACAATTAATGTTACCAATACGTCGTGCAACAATGCCACGATAGTACCAACTGAATAGCGCCAGTCACGGAAGCGGATAAAGATGTAAAGTGTAATTACCAACAAACCAAGAATGGTTGCCCATAATGCACCTTTCTTCAAATCATCCGAAATGGTAGGCTGTACTGTTTGTGAACTTTGTTTGAAACCTGTTTTAAACTGCTCGTAGCTTGTACCAGCAGGCAAGAATGTTTTTAAACCTTCAAACAATTTTGTTTCAACCTGCGCATCCACGTCCTGGCCAGGTTGTTCAATCATGTAATCAGTTGTAATATTCAATTGACGTGGAGTTCCAACTGTTTTAATGATCGGGTATTTGCCAAACACTTTATTTAACTCATCTGCAACTTCCTCATTCTTCATTTCACGATCGAACTTAACAGTGTAGCTACGACCACCACGGAATTCAACACCATAATCAAAACCATTGATCAAAGTACCAATACCCAACAATAACACAACGCCGGAGATCATATAAGTTACTTTGCGGAACTCAATGAATTTATAAGCAGCGTGTGCAAAGATGCGTTTTGAAACTGCAGTGAAATATTCGAAGTGACGTTTCTTGTTCGTCCACATGTCAGTGATAAGTCTTGATACCAGGATGCCGCAGAACAAGCTCAACAAAATACCAATGATCTGTGTTGTTGCGAAACCTTTTACAGGACCTAAACCAAAGTATAATAGAATAAACGAAGTCAACAGGGTAGTGATGTGACCATCAAGTACAGGAGCCAATGAACGCCTGTAACCGTCTTCCACAGCCACCTGGTAACTCTTGCCTTTCGTTAACTCCTCTTTAATACGTTCAAAGATGATTACGTTGGTATCAACCGCCATACCAATGGTAAGAACCAAGCCGGCAATACCAGCAGCAGTTAACGTTGCACCAAACGCACTTAAAATACCAACAGTAAACAAGAGGTTTAAGATAAGTGCAATATTAGCGATCCATCCACCGGTGTTATAATACACCAACATGAGAATGAAGATGATCACGAATGAAATAATAAACGATAATGAACCACCTTTTACTGCTTCAGCGCCAAGTGTTGGTCCTACAACTTGTTCCTGAACAATTTTAGCAGGAGCAGGAAGTTTACCTGTACGTAATACACTTGAAAGATCCTGTGCTTCCTGGATAGTGAAGTTTCCGCTGATTTGGGAAACACCGCCGCTGATAGCACCGTTGTTTACACCCGGGGCAGAATATACATAGTTATCAAGTGCAATTGCAATTGCATATTTACCATTGAATGCATCGCCTGTCATTTTTTCCCAAATACCTGCGCCTCGGCTATTCATTTCCATTTGCACCTGAACTTCGTTGTTACGTTGATCAAAGTCCTGGCGTGCATCGGTAATAAATTCACCTGTGAGTTTTGGTTGATCAGAACCTGCTACCGTTTTAATGACGTAGATCGGCAACATGCTTTCGCCACTCTTATTCTTAGCTTCAGCTTTTGCGCCATACATGAAACGCATTGTTGCAGGGATAGAATTTTTTACAACATCGAGATTCGCATATTTCGAGAACAATGCCGTATCTGAAATACGGACCATACCAATCATGGCAGAACCATCGGGTTGGTTTGGTGCAAAGAGAGAAGTAAACGGATTGCTGTTTGCACCTCCGGTTACAGTTGTATCAACTTTTGGCACTCCTGATGTATCGGTTGAAGTTGTATCAGTTGTAGCACCATTCAGGTAAGCTTTTACTTTCTGATCTATCTGGGTAATGCTTTGTGCTACTACAGGATCAGCATTAGAA
Organism: Lacibacter sp.; assembly: GCF_057361365.1. NCBI lineage: Bacteria > Pseudomonadati > Bacteroidota > Chitinophagia > Chitinophagales > Chitinophagaceae > Lacibacter > Lacibacter sp. The sequence continues at coordinate 114,205 of NZ_JBMQSG010000006.1, read as the reverse complement.
TAGGTATCCCAGAATTCAAGGTTTGCAGTTGCCTGTAAGAATTTACGAACACGTTCAGGATCGTCGATACCAGCAAGTTCAACATTGATGATTCCTTTGTTTTCATCAAAGCTGATATTAGGCTGAGCCACACCAAATTGATCGATACGTGCAGTTAAGCGATCGTATGTTCTTTTAATGGCATCTCTTGCTTCAACACGAATGGCATCTGCCACTGTGCTGTTATCATCACCTATCTTAATCGATTTATTTTTTCCACCGGCAAAAAGAGGAGCAAGTCTTCCGTTAGAAGAAGCAGTTTTGTATGCGTCGAGAAACAGGGAAACAAAATCAGCATCGCTGTTTCTTTTCAATTCAATTGCTTGTGTTAAAGCTTTGTTGAGCGTTACATCTTTTGGATTGTTACTCATTGAACGGATCAAACCATCCAAACCAACTTCAAGCGTTACGTTCATACCACCCTGCAGATCCAAACCAAGGTTCAGTTCCTGTTCAATTGCTTTTTGATAAGTGAGTTTTGGATAAAGAACAGGAACATCAAGTAATTCCTTTTCTTTCAGGCTGTCGATATACCTGCGGTAGACAGCATTGGTTGCAGAGTCTTTCGTTTCTTTAGATGCAGTTCCGAAATTGTTCTTGACAAATTTCTCAGCTCTGGCTTTTTGTTTACGCTCAAAATTGTTGACGATCCAAGTGAAGCTTAATTGCCAAATGGAAATCAGGATGAGCATAATTGCAAAAAACCTTACCAAACCTTTCAGTGCCATAGTAGATTAATAATTTGGGTTCTTATTTTTTAAGGAGGGCAAAGATAGGGGTTTCGTTTCGAAAGCGAACAGGCCCCAAATCACTGTTATCCACTATTCTAAAGCATTTTACGGTTGGGGTTTATACCTTATTTTTGGCCATGTTCAAACCTGTCATTTTTGCCAGTTTCAGCTTTGCACTGTTGCTCATATTGAACGGCTGTAAACCTGCTAAAACAGTGGTTGCCAACGAAAATTTTCTTGAAAACCTGATGCAACAGCATCCGAAACAGTTTACTAAGGTGCTTGCCAACCGTGATTCCATGCGGGTAAAGATCATGTACACCCGTATCGACAGGGACAAAAACAACCTCCCCCGTTTTACCGATTATAGCTTTAACCTGAAACCCGGTGATTATTTCTACCCGGCGTCAACAGTAAAAATGCCGGTGGCTTTCCTGGCTTTGGAAAAACTAAAAAAGCTGGGTCTAAATCGTTCGGCCACCATGATCACCGAAAAAGGAGTGGATGGACTGACAGCTATTTATAACGACCCTACTTCAATCGATGGGCGACCAACTGCAGAGCATTACATTAAAAAGATATTTTTAGTTAGCGACAATGATGCAAATAACCGTTTGTATGAATTTTTAGGTCAGCAGTATTTGCACGACCAACTTAAAACCAAAGGTTATCCGGATGTGCAGATCATTCGTCGTTTGGCGATCAGCATGCCGGAAGAACTTCATCGCACAACTAATCCCGTAAGCTTTCGTGATAGTACCGGTAAAATAATGTTTGAGCAACCATTGTTGAAAAGCAATTACAACTACATCACCAGGAATGATTTTCTTGGCAAAGGTTATCTCGATGAGAAAGATCAACTGGTGAATGCTGCAATGGATTTCAGCCGGAAGAACCGGGTTTATTTGCAGGACCTGCACAATATCTTACGCAGTGTATTGTTTCCTGAAGCTGTTGCTGAGGAGAAACGTTTCAATTTAAACGAAGGCGATTATCGTTTTCTTTACCAATACATGAGTCAGCTGCCAGGTGAAACAAAGTTTCCCGAATATGATACCTCTGTGTTTTATGATGCATATTGTAAGTTCCTGTTATTTGGAACGCAGAAACATAAACCGCTGCCAAAACATATCCGCATTTTTAACAAAGTCGGTTGGTCATACGGATTCTTAACGGACGTAGCTTACATTGTTGATTTTGAAAAGAACATTGAGTTTATGTTGAGTGCAACAATATATTGCAATGAAGATGGCATACTAAACGATGATAAATATGATTACGATTCGGTAGGGTTACCATTTCTTGAAAATCTTGGTAAGCTTATTTATGACGAAGAAGTAAAACGTAAACGAAAATATCAACCCGATCTTTCGAAATTTAAATTGAGCTACGATAAATAAATTTGAAGCGTTGTGAACTTTAAGTGTATGAAGTATAATCGTGTTATTTTAGTTAGCCTTTTTTGCATAACCTGTATTTTTCAATCCTGCAAAAAAGATCCCGTGAAAGGAATACAAATGCAGGTGAATGTTGTTCACGCATCAGCAGGGGCGGGCAGTGTTGATCTGTTGCAAAACCTTCGTTCGGTTGGTACATTTAATTACCTGACTGGTTTAACCACATCCGCCAATTATGTGAATGTTGATAGCGGCTTTAATAATTATCGCTTGCAAGTTGGTTCGGTTCAGTTTGCCAATTGGTTTTTCAATAATTCTGCCAACCGGTTTTCTTTTTTCCTGTTTGATACTGCAACAGCAGATAAGCTCAAATACTTTTTTGTGGAAGATAAACTTGACACAACAGGTTTAGGAAAGCAATCAAAAATCCGGCTGGTGCAGTTAAGTCCTGATGCTGATTCGCTGCGATTGCTTACAAATCGCCCATCCAACATAGCACAGGATTCTGTTGTTATTGGTTCAACAGCTTACGCTGGTAAACTCCGCCAAACTGATCTGCTTTCTTCAGGTGCATTTCAAAATTTTTACGCCGATTCTCTTGTGAACATAAAAATATTGTCGACTGCAAACAATCGGATTGTGCTGCAATATCAATTTCAATTTGCGAAGGGTGGCATTTATTCGCTTGTAACGAAAGGCTACCTCGCTAAATCAAATGCAGATTCGCTTTCTCTTTTAATTATCAAACATAACTAACAAGCAATAGCCGCAGATGCGGTAAATTGCGGCGAACAATTAATTAATTCAGTAATAGCACATGAAACTTTCTTCCCTGTTAAGCAGGTTCAGTGAACCCGAAACGTTGAAAATGGCGAAGCTCGGCCGAGAATTAAGAGCACAAGGAATAGATGTAATTGATTTAAGTTTAGGTGAACCCGATTTCGATACACCTGAACATATTAAGATTTCAGCTAAGAAGGCGGTTGATGAAAACTACAGTCACTATACGCCAGTACCCGGTTACCTGGACGCACGTGAAGCAGTTTGTGTAAAGTTGAAACGGGATAACAATCTTGATTATAAACCTGAGAATATTGTATTGTCAACTGGTGCTAAACAAAGTCTGGCAAACATCATTCTTGCAACAGTTGACCAGGGCGATGAAGTAATTATTCCAGCACCGTTTTGGGTTACGTATTCTGAATTGGTAAAGATTGCCGGCGGTGTGCCTGTTATTCTTACCACCACAATGGAAAAGAAATACAAGATCACAGGTGCTGAGTTGGAAGCAGCGATCACTCCAAAAACAAAAGTGTTCCTGTTTTCATCACCTTGTAATCCGTCTGGCTCTGTTTATAGTTACGATGAGTTGAAAAGTCTTGCGGATGTATTTGCAAAGCATCCTGAAATTTTCATTATCTCAGATGAGATTTATGAATACATCAATTTTGTTGGCAAGCACGAAAGCATTGCACAGTTCGATGCAATAAAAGATCAGGTGATTATTGTAAACGGATTGAGTAAAGGTTATGCAATGACGGGTTACCGTCTGGGTTATATTGCGGCAAATGTTGATGTAGCAAAAGGTTGCGAAAAATTACAGGGTCAGTTTACAAGTGGTACAAATGCTGTTACCCAACGTGCAACAATTGATGCGTTGGTGGGTGATCAAACGCCAACACAGGAAATGACCAAAGAATTCGAACGCAGGAAAAAACGGGTGATGCAGCTCGTTAGCGAAGTTCCCGGTTGGAAATTAGCTGAGCCTGATGGTGCGTTTTATGTGTTCCCTCAAGTAAGCGCTTACTTTGGCAAAAGCGATGGAACCAATACAATCAATGATGCTGATGATCTTTGTATGTACCTGTTGAATGTTGCACATGTGTCTACAGTTACAGGTCGTGCATTTGGTACTCCCGATTGTATCCGTTTATCGTTTGCCAACAGTCTTCCAAAAATTGAAGAAGCTTACAGAAGAATTAAAGAAGCATTAGGGAAGTTGAAATAAATTTTAAAACGATATAAAGAAAAAGGGAGCAACTGCTCCCTTTTTCTTTATTGTTAATGAACAAAGACCCATTGTGCTGAATAAGTGACTCCTGAGACTGTCATTGAATAGTCTAATGAAAGTTTATTGCTGCTTAATTCAACAATAGTAAAGATTTGCCCATCAATGGAGAATTTTGTTTCGCTATCGATCAAAGCCCAGGTACCGTTATCTATCACTTGTGGATCACTAGAGTTACACTTGGTTGGGCCTTCATTATATTCATAATCGTTATTTGTTTTAAACACGTATCGGTCATCGAGATTGCAAGCCGGTTCACCCGCTAACTCATCGGTCCAATTAGTGGCTGGGCTGATTTTGGTTCTAAATTCAGAAACCCGCCAATCTTTTTCTGTGATCAACTGAGTCTTCGATTTCTGATCATTCTTTTTCTTACAGGAATTTGCGGCAAATAAAACCAGCAAAAGGAAGGGGAGAAGCTTTACTGTTGATCTTAACATGGTATTGTTTTTTGGTTATACCACAAGCTACAATAAAAAGGAGCAAAAAACGAATTAATAAGATTCTGATTCGTTCGGGAAATCACCACTCTTTACATCTGTGATATACTGCTGAATGGCACCGTTGATTTGCTCATGAAGGTTCAGGTATTGACGTAAAAATCTCGGCTTGAATTCGGTGTTAATTCCTAGCATATCATGCATTACCAGTACTTGGCCATCGCAATAATTTCCTGCGCCAATACCGATGGTTGGTACATGCAGGCTTTCAGAAACTTCCTTTGCTAACTGTGCCGGTATTTTTTCCAGCACCATGGCAAAGCAACCAACTTCCTGCAAAAGCAAAGCATCTTTCTTTAACTTATTTGCTTCTTCTTCTTCTTTTGCACGAACGGTGTAAGTTCCGAACTTATAAATTGATTGCGGCGTTAATCCCAAATGTCCCATAACCGGAATACCGGCATTTACAATTCGCCTGATCGATTCCAGCGCTTCTTCACCACCTTCCAGCTTTATAGCATGCGCTCCCGTTTCTTTCATAATTCGGATGGCAGAAGCTAAAGCTATATCTGAATTAGACTGATAAGTTCCAAACGGTAGATCAACCACCACCAAACAACGACTAATACCTCTTAACACAGATTGTGCATGGTAGATCATCTGGTCAAGTGTGATGGGTAACGTTGTTTCATGCCCCGCCATTACATTGCTGGCACTGTCGCCAACAAGTATCACATCAATACCAGCTGCATCAAATAATTTACCAAATGAAAAATCATAAGCGGTGATCATAGAGATCTTTTCGCTTTTCGATTTCATCTTTTGAAGCGTATTGGTGGTAATGCGTTTTACTTCCTTGTTTACTGACATGGGACGATAGAATTTTAAGTTGGGAGTCGAAGTTACAATACCAGCGTTGAAGGATTGAGTTTTTTATTCTTCACTTCATCGTACAGCATATGCACCAGTCCATCGGCTAAACCAATTTTTGGTACAAATATTTCTTCTATATCGGCCCACCGCATCACGTTAATGTAAATCTGGATGGCTGGCAGAATTACATCGGCACGGTCTTCACGCAACTTGTATTGTTTCATTCGATCCTCCAATGAAAAACTGCTTAATTCTTTATGGTAATCACGTAACAGTTCAAGTGTAAGCGGCTTGCCTTCTTTTCGTTTTGATAAAGAAAATACTTTGTTAATGTTGCCGCCCGATCCAATGGCAATGATATCGCTTTTTCCTTTGGTGCCAAGCTTTATAAAATCTTTCATTTCGTTCCATTGCGATTCGGCAACCTGGCCTTTCAGCAATCGGATTGTTCCAATGTTAAACGATTCTTTAAACACCAGTTTACCAGCTGTAAAAAACGTGAGCTCAGTACTGCCGCCACCAACATCAATATACAGGTAGGAGTGATTTTTGTCGAGGTTTTCGGCTATATGATTTTCGTATATAAAAGACGCTTCTTCATCACCGCTAATAACACGTATTTCAATACCTGTTTCCATTTTTACTTTGCGGATAATGTCTTCTGCATTTTTTGCATCACGCATGGCCGATGTAGCACATGCTTTTAAATACTTTACTTCGTAAATACTTAAGAGATGTTTATACGCTTTAATAGTTTCAACAACCTTATTGATCTTGGTTTTCGAAATATCGCCTGTTTCAAATACATCAAAGCCTAAACGTAATGGCACACGTACCAGATTGAGTTTATTGAACAGAGGCATCCCTCTCTCATTTTCCTCCACTTCGGTAATGAGTAGTCTTGCTGCGTTACTTCCTATATCAATTGCGGCCAGTTTCAAGTTGCTTCGGAATTTTTTGATGTAGGAAATTATAGATCTCCACCTGCGAACGCACCGTTTTTCCTCTACGTTTTACATATGCGTTCTGCAAATGGTTATCAAGTATCCTCGCTTTTACATTATCTTTTAACTGGATGTTGATGCATTCCTTCAATTCCTGTTGAATGGCTTTGTTGGTAATTTCTACTGCCGCTTCAATTCGATGATCAAGATTGCGTATCATCCAGTCAGCCGAAGATAAATAAACTTTCTCTTTGCCATTATTGTGAAATATCAACACTCGGCTGTGTTCTAAATATTGATCAACAATACTGATGGCATATGGTTTTATTTTGAATTTGTTGCTTTCGGTAAGCATGCAGAAAATGCCACGGATAATGAGTTTTATTTCAACACCAGCTTTCGCTGCATCGTATAATTTGGCAATGAATTGTTCATCGCTAAAACTATTCATTTTTAAAATAATGGAAGCGGGTAAACCTTTCTGAGCATTTTTGATTTCATTATCGATATGATGGAGAAACTGTCTGCGCATTCCTGTTGGACAAACCACCAATGTTTTGCATTGACGCAGATATTTTAGTCGACTTAATACCGGAAGTTCCAGGTAAGTAAAGATGCGGTTGATATCGGCCATGATCTTACGGTTAGATGTAAGCAAACAATGATCGCCGTAAACCCTCGACGTATTTTCATTTAAGTTACCCGTGCTTACAAAACCATATTGAATGGTTCTGTTGTTCACACGTTTTTTAATGACGCAAAGTTTTGCATGCACCTTCATATTGGGCACACCCAGTAAAACACGTACTCCTTCTTCTTCCAGTTTTTCTTTCCATTCAAGATTGGCTTCTTCATCAAAACGTGCACGAAGCTCAAGCATAACTGTGACGGCTTTTCCATTCCGGGCTGCATTCACCAACGCATTAATGATCTTAGAATTTTCTGCTAACCTGTAAGCCGTAATCTTGATTTCTTTTACATCCGGATCCATGGCCGCTTCACGCATTAATTCAATTACCACATCAAATGAATGATAAGGGAAATGCATTAGCAAGTCCTGGCGAATAATTTCATCCGTTACACGAATCGTTTGTCGTAACACCGGGTGCGGAAATGGTTTTTTGCGTTCATGTTTCACAGAGAAAACATCACTTGGGAAATCCATAAAGTGACGAAAGTTATGGATACGTCCGCCGGGAATAATGTTATCTCTTCTTGACAGATTCAATCGACGGATAAGATATTCAAGCAAACCAGCATCAATCTCTTTGTCATAAATAAAACGTACAGGTTTTGCTTTGCGACGATTCTTTAATCCTTTTTCAATTTTTTGAATAAGTGAAGTGCTCACATCGGCATCAAGATCTATTTCTGCATCCTTTGTTACTTTAATGATATGAGCGCTGTATTCATCAAAACCCATGAATGAAAATATTTTGGGTAAACAATGACGAATAACATCTTCCATTAAAATGATATGGTGCTGACCTGCTGCCGTAGGAAGTTTTACAAACCGGCGTTTGTACTTAGCCGGAATTTCGATCAACGCATATTTCTTTTTGTACGCATTGGCCTGATTACTCATCACAACTGCGAGGTATAAAGACCGCTCACGCAGGTAGGGGATTTGCGGGCTGCTTTCAATCATCAAAGGAATCACTTCCTGCCGCACTTCTTCATCAAAAAAAGTCTCTACATATTTTTTTTGTTCCCGGCTTAATTGCTTTTCAGTAATGAGAAATATCTTTTCTTTCTTTAATTCCTGCTGCACCTGGTTCCAGATGCGGTTGAATTCGTTTTGTTGCTGCAACACCACATCTTGTATTTGCTCAAGAATGAGTTGCGGATTTTTTTCCATGTGCATCTTACTCTTGGCTTTATCGCCAAACTCGGCCATGCGTTTGAGCGTAGCCACACGCACACGAAAAAACTCATCTAAGTTGTTGGAAAAAATGCCGAGAAAACGTACCCGTTCCCGGAGTGGAACCGAAGGATCATTTGCTTCCTGCAGCACTCTCGCATTGAAAGATAACCAGCTGATATCACGAACAATCGTCTTGCGTTTTTCTGATGCCATAACTATCGGGAATACTTACCCTAAAATTAAGAAGGCGTGAACAGTTGTAAGATTAAGTTTTTGTATCTGTTCCAGTGGCACTTTGGACGGACAAATATTTAATCCTAAAGACAGTTAGATGTTTACTCTTACAAGAAAACAATAAAATTTGTTTTTCTATTCGTATTCTTTACTTTTCATCCTAAACCCAAAATTTAATAAGTATGAATTTTATTGAAGCTGTAAAAAGTGTATTGACCAAGTATGCTGATTTTAATGGAAGAGCACGTCGAAGTGAGTATTGGTGGTTTTTCCTGTTCAATGTGATTTTAAGTATTGTAGCAGGAGTCGTTGATGAGTCAACCGATCCTGGTGGTTTAGGAGTTGTTGGGATGGTAATTTCCCTGGGATTGCTTATTCCCGGTATTGCAGTGGCTGTAAGACGAATCCATGATGTTGGAAAGAGTGGTTGGTTTGTTCTCATCCCGATTTATAATTTGATTCTGGTTTGTACAAATGGCGATGCCGGTACCAATGAATACGGACCAGATCCTAAAATGCATCCGTTAGAAGACGACATAAACGCAATTGGTCAAAATTAAATTGATTACTTGTTTAAATTAGAAAGACCCGTCACTAACAGCGACGGGTCTTTTAGTTATTATAACTCTGCCGGATTTAAAGTTTAAGAATTAGTTCTCCAAGTTTTGTTGATGATAAACCAGGTACTAGGGGAATAATTTCAACCTTACCTCCATTGCCCATTACTTCTTTGGCGCCAACAATAGTATCAACTGTATAATCACCGCCTTTCACAAGTACATCGGGCATAACAGAAGTAATCAATTCGTAAGGGGTGTCTTCATCAAACAAAACAACAGCATCAACCATTACCAATGAAGCAAGAAGCAAAGCACGGTTCTCTTCATTATTAACCGGACGGTTTTCTCCTTTTAAACGCTTGGTGGAACCATCACTGTTTAAACCTACAACCAGCACATCAGCAAACGAAGCCGCCTGCGCCAGTGAATGTATATGACCAGCATGCAGAATATCGAAACAGCCATTGGTGAAAGCGATCTTTTTATCAAACTTCCGCCAACGCATCAGTTCCTGCTGCAAATGATGAGCGTCAAGTATTTTCTGTTGAATGTGTTTGGTTGCTTTCATTACGTTTACGATTAATAACTGGTAAAAGAATAAAGCAGATCAATCCGCCTAATAAGATCACAAGAGTTTGAGCGATCCACAAAATCCACCCAAAAGTAAAACCGGTAATTTGGGAAAGACCATACAACATTAATATTTCCTGTACAATAAACTGGTAAGCGCCAATGCCACCTTGTGTAGCAATCATACCAATACTACCAAATGATAAAATGGAAAATGCTTCTCTTGTACCGAGATGAGAAACTTCTTCCATGGCATAAAAACCAACACGGCTGCTAAGGAAATATAAAGTCCAGATAAGAATTGTATGAAGAAGAAACAAGCGACGTTGTTTAATAAAACGCACACTGTTTAAACCATGCCAAATGCCCTTGATCACATTTTTGATACGATCGATAATACGGATGTGCGCAAAGCGGGTGAGTATCCAGTAACAAACAAGGATAAACGAAATGGTTATACCAATCACCATTCCTAAACGAAGCCAGGAAAAATCATCGCCTTTGCCTTTAAATATGCTTTGCAACATATCCAATGCGTAGTTACCCACAGTATCGATTTGCAAAAGAATTGTGATGACAAAAGCTGTGATGAGACAAACAAGATCAATGGCACGTTCAGCTACAATGGTGCCAACAAGTTTATCGGGGGCAACTTTTTCGTAACGGGCAAGTAGCGTACATTTTAATACTTCACCCAAACGGGGGAAAGCAAGATTGGCAAGGTAACCGATCATCACTGCATTGAACACATTAAAAGTTCCGGGTTTGTAACCAAGCGGTTCCATCAATATTTTCCATCGCAGGGCACGCACATAATGACTAAGAAGCAGCATCGCAAAAACCGGAACAAAAAGCCAGTAATTGGCTTGCTGCAAAGAAAGTTTTATCTGAGCCCAACCTTTTTCATCAATACCACGGGCCATCCACCAAACAAGAAACAATCCAAGCCCGAGGAAAAATAAAAACTGTACAGCGAGGATGATTCTTTTCTTCAGCATAAAGTAGTGGCCTGTCTAAAGTTTATTTGATTCTTTTGGAAACACAACCCATGGTTTGAAACTTTTGGCTTCATCAAAATGCATGGTGGCGTAAGATATGATAATTACCACATCTCCAACAGAACCTTGTCGTGCAGCAGGACCGTTCAAACAACAAACGCCGCTTCCACGTTTACCTTTTATAAGATAAGTTTCCAAACGGTTGCCATTATTTACATTCACAACCTGGATCTTTTCATATTCAATCATGTTGGCTGCATCCATCAGATCCTCATCTAACGTAAGACTGCCTACATAGTGAAGGTTGGCTTCTGTAATAGTTAATCGATGAATCTTCGACTTTAAAACTTCAATTTCCATTTGGCAAAGTTATAAGGAAAGTTTTTAATGGTTTTATCATGCAGTTAACTGCATGTTATCAATCAGGCGCACTTCGCCTAAGTAGGCTGCTATTAACGCAACAAGCGAATCTGTTCCATTCCAATTTTCAACGATCTGCAATGTTTGCGCATGTGCTATTTCTGTATAATCAACTTTAAATCCTTTTGATGAGAGAAATTCTTTTGCTCGTTCTTTTATCTTCAACAAATTCCCCGGCTTCAATTGCTTTTTCATTTCTTTCAATGTTTGAGAAATGGCGACTGCTGTTTGCCTGTCTTCCTTTGTCAAACGCATATTGCGGCTGCTCATGGCTAAGCCATCGGTTTCACGAAGGGTAGGCGCTATATGAAGTTTGGTAAAAATTTTCTCCGCTTGAATAAGGTGGTTGATGACCATGCATTGCTGGTAATCTTTCTGGCCCATAAATAAATGATCAGCATTTACAATCGTCAACAGCAGTTTCATCACCTGGTAAACGCCTTGAAAATGCCCAGGCCTGAATTTGCCTTCCAGCACGGTTTCTAAAAAGCCCAGATCGTAATGAGGTCGCTCAACTGTTCCAGCGGGGTAAATCTCTTTAACTGATGGCAGAAAAAGCACATCCACACCAGCCTTCAACAACAATTCAACGTCGGTACTAATGGTAACCGGGTATTTTTCAAAATCCTTCGGATCGTTAAACTGGGTGGGATTTACAAAAATGCTGCAGATTGTAAGGTCGGTCGCTTTTTTACTTTGGTCGACAAGTGATAAATGGCCCTGATGCAATGCTCCCATGGTGGGAACAAAGCCGGTTGATAAACCTTTGCTTTTTTGCTGACCGAGATATTTCTGTAGCTGCTTAACTGTATGAAAAATGAGCATGAACGTTGTTTTTTGTGGGCAAAACTTGCTAAATACAAGCCTTTTGCCTAAAATCCATTACCTTTGCACACCTTATTTAACAGGTAACGATTCTTTAACAATCAGTAATGGTAGCAGCAAAGAAAAGAATTTTATTTATTGCCAGTGAAATGTCGCCTTATCTGGAAGAAACAGATTTTTCTTCTATTGTCAATCAACTGGCGATCAAAGCAAATGATAGTGGTTTCGAAATCCGTTGTATTATGCCCCGCTTCGGTGTCATTAATGAGCGTCGCCACCGCTTACACGAAGTAGTTAGGCTCAGCGGTATCAACGTTTCTGTTGATAATGATGATTACCCACTTCAAATCAAAGTTGCTTCTTTACCCAACGCCCGTTTGCAGGTTTATTTCCTTGAGAACGAAGATTTTTTCAAACGCAAATTCATTTATCATGATGAAAATGAAAAGTGGTTTGATGATAATGACCTTCGTACCATCTTTTTCTGCAAAGGCGCATTGGAAACTGTAAAGAAATTCGGCTGGCCTCCGGACATTATTCATTGCAGCGGCTGGATGACAGGTTTAATTCCAATGTATTTGCAAACTGCTTATAAAAAAGAGCCGGTTTTCGGTAACAGCAAACTCATCTACACTGTTGGTCAAAATACATTTAAAGAGAAACTTGGTGCTAAGTTTTTAAAGCTGGCAAATATTCATGCAAGCATTAAGGATAAAGATCTTGAACCTTATAAGGATGTAAACAACACGGCTATGTTCCGTGGTGGCGCAACTTATGCTGATGCAATTACATTTGGTGCTGAAAAGGTTGATAAAAAATTATTGGAAGAGTTCAATAAAGTGCGTGGAAAGAAAGTGTTGCCTTTTAAACCAGACGGTGATTTAACAGACTATTTACAACTATATACCGACCTTTCGTCGAAATAATATTGTCATCATTCTATGAGTTTTCTCACACCGGAAATGCGCAGAAAAAGTTCCTTTTTAGTTGTTTCTGTATTTATTTTATTTTTTATCAGCAGTTGTACAAAGTTAGAACGTACAACTTTAGGAGGTGACTTGTTACCCGGTACTGATCGTTTGGTAACTGACACGATGATGCTTCCGGTTGTAACTACAAATTATTTTGAGGTTGATTCGAGTTATATATCTAAAGCTGATCAGCATCTTTTAGGTTTTGTAAACGATCCGATGTTTGGTACAACAACTGCGTCGATGTATTTGCAGTTACTCCCAACACTTTACCCTTTTACTTACGCCGTTTCAAAAGACAGTTTGTTTCTTGATTCATGTGTACTTTCGTTGGCTTATGCCGGTACTTATGGCGATACGTCGGCCGTTTCAAAAGTAAATGTGTATAAGATCACAGATCCTACTTTTAAATCGAACAGAGTATATCGCATTACAGAAGCGCCTAATTTTTCTACAGGTGATTTTTTGGGAACTGCTTCTGTTACCACCAGCGACATCAGGAGACCATATCGTGCAGCTTATAAAGCCGACAGCGTCATTAATCAATTACGTATTCGTTTGAGCGATGCATTTGGCCGTTTATTATTGGATCAGGATAATGTCAACGGAGCGTTTAAAAACGATACAACATTCAAAAATTTCCTGAACGGTTTTGCTATTGTTGCCGACTCCTTAACAAGTGGGAATGTGATCAACTATTTTCAGCTTACAGGTGAAACAACAAGATTGAATCTTTATTACCGCCAACGTAACCGTGAAGGAAAAGACGATACAACTGTTGCCCGTTTTACGTTTGTGAACGATACCATCCGTAGTGCTAATGCAAACAAAATTCATCGCAATTATGCGGGCAGCACTGCTCAACCTGTAATTAATGCAGGAACGCCAAGCAGCCTTGTATACGTACAGGCAGCGCCGGGTACAGCAGTTCGTGTTTCAATTCCCGGACTTGATACTTTAAATAATCGTCCATACATCATTCACCGTGCTGAGTTAGTTGCTCAGCAGGTTTACCAGGGGCCATTAAATATTGAGAATATGTTTGTGCCGCCTTTTCTGCACATGTCAAGTTTCTCAAGTACTGGTGCTGTAGAACCGATTCCTTTCGATCAGCAATATTACATGACTCCGGCAAATACATTAAATCTGCAATCCGATACGATGTTCACGATGGATTTTGATTATACAGGCGGAGGAACCAATTTTGTGCGTGATGCAGCCAATAACCTTATTGCTGAATACCGCATGAACATGACCAGCTATCTTCAGAACCTGGTCAATAACAAAGCAACAAAAAGAGATTTCAAATTATCAGCTCCATACATCGTTCACTTCACTGCTAAAAAAGCCAGTGCCAGCTATCTTAATCCTTTAGCTTACGGTCGTGTGCAACTCGGCGGGGGATCGCATCCTACACAAAAAATGTATGTGCGCATCTATTACTCAAAGCAGTAAGTTTTGAATTGTTTCACAGCTTATCTTTGCGCCTTTCCGAACTTAAAATAACGGAACATCTAAACTCATTACTATGCCTTATTTATTTACATCTGAATCAGTTTCTGAAGGTCATCCTGATAAAGTTGCAGACCAGATCAGTGATGCATTAATTGATAATTTTCTTGCGTTCGATGCACAAAGTAAAGTTGCATGCGAAACATTGGTTACTACCGGCCAGGTTGTTTTAGCTGGCGAGGTTAAGTCGAAAGCTTATCTTGATGTACAGGAGATTGCCCGTGGTGTAATTAAGAAGATCGGTTATACTAAGAGTGAATATATGTTCGAAGCTAATTCATGTGGTGTGCTAAGTGCCATTCATGAACAAAGTGCGGACATTAACCAGGGTGTTGACCGCAAGAAAAAAGAAGAACAAGGTGCAGGTGACCAAGGGATGATGTTTGGTTATGCAAGTAACGAAACAGAACATTATATGCCATTGGCGTTGGATCTTGCTCACAACCTGCTGATTGAATTGGCAGCTATCCGTCGTGAGAAGAATTCGAAAATGCCTTACCTGCGTCCTGATGCTAAGAGCCAGGTAACATTGGAATATGATGATAACAACCGCCCTGTTCGTATCGATGCGATCGTTATCTCTACTCAGCACGATGATTTTGATGCTGAGGCAAAAATGTTAGCGAAGATCAAAGCTGATGTGATCAACATTTTGATCCCACGCATCAAATCAAAATATAAGAAATATGCTAAGTTGTTTAACAGCGATATTAAATACCATATCAACCCAACAGGTAAGTTCGTAATTGGCGGACCTCACGGTGATACTGGTTTAACCGGTCGTAAGATCATTGTTGATACTTATGGTGGTAAAGGTGCACACGGTGGTGGTGCGTTCAGCGGTAAAGATCCTTCTAAGGTAGATCGTTCTGCTGCTTATGCAACACGTCACATTGCAAAGAACCTTGTTGCTGCTGGTTTGTGTGATGAAGTGTTGGTACAGGTTTCTTATGCCATTGGTGTAGCAAAACCAACTTCTATTAACGTAAATACTCACGGAACTGCAAAAGTTGAATTGAGCGATGGTGAAATTGCAAAGATCGTTGAAGGTATCTTTGATATGCGTCCTTACTTCATTGAGCAACGTTTGAAATTGCGTAACCCTATATACAGCGAAACTGCTGCTTATGGTCACATGGGTCGTGTTCCTGAAGTGGTTGAAAAAAGTTTCAAGAGCCCCGATGGTAAAGTGAAGAAAGTAAAAGTTGAATTGTTTACCTGGGAGAAATTAGATTATGTATCGAAAGTGAAGAAAGCTTTCGGTTTAAAATAACCCAAACAAAACCATCAATGTGGTTCAACCCATAAACCGAAAGGTTTGTGGGTTTCTTTTTTATGTTTCTTTGCAACGTGAAACAGTTTCGTCAAAAACAGCAGCAGCATCGTCCAAAAAAATCCTCATTGGTTATCGGCCGCATTCCCGTGCTTGAAGCATTACAGGAAGGCAAGCAACTCGACCGTATCTACATGCAAGGCAATTTGCATGGCGATGTTGCAGAAGAGATACAAAAGCTTGCGTTTAAACAACAGGTGCCCGTAAACAAAGTGCCTGCTGAAAAACTAAACAGCTTTAACGTGGGCGATCACCAGGGAGTGGTTGCACAGCTATCGAAAATTCGTTACCAGGATCTGCAACAGGTTATTGATTGGGTGGTGAGCAAAGGCGAAGTGCCGATGTTTGTTATTCTAGATGGCGTTACTGATATCCGGAACATTGGTGGTATTGCACGCACTGCTTTGTGTTGTGGGGCACAGGCACTCATTATTCCTGATAAAGGAGTAGGAGCGTTAAATGAAGATGCTATTCTTACAAGTGCTGGTGCATTAGAATTGATTGCTGTTTGCCGAGTAAACAGTTTAATGAAAGCTGTAGATGATCTTCACTTAAACGGCATTCGTGTATTCGCCAGTGAAATGACAGCGAAGACAAATATTTATGATTGCGATTTCAAAGAACCCTGCGCCATTGTAATGGGTGGTGAAGAGAAAGGTGTGTTTCCCGGCTTAATGAAGATCTGTGATGAAACTTTCAAAATCCCCATGAAAGGAGATTTTGAAAGTTTGAATGTAGGTGTAGCAACGGCCATGATTTTGTATGAAGCAATGAAGCAAAGGGGCTAGTATCAAAAATCTATCTGGTAACTCAACACCGGAACAATGCCCGACTGTTGTTTGAATGTCCATTGATTAGTTGTTGGGTCATATCTTCTGCCTAACGGATCAATATTCTTTTGTGCAAACAGGTTTTGAATATCGAGTGCCAACTGCCAGCTGATCTTCTTTTTATCTTTTCTTAAAGAGATACGTCCATCGGTTCTGAAGTATGCACGTGTATATTCAGAGAAAGGCCTTGTCTCATCTAACACGGGTTGCCTTGAATTATTCTGCACAGCAGCAAGAGGAGAGAGAGGAACGCCACCATTGTACAACATCTTCCAGCCAACCTGTAATACTTTGTTTTTCTTCAGTTGCCATTCTTTTGCACCAACGAATGAACCGCTGGTACGTGAATTAAAACGTGTGTTGTATTCTTTTCCATTAAGTGCCGAATATTTCGAATCGAATACAGAGAAAGATGCGATCATGAATAATCCTTTCGAAAAGAACTTTTCGAGCGAAAGATCAAGGCCCGTATTCGTTCCTTTTCCTTTACTTACTAAAGCTTCATTTGCGTAGCCTTCCATTTCATTCAGTATCCAGAATGTGCGGTTCACATCATTCGCAACGGGTACCTGGAACAACTGCTGGTGGTAAGCTTCTGCATGAAAGCGCCATTTGTTACCCAGCAACTGATCATAAGCAATGATGTAGTGATGCGACCGCATCATCTTCAGATCCTTGTTTGGAAACGAACCGCCTCCATGATAGAAATAAGAACCAAGCGGAAGCAATTTGCTATGTAATCCGTAGGCGAGTGTGACATTGCTTTTTGCTGAAAAGCGATACTGCATCGAAAGTCTTGGGTCAACAACAAACTGTTTGTTGAGCGCAAAATACATGCTGTGCACACCGGGATTAATGTGTAAACGACTCGAAGGTTTTATACCAAATTGTAGATATGGTTGCAGCAGCCAACTGTTTCCCTCTCCTGCAATAACATTCGGCTTATAACTATTGCTTCCGTAATTCCATTCACCTTTATTGAATTCATAATTCAGTAAGTTAACGTATACGCCGGTTTTCATATTCACCACATTATTCATTTTTAAATTGTATGAAGTAGTGAATGAAACACGGCTGTTGTTATACAATTCATCGTTCACTTTTGTAGGCTCTTGCCGTGTGGTTAGCGTATCATCAACCCAGGTAACTTTTTGCGCCATTACAGCCAGCGATGTTTTCAAAAAAGATTTGCTGTTGAGTTTTATTGTTTGGCCAACACCTACGGCACCCATCCATGTGCGGCTGTCGTAAATTGCATAATCATCATATTGTTTCCATTGTGCTGTATCTTCAACAGCAAGAAAAGTTTCTTTGCTATAGCCGCCCATTCCCCAAACATTTGTTTGAACCGTATTCTTTTTATTGTTGAAGGCAACATTGAATGATACATCAGTGAATTTGTTCCGTTCACGTTCATCAACAAGGTTTAATCCAAACGCATTCAGGATATCAAGAAATGAATAACGATAGTTTACGAGGTAGGAGCTTCTTCCTTTTTGAATGGGCCCTTCGGTTGAAAACTCCAGACCGATCATACCTGCTTTAAATGTGTGTTCTGCTTTTTGCTGGTTACCTTTCCGAAAGCGTACATCAAATGCACCGCTCAACACATCACCATATTCAGCAGCTAAGGCACCGGTATAAAAATCGGAGTTATCCAACACGCTCAAACTAAAAATAGTAATGCCTCCGCCACTGCTTCCCCTACGTGCAAAGTGATTTGGGTTTGGTATATCTAACCCTTCAAGGCGCCAGTTCATAACTACAGGATTGTTTCCACGAATGATGATGTCGTTGCGGCTATCCCTGCTCGGCTGCACACCCGGAAAACCCATGGCCATGCGGCCGGGATCATTGGCACTTGCTGTAAACCGTTGTGTTTCTTCAGCAGAAAAAGAACGTCCACTTGCCAATGCATATTTATTCACAGGTAATTTTGGATTTCGTATGCCCGTGATCGTTATCTGTCCAAGGCTTTTCTTTTCTTCAATAAGCATGATCTGCATTTCCTGTTCTTTCGCAGAATTGAGAATAAAATAATCGGATAAATAAACCTGGTATCCCACAAAACTTACCTGCACACGCTGACGACCAACCGGAATTTTTGTAAGAATAAAATTGCCTGATGAGTCGGTGACAGTTGAAAATTGACTTTCGGCAATGGTGATGGTTGCGCCTTTAACCGGTGATTGTGATTCAGCATCAACCACACGACCCCGAATGTTTTGTGTGGGCGTTATAACTTGTGCTTTTACTTCTGTCTTTAACCATACTGCGGCAACAATGAATAAATGTGAAAGTCGCATTGTGATTTTGGTTTGTTGGTGATAGTATTGGCGTTTCGGTTAATAAAAGAATTCAAAAAGTACGGGAAAAGTGAGCTTCAGTTGGTCGGTGCGTATTGGGCGTTTCAGTAAACGTACAAAAATCCATGTCCAGAAACAGGCATATCGTTTTGGTTTTTTTGAAACCGGGAGAGCGTTCACTACCCCGGTTTCTTTACGCTCTTGCTCTTCAAGAATGTATTTGTAATCGCCTTTGTATGGGTTGAAATTGTGTTCCATTGATAGTAGTGATTTTGTGATTCTAGTTTCCAATTATCCAACCGATCTTGAAGGAGTAATAGTTGAATTTCATTGATAAATCACCTGCATCTTTTCCGGGTGTGAGGTTCAAAAGACCAACGTTGTAATTTGCCGAAAAGAACAAACCGTTTTTCATTGTAAAGCCAGCCAACATATTTGCACCAATATCGAACGGACGCATATCATCTTCTTCGGAATTGCCGAATTCAATTTTGCGATCAACGGGCTGTTCACCAGTAACGTCAATTTTAGTTCTTCCGTTCAACGCTAAAGTGAATGTTGGCCCTGCACCAACAAAGAAATTTCCATTTTTGGCGTTCGTATTATAAAGCAATGGCAAACCTAATTCAAGACAATTTGCTCTAGCCCATACATTGAACCTATATGTTTCACCACCCCAGTCGTCGTACGTATCTGAATCTTTCGAACCTTTTTGAATAAAATTGATGCCGGGATTAAAAGAGAAATGTTTTCCAACAGGTATTGCAGCAAATACTCCAATGTTTAAACCAGTTATAGGATCATAAGTTTCCTTTTCATTTTCTTCTTTATAATTTGAAATTCCATATGAAACTGCTAACCCGGCATTAAAGCCAACTTTTGTTTGAGCATATGCTTGACTCACACTGAATACCATAACTGCGATGTAGAAAAACTTTTTCATTGTTTTGGTTTTTGATTGTCAGGAATAAGTGAGAATGGTTGCAGATAAAGAAGCAAAAAGGTCAGTGACTAGCGATTGAAAAAATATCCAATTCTAAAGCCTGCATAACTGGACCTAACGGTGCCATAATCGCTATCACCACCGGGCAAAAGATTGAGTAAACCAATATTGTAATTGGCTGCGATGAACAAACCACCTTTAAATTCGAAACCGATCATGCCATTTAAACCTAGGTCAAAAGCACGATAATCATCTTCCATTTCATCGTTGCCAAATTTTAATTTGATCTTTTCAGTGTCGCCATCCATTTTTTCAATTGTCTTTCCAGCTACGGCAAATGATAAAGACGGGCCAGCACCAACAAAGAAGTTACCATAGCTTCCGTTTGAATTGAAAAGCACATTCACTGGAATTTCAATATTATTAATACGCTCAATGGCTTCATAATCGGAACCGTAGATGTCGTCATCTTTCATTTTCATTCCTTTTTGAACGAAATTTATTCCAGGTTGAAGCGATATATGTTTGCTGAGTTGGAAGTCTGCTACTAACCCCGCCTGAATACCAACGCTTGATTGTGGAGAGTAGGATATATTGTCCTCTTCATATTTCATATTGGCAATAGATGTACCGGCGTGAATACCAAACTTAATTTTAGGGCTTTGAGCTTTACTTGCATTTGCGATAAACAAAAATGCTGAGGCGATGAGTAATGTCTTTTTCATGTTTGTAAGTTTTAGTTGTTACTGATTAAATCATCAATTGACAACACAAACCTAGTTTCACTAACCGGCTGTTCATAATTGCAATGCACTACGTACTGGCAGGCATTGGCACAAATACCACAAAAAGGGTATGGTAAGGTGAAAACACAGTTGTGATTTGCAATAAATGTTGCTACCTTAAAGGACATAACTACTTTCTGCAAAACAGAATCGCTCGTTTTGCAGGAAACCCCAAAACCAATTGACATGGATACGACTCATCCCCAGGTACTGTTATTCCAGTACATCAAAACTTCATTACCATCTCATATTTCATTGGTTGATCAGGTAGCTGATTTACTCAATATCAGTAACGATAGTGCTTACAGGCGTATACGGGGAGAGAAAGAAGTTTCGCTTTCTGAGTTAAAAACACTCAGCCAGCATTTCAAAATATCCATCGACCAGGTGTTACAATTACAAAACGAATTGATTGTTTTTCGTGCACCGGAAATAAATGAAGAACGTGTTGCATTTAGTGATTATTTGAAAGCAATGCTAGAATACATGAAGTATTTCAACACGTTTACCACTAAGAAAATGCATTACTTCTGTAAAGACATTACTTTTTTTCATTTTTATCTATATCCTGAAATTGCTGCATTTAAAACTTTTTTCTGGAGTAAAACTATTAAAGATTCGCCTGAATATAAAGGCAAGTTATTTTCACTTGAAGAGTTTCCGTTATTGGATTGTTACCTCCTGGGTCAGGAAATTATTCGGGAGTATAACAAAATTCCCTCGCTTGAATTATGGAATGCAGAGAGTATCAATAGCACACTCAGCCAATTGAAATATTATAAAGAAGGCGGCTATTTTAAGCATCCTGAAGATCTCAATATTGTTATTGATTCTTTCCAGAAATGTCTTGATCACATTGAACTGGAGGTTGAAAAGGGAATTAAGTTTATGCCCGGCGATTCAGAAATCGTTTACCGTGCGCCTCTCCAGTTTTACGTAAACGAGGTGATTATCGGCAGCAACACTATTCTGCTTGAATTGAATGAGGAGAAACTTTCATTTGTTACGTATAATGTGCTGAGCTATCTCATTACCAAAGATCCCCGCTTTAATGAAAAAGCATTTGCAAATTTTTATACATTGGTGAGTCGCTCAACGCAAATAAGCGCTACCGGCGAAAAAGACCGTAACCGATTTTTTAATGCCATGCGGGAGAAGGTAAATGCGTTAAAAGTTTAATACCAACCGCATCGCTTAATTTTGTGCCGGTTATGGCGCAAGAATCAATTAAACTTATTGAATGTCCACGTGACGCTATGCAGGGTTGGAAAACGTTTATTCCAACCGAGCAAAAGGTCAGGTACCTGAATTCATTGCTAGAAGTGGGTTTTGATACAATTGATTTCGGGAGCTTTGTATCGCCCAAAGCTATTCCGCAAATGGCGGATACAAAGCTGGTAGTACCTCAACTTAAATTGACGGATTCAAAATCGAAGTTATTGGTAATCATTGCAAATGAAAGAGGTGCAGAGGATGCAGTTTTGTTTGATGAAATAAGTTATCTCGGCTTCCCTTTGTCCGTTTCAGAAACATTTCAGCAACGGAATGCAAATAGCTCGATCCAGGAATCGCTTAAAAGGGTAGAGGCCATCCAGGAACTTTGCATTAAAAACAACAAGCAGTTAGTAGTATATCTTTCCATGGGTTTCGGCAATCCATATGGCGATCCGTGGTCGGAAGAGATTGTTTTCAAATATGCGGATCAATTAGTGGAGTTAGGTATTGAAACAATTTCACTGGCTGATACAGTAGGATTGGCGGCAGCCGAGCAGGTAAAACGAATGATGGGTTATCTTGTTCGACAATTGCCCGATACTGAAATTGGCGTGCATCTTCATTCAACCCATATTAACTGGCGGGAAAAGCTGGCTGCAGCTCATGAAGCTGGTTGCCGACGATTTGATGGTGCCCTAAAAGGAATTGGAGGTTGCCCGATGGCTGATGATGAATTGGTGGGAAACATGGATACAGAAAAGGTGATCGGTTATTTTGAAACGAAAGCTCCATTGAATCTTAACAGAGATGCTTTGCAAAAAAGCCTTTTAATAGCAGGCGAAATATTTAACTCATGAACTTCATTGCCAATATTGACATACGGCCATTACCGGAACCCGTTACACATGAGCAATCCATTTTATTGGTGGGAAGTTGTTTTACGGAGCATATTGGAAATAATTTAAATGATTTGAAATTCAATGTGCTGCAAAATCCAAATGGTATTCTATTTGAGCCGATAAGTGTTTGCCGGAGTTTGATTTCCTATATACAAAATAGGGAATATACAGCATCAGATTTGTTTCAATATAACGAACTCTGGCAAAGCTGGAATCACCACAGTCAATTCTCAAGGCCAAACCAGGAACAAGCTCTGGGGCAGATCAACCAATGGCAGCATACGGCACATCAATTTTTGAAAAACGCTGATTGGTTAATTATCACCCTTGGATCATCGTTCGTTTACAAACTATTGGACAATGGTCAGTTTGTAGCCAATTGCCACAAAGCTCCTGGCCAATGGTTCGAAAAATACCTGGTTCCGATAGATGAGCAGATCGCCGAGTTGGATAATACCATTCACCAACTATTTCATTTTAATCCGAAACTCAAGATCATTTTCACCATCAGCCCGGTAAGACATTTAAGGGATGGCGTGGTTGATAATAACCGAAGCAAAGCACGTTTGCTGGAAACGGTGCACCATTTGGTTAATAAGTTCGACCGGTTGTTTTATTTCCCGGCTTACGAGCTGGTGATCGATGTGTTGCGTGATTACAGGTTTTATGATGTTGATCTTGCACATCCGAATTATGCGGCCACGCAATTTGTAATGGAAAAGTTTTCTGATTATGCATTTACAGAATCTACAAAACAGCTGATCAAAGAGATCCGTCAGCTTGTAACTGCACGAAATCACAAAGCGTTTCATCCAGCATCCCAGCAACATAAACAGTTTCTGATGAAGCATTATCAATTAGCCGAACGGCTTCAGGGCGAATATCCGCACCTTAACCTGACCGCTGAGCTAGAATACTTTGGATAATAAGTAGTCGTATAATTAACATTATGTTAAACAGCCCGCCACCAAAAGCCCACGCACTCGTGGGAACTAGTACCAGCCCGATTAAATAATAACTAAAGCTCCTATTATGAAGGATTATAAAGTGAAGGATAAGATACTTAGAAAGCTGTCAGAAATCGAACCCCAGAAACCCACTATTAGCACAATGGAGATGGCGGCTTTTTTAAAAGTATCACATGAGCAAGTTTATGCATGTTGTTTTGAGATGGCTAAAAGAGACCACATTAACGCAATGAACATAGCAACTAAAGGTGCGAAGTTTGCATATGAAATATACTCTCACCCTGTAGGCGAAAACTTCATAACAAATAACGGAGGCTACACAAGGGAATTAAATAAAGAAAGATGGGATTCGTTTCCGCAAAGAAAATGGTGGCTAATAGCCATCTTCTCTTTTTTAGTTGGGTTTATCGTTGATGTAGCCAAACCCCTAATAACTGCATACATACAAGAAAAAGCGCAATACCTGCAAAAAGATAAAGCCACTCAAACCAAATTTGATACTCCCAATAAAAGCGAATAAATCTCTTGCGCAAGATTCATTGTAATCGGCAGGCATTAATAAAAGCTGAATCATCGTAAGCCAGCCCTTGCGGGCTATTCCCTCGGAGTTTTTGGTGAGCCATCCGAGCGGTATTAGTTATTCAAAACTTACTAATCCCGCTCCACAAACCAACCTGTTTAGACATAATGTTATGTTATCAGACGTTCTCACCTAAACCGCATTCTTCCAATTCGCCGTGGGAAGCAAAACATAGCTAACACACCACCCTTGCCATTATGTTTTGCTTCCCACGGCGAAAAGTCAGAAAGCTACATACTGCGTAATGCAAGAGCGAGCTTGTGAGAAGTCTTATAACAAATCTTTATGTTAAACAGACATAAGGCAATTTTATTTTGACATTTGCTGCTTTTCAATGATGAACGGAATCAGAGTCTCCAAATCAATACCCGCCCTGTTTAATGCATCCATAATTTCATCACGGTTCACATTTGCTGCAAAGCTTTTTTCTTTCAATCGTTTCTTAACTCCTTTCAATTCCATACCTGCATAACCTTCGGGTCGCATTAGACTGTATGCATGAATTAATCCGCTGAGTTCGTCAAATGCATACAACATTTTATCCATCCTCGTTTCCGGTTCAACACCAAAATGGTTTGGTCCATGACTGGCAATTGCTCTAATAATTTCGGGATCAATATTCCTGGCTTCAAGTTCCTCAATGATCTTTCTGCAGTGTTGGTCTGGCCATTGATCCCAATCGGCATCGTGTAATAAGCCAGCCATTTCCCAGCGCCATTGATCAGCTTCCGACAAATGCTCTTTTTCCTGTGCCCAGCATTTCATCAAATGACCAACCTGCCTCATGTGCAGCTGCAGTCGCTCGTTTTTAACCCAATCTGTAAACAGGTTAAATGCTTCATCTCGACTTAAAACATTGCCTTTATTTTGCGGATTACCAAAGCTTGTTCTGTTCAATTTCAACGACATAGCTTATTGTTTCTTTTTATTAAATGTAATAAAAAAAGACCGTCCTTTTGAGACGGTCTTTCCAGTTATGCAAAACTGAGTCTATTGATTCAAGGCTTGGTATTTTGCATCAAATTCTTTCTCTTTATCCTTGTTACCGAGGAAACGGTGTGCTTCTGTTAACAGGTATAAAGTTGATTTGTATTCGTTCTTTGTACGCTTGTCTTTCAACTGATCTGCTGTCATTGCAGTATAAATAACCAATGAATTATCAAGGTGCGGAAGTGCTTCCTTCATCTTGTCTTCCATTTGCTTCTTCATTTCAGTCTTCTTTTGCGTATCTGCAGGAGTTGTTCCTTTGATCTTCTTCATTTCGTCTTGCAGGAATGCGGCTTCGTTGAAGTAAGTTTTACCCAGCAATAAATGAGCATCCGGTTGCTTAGGATCAATTTCGATAGCATTTTTCAAAAGAGAAACGATCCTAGCGAAGTGTTCAGGTTTTTGTTCTGCTGTTGCTTTTGAATCCATGTAGAGCCAGTTAAAGATCTCAGCTGCGTAATCGTAACGCAGTTCATAATCTTTTGCATCGGCCGCAATTACGGTTTCATATTTTTTAAACACTTCTAACGGATCGGCTCCATTCTTACGCATTTTATCGAGCTCGATGCGATCGTAGTAAGTATCTTTTGGATAAAGCTTACGGCCTGTTTCTGCATATTTCTTTGCAGCTTCTGCATCTTTTTTCTGATCGTAATAATATGTGAGGTAGCGATAAACAACATCGTAACCTTCGCCACCAATATTCGCATCAGCAATTTTCTTAAAGAAAGAAACTACTTCTTCTTTATTTTCCAGTTGCATTGCTGCTGCACCGGCATAATAATAAAGAATGGTATCAACTTCACTCAACGCCCACTTGTTGGAATAAATAAACCGACCAACCTGGTCAGCTTTTTTATAACCATCTAATGCACCCTGGTAGTTACCACTATTGTAAAAAGTGTTTGCTTCTTTTTGTAGCTCCAGGTAGTTTTCAAACACCGGGTACTGGCGGGTCATCATAAAGATTTCCGCTTGTTTTTTATCAAGCTCCATTGATTTTTTGTAAGCTTCAAATGATTGCATCCACGCATCAGGAACTGTGGCTTTTAAATTAGCATCTTTTGCAATTTGGCCATAGATCAATCCTTTATAATACCAGGCTTCCCAATTCGCTTGTTCTTTTTCATTTGCCAATGCAAGGTCAACTGCCTCTTTTGCTTTTACCCAATCTTTTTTATCGTATGCGTTACGGATCTTCTTTACATCCTGTGCAGAAAGACCCAGGCAAAACAGTACAGCAACCGCTGAGAAAAGAAATTTTTTCATCTCTTTATTTTTTGTGTTTTATTGTTTTTTACTGATTGTCTGTTGATTCTGGTGTTTCGTCGGTCGTTGTTGTTGTGTTGTCAGTAATATCAGTACTATCAGATGCTTCTGATGTTACATCAGTTGCATCAATAACTTCAGCTACTTCTTCTTCATCTAATCGTGTGATCGCTGCAATTTCATCGCCATCATCTACTCTTATCAGCTTAACACCCTGCGTTGCACGGCCTTGTTCACTGATCTGGTTCACTTTCATACGAATGGTTATACCGCTCTTACAACTGATCATCAGGTCTTCTTTCTCGGTTACTTCCAGCATACCAACCAATGAACCGGTTTTATCTGTAACGTTAATGGTTTTAACACCTTTACCACCACGATTAGTGATACGATATTCATCAACAGCGGTACGTTTTCCATAACCTTTTTCACTCACTACCAACACAGTTCGGGTTGTGTCCTCCCTGTTAACACAAATCATACCAACCACTTCATCATTCTCGTCATCCACTTCAATACCTGCAACACCTATTGCACCACGACCTGTTGGTCTTACTTTTTCTTCAGGGAAACGAATTGCACGACCGCTCTTAACAGCCATCATGATCTCACTATTACCGTCGGTCATTTTAGCTTCCAGCAACTCGTCGCCTTCTACGATGGTGATGGCATTTACACCGGTTGCACGACGCCTGCTAAAGTCTTCCAAAAGAGTTTTCTTAATGATACCCTTTCTTGTACACAATACAATGTAATGATTCTTCACAAATTCTTCATCTTCAATATTGGCTACATCAATGATAGCTCTCACCTTATCATCGGGCGGTAATTGCATAAGGTTTTGAATAGCTCTGCCCTTACTTGTTTTATCGCCTTCAGGAATTTCGTAACTCTTCAGCCAGTACACTCTTCCTTTTTCGGTAAAGAATAAAAGGGTGTGATGAGTAGATGCAACAAATAGATGTTCTACATAATCTTCTTCCCTGGTTTTACTACCAATAGCTCCCCTGCCACCTCTGCGTTGCTGACGGTACTCTGTAGCCGAAGTTCGTTTAATGTAACCATGATGTGAAATGGTAATCACCACATCTTCTTCTTTAATAAGATCTTCAATACGTACTTCGTTATCTAAATAAGTGATCTCGGTTTTACGCTCATCACCAAACTTATCTTTTATTTCGAGTAACTCTGTTTTGATGAGTTCGAAACGCATGGTTTCGTTTGACAAGAGTTCGTTGAGGTGGGTGATGAGTTTCATTAACTCATCATATTCACTCTTGATCTTATCACGCTCCATTCCGGTTAAGCGCTGAAGACGTAACTCCAGAATTGCTTTCGCCTGTATTTCATCAAGGCCCCAACCTGCATTGATCAGATTATCTTTTGCAATATCAGGCGTTGCTGAACTGCGGATGAGTGCAATCACTTCATCAAGATGATCTAATGCAATGAGGTAGCCTAACAAAATATGGGCTCTTTCCTGTGCTTTACGTAATTCAAATTTTGTACGACGGACAACAACTTCGTGACGGAACTCAACAAATTCAGAGATAAGCTCTTTGAGGTTGAGTGTTTTCGGGCGGCCTTTTACAATCGCCACGTTGTTGATACCGTAAGATGTCTGCAGTTCTGTATACTTGAATAACTGGTTAACAATTACGTTAGCAACAGCATCACGTTTCAAATCAACAACAATACGGGTACCTTCTTTCTGGTTACTTTCATTGTTAACGTGAACAATACCTTCGATCACTTTATTATTTACCAATTGACCGATCTTATCAGTTAATGCGTCACGATTTACCTGGTAAGGGACTTCGGTAATAATGATCTGTTCACGACCACTTGTTTTGGTTTCGATGGTTAGTTTGCCACGTAACACAACCCGGCCACGTCCGAAATGAGCACCTGCTTTAATGCCTTCCATACCGTAAATAGTTCCTGCTGTTGGAAAGTCAGGAGCTTTTACAAACTGCATTAATTCATCAATGGTAATTTCCCTGTTATCGATATAAGCTATACATCCATCAATTACTTCGCTCAGGTTATGCGGCATCATGTTAGTAGCCATACCAACCGCAATACCACTTGAACCGTTTACTAATAATTGAGGAATACGAGTAGGAAGAACAGATGGTTCTTTTTCTGAATCATCGAAGTTGTTGCTGAAGTCAACTGTTTCTTTATCGATATCATTCAACATACTTTCGGTAAGACGTTCCATTCTTACCTCGGTATAACGCATGGCGGCTGGTCCGTCACCGTCCTGGTTACCAAAGTTACCTTGTCCATCAACCAACGTATAACGCATGCTCCATTCCTGTGCCATTCGTACCATTGCATCGTATACAGATCCATCGCCATGAGGGTGATACTTACCAAGCACCTCACCCACCACTCTTGCACTTTTCTTATAGGCTTTATTGTATTGCAAACCCAGTTCGTTCATGGCATATAAAATGCGGCGGTGAACGGGTTTTAAACCATCTCTAACATCAGGCAAAGCACGGCCGACGATTACCGACATCGAATAATCGATGTAAGCGGTTTTCATTTGCTCTTCGATATTTACGGGTATGATCTTACCGTTATTATCCTGCCCGTTTTCCATTGTATTTTCTGTTTGATCCATAGCTTAAAATGTCGCTTAAATTGAAGCGGCCAAAGATACCGAAAAGCACACGGAACCCGATGGAAAAACAGGCTTTATTTTCACTGTTTTTCAACAATTTATTGCAGTTTGTGGATAAGAAAATGAAGGTGATTTTTTGACTCGAAAAACGGATCAGAAAACGTTGGTTGGGCATCCCAAACCTGAACGTTTTTTGCTGCCACGACCACCACCGCCCGAACGACCTCCTGAACGGTCGCCACCGGTGATACGGTAAGTGAATGTTAAACCAAGAAAGTAGTAATTGTCTTTGTATTCGGAACCACCTCTTTTTTCAAGATCAACCGGGTATGGATCTATGGAGTGACCTGGTAACTCAGGTGTACGGAAAGCCATCTCAACAGCTTTTGGTCCACGTGATGCAAACAATACGTTTTCATCAACATAAGAACGACTCACATCATCAATGTAATCGGTAAATGTTTTGCGATAGCCAAATTCAGCACCAACATCAATTCTATCGGTAAGCACCATGCGAACACCAATACCTAATGGAATGGCGAACTGAACTAAACTATACGGCTGACGATCTGGATAACCAGCTAATCCTTGTCCTTCGGTTGAAAGCGGTTTCAGGAAAACTTTATTACCAGCTTGATCGTATGCATAAGGATTGAAATGAAAACCTGCAAGCCCACCAAACACATAAGGCGAAAACACCCTGTCGGTCATTCCCAGGAAATGATATTCTGCAGCAGCATGTAATTCGATGATATTAGTTGAGAAACTGAGGTTGCGTAATACGTTGGCTGGATTTTCCTGGAAACGATCCTCTGCTCTTAATTCAGCAAAATGAAATCCGCCACGCAACATCACATAAGGATTAAGGTCGTAACTGGCCCAAAGTCCTACACTATACCTGGCTTGTTTAAAATTGATGGGCTTTGACTGCAGATCGCCATTGTAATTGGCCATACCGCCAAAAAGGTTTAAACGTAAATCTTGTGCTGATAGGGCTGTAATTGATACCGCAGTAAGTAGGGTTAAGATGAATTTCCTTTGCATAGTAATTTGTTTTGCAAAAATAAAGCCAGTCTTACAAGGATACGTCAATGGTTAAACGTTTAAATAATTGAATTCGTATGGCAAAGTAACTGTTGTTTCATTATAAGTTCATGAAATTTCTTAACCTTGCCGCCGTATAAAAAGCATATTCAATGAAACAAGATAACGGTCAATACTATCCTTCTTATTTGCAATTGGAAAAAATTCTCGACAGCCAGCATCCGTTAAGTTTTGCTGAAGGACAACAACCGGCGCATGATGAAATGCTGTTCATCATTATTCACCAGGCTTATGAATTATGGTTCAAACAAATTTTGTTTGAACTGGAGTTTGTAAAAAAAGTATTCAGCAAGGAAAAAGTGGACGATAATAGTGAAGACCTGAATCTTTGCCGCCATCGGTTAAAACGTGTAACAAGTATTCTTGCTTTGATCAATCAGCAGGTGACGATCCTCGATACAATGACGCCGATGGATTTCCTGGAATTTCGTAACCTTCTGACTCCTGCTTCGGGTTTTCAAAGCAAACAGTTCAGGTTAATTGAAGCAACGCTTGGTTTGAAAATGGAAAAGCGTCATCAACATGATTATTACAAACGCACCAACGAAGGTGGTTTTGCTGAAAAGGATTTTAACGACATCAATTCTATTGAATCAACTCAAACAATTCTTCAACTGATCAATCAATGGTTGGAACGTATGCCTTTCTTTGATGAAAAATTCTGGAAAGGTTACGCTGCAATATATCCCTCAACAGAACTCCATCCATTCTGGAATGATTACCGCAGCATTTATGAAAACAGTTTAACGGAACGGGAACAACAGAAGCTGGCTGATTTTGATGCACAATTCATCGATTCAAAAACTGCAGATGGATCGCTCAGCGATGCAGCGATGCGTAGTGCATTGTTCATTATGTTGTATCGTGACTTCCCCGTGTTTCAAACTTCGTTTCAGATATTGGATACGCTTATTGAAATTGATCATTGGCTGGCCGGCTGGCGACACAAACATTTTGTAATGGTGCGTCGTATGATCGGTATGCGTGTGGGAACCGGCAATACAAGTGGTGCAGGGTATTTGGAAGGTGCAGTGCAACAGCATTACATCTTTAAAGACCTTGCTGCACTTTCTACTTACTTAATTGAACGTAGAAAACTGCCGAAGCTGCCTGATGAGTTGATCAAGGCATTAGGATTCATTAGCTAAGAGATAACGAATAAAAAAAGTAAAAGAGGGAATACAGTTATTGTATTCCCTCTTTGTTTAAAAGTAAATAAGAAAGGCTATCGCTGCAATCGATAACATCAAAAGCAAATAGCCTGTCCAGAAATTTCTGTCTTTGTTTTCATCAACAAGTTGTTCGTTGTATTTCCCTTTAAAGCCACTAAAACACCAGAAGACAAATCCTCCGATCATCATAGGAACAAGAAAAGCAAGATGTTTATCTCCTGTCATTTTTCATCAGTATGAATACACCAAATAACCCCAAGGTGCCAATGCAAAATCCTGCCCATCGGTTAAATGTTCATGCTGGTTGGCAAATACATTTTGTGTTTCACCGGCAATAGCACCTTGCAATTTTGTTGTTTGTGGTTTGTTTGAAAGATTAAGGATAACCAATACTTTCTTTCCTCCCTTTTCTCTTGTATATGCAAATATTGCATCATCGTTAGAAGAAACCAGTTTTGTATAAGCTGCATCAACTGCTAATGCTGCTGTGCTCTTTCTTAAACCAAGTAATGTTTTGTAAAAAGCTGCACGTTGGTATTTGCCAAACGCAATGGTGTCTTTGTAGAAAAATGAAATTGAATCAAGGAAAGGTTCTTCTTGTCCGCTGTAAATTAAGGGCAATGTATTTTTCCATGTTTGACTTAACACGGCAAACGGAGCATGCACTGCGCCGGGCATTGTTTCATAGTCGGCTTTGTTCCAGCTGTTCTCATCGTGGTTGCTGGTAAAGTACATTTTAATATAGTTAGGGTTATATGTTTCATCTAAATGGCGGATGACTGTATCGAGAACCTTTGCACTTGCTTCACCTTTTGCAACTTTCTTCATCTTCGCAAAACCATCCCAGCCATAGGTTGCATGAAAACCTGCATCATGCAACCAGGCAACATCACCTTCGGCCAACATAAAAATATCAGGCTTTACTGTTTTTAATTCCGTAATACATTTTTGCCAAAAGCTGCGTGGCACTTCCATTGCCACATCGCAACGGAAGCCATCGATCTTTGTTTCTGTTAACCAGAACTTCATGGCATTGATCATACTATCGTGCAAAACAGGATTCCAGAAGTTGAGATCACGTGTATCACTCCAATCAAATGCAAAGGCCAATGTTCCATCAGCTTTCTTTACAAAAAAATCAGGGTTGCTTTGCATCCAACGATTATCAGCACCGGTATGGTTGGCCACCCAGTCGGTAATAACTTTAAAGCCCTGTTCATGTGCTTTATTCACTAAGTTTTTCCAATCATCCATTGTTCCAAATTCCGGGTTCACAGCTGTATAATCTGCCACTGCATAATAACTTCCCAACACACCTTTACGATCTGTTTTGCTGATGGGTGTAATGGGCATGAACCAAAGTATCTCCGCTCCCATTTCTTTTAAACGTGGAAGGTTGGCTTCGAATGCCTTGAACGTGCCTTCTGCAGTGTATTGACGCACATTGACTTCGTAAATATTTGATTGCAAAACATAAGATGGCACAGTGTGTGCAATTGTCTGTTCAGTTGTTTGGCTGGGTTTATTTTTACATGAGCTAAATAACAAGGCAAGTGCAGTTATTGCACCGGTGAATTTTTGGAGAGTCATAATCATTAGTTTGAAAAGGAAATTTAGAAACTTTTTGTTTATGGTCCGGAAAAACCTAAAGATTTTAATTCATGCCCCTGTCCTGTTTTATTAAACTTAAAATCATGATATATGAAACATCTGTTTGCTGCAGTGTTGGCCTGTATCCTGTTTTCGGTTGCAGGCGCACAACATATTATTTCAATCAATGGAAATTCTTATTTGCCTAATACTTTAACCGTAAATGTGGGCGATGAAGTAATTATTGAAGCCAGTAAAATATATCCGCTAACAGAAGTAAATCCTGATAGTTGGCATGTGAACCGACTCACCCCTCAAAACAATGGATTTTCTTCCTCATCGAATTACCGGATTCTTATAACAGCTGCTATGGCTGGACAAACAATATACTTCGGTTCTGCAAGTAGTATTGCTTCAGGCATGAAAGGCCGGATCGTTGTTAACGCAGTGCCGGGAATTTTCAACAATGATAGCCGGGATTTTAATTTTACCGTGTATCCTAACCCGGTGAAGACCGATTCATGGATCAACATCGAGTTGATCCGATCGGAACGTATTTCCATACAGGTATATGATATGAACGGCCGTATTGTGCGTACGTTTATTGATCAGCAAATGAATGCTGGTAATATTAAAATGCCGTTCACGTTAAATCAACTTGAAAGCGGAAATTATATTGTGCAAATGCGCAGTGGTAACAGGCGCATCACTAAACAGATTCTTGTGCAATGATCAGATCAGCGTTTTTAATTTTTCAACCACCACATCCACTTCTTCTTTTGTATTGAATTTGCTGAATGAAAATCGAACAGGAATTTGGTTGGGGTTAGTATTGATGGCACGAATGACATGCGAACCTTGTTGTGCGCCGCTTGTGCATGCACTACCACCCGATGCACAAATGCCATCCATATCCAGATTCATCAGCAGCATTTCTGATTTTTCTGATTTTGGAAAACTTGCATTCAATACGGTGTAGTTGCTGCGGCCCATTGGATCGCCGTTAAAGCTTACTCCTTTCAGATTTTTCTTTAACTGTTCGATCATATAATATTTGATGCTTTGGATATAAGCACTTTCGTTATCCATTTTTTCAGTTGCAAGTTGTAATGCTTTTGCAAATCCAACAATGCCGTATACATTTTCAGTACCTGCACGCATGTTACGTTCCTGTCCGCCACCATGAATATATGGTTTGATGTGTACGTTCTCGTTGATGTATAACAAACCCGCACCTTTTGGCCCATGGAATTTATGCGCTGATCCGCTAATGAAATGCACCGGAGTATTACGTAAATCAAAATTGAAATGCCCGATGGTTTGTACCGTATCAGAATGAAAAATGGCACCATACATTTTACAAAGGTTTCCTACAGCAAACAAATCAGTAATGTTGCCGATTTCGTTATTTGCATGCATCAATGTTACCAATGTTTTTTCTTCAGTTGAAGCCAGCAGTTGTTCAAGATGTTCAAGATCGATGTGACCATTTGGCAATACATCAACGTAACTTACTTTGGCTTCATCACGGTTATCAATATATTCAACTGTATGTAAAGTAGCGTGGTGTTCAATTTTTGAAGTGATGATGTGTTTGCAACCAAGATCACGAACTGAAGCCGTAATAGCTGTGTTGGAACTTTCGGTGCCACCACTTGTAAAAAAGATTTCGGCAGGATGTGCATTCAGAATCTTCGCCACCGATTTGCGTGCATTTTCAATCGCCAATCTTGTTTCTCTTCCGAACGAATAAATTGAAGAAGGGTTGCCAAATCCGTTTTGCAGATAAGGCAACATCGCATCTAATACCTGTGGATCGATGGCAGTTGTGGCGGCGTTGTCGAAATAAATGCGGGTCATATCCAAAAAATGAGCTGCAAAGATAAGGTGTTGTAACCGATGAAAGTTAATGCAGGTGAGTTACCGGATTTTATTTAAGGGTGCTTCA
Source organism: Lacibacter sp. (assembly GCF_057361365.1). Lineage (NCBI taxonomy): Bacteria > Pseudomonadati > Bacteroidota > Chitinophagia > Chitinophagales > Chitinophagaceae > Lacibacter > Lacibacter sp. The sequence continues at coordinate 79,198 of NZ_JBMQSG010000006.1, read as the reverse complement.
ACGGACTGGTTACATTAAACTTTTAATTGTGTTCATTACTTCTGTAGCCAATGCATCTGCTTTTTCAATTGTTGATGCTTCAGAATAAACCCTGATAATAGGTTCGGTATTGCTGCTACGCAAATGCACCCAGCTTTTATCAAATTCAATCTTAACACCATCAACCGTGTTAACAGGCTGTGCTGCATACTGCTCTTTTACTTTTGCCAGCAATGCTTTTACATCTGTTTCTTTCGGCAGATCGATCTTTTGTTTGCTCATGAAATAATCGGGATAGCTTTTACGTAACTCGGCAGTTGTTTTACCCGATTGTGCAAGATGTGTCAGGAATAAAGCAATACCGATCAATGCATCTCTTCCGTAATGCAATTGCGGATCAATAATGCCGCCGTTACCTTCGCCACCAATCACTGCATCTACTTCTTTCATCATTTTTACCACGTTCACCTCGCCTACTGCGCTGGCAAAATATTCACCACCATGTTTTTCGGTAACATCTTTCAATGCACGTGTCGATGATAGATTGGAAACTGTATTTCCTTTTTGTTTTGATAAAATGTAATCAGCAACAGCCACCAACGTATACTCCTCACCAAATAAGCTTCCATCGTTGCTTACAAAACACAAACGATCAACATCAGGATCAACAGCAATACCCAGATCAGCTTTTTGATCAACTACTGAACTGCAAAGTTCAACGAGGTTTTCAGCTAGTGGTTCGGGATTGTGTGCAAAGTTGCCATGCATATCAGCATTAAGAACCGTAATATCAGTTACACCCAGCGCATGCAATAACGCCGGCACAGCTTCAGCTCCTGAACTGTTGATGGCATCAAGGACTACTTTAAATTTCATATCAGCAATAGACTGCTTGTTCACCAACGGATGATCAAGGATTGCTTCAATGTGTTTTTGCAAAAGATCATTATTGAACGAGTAAGAACCAAGTTCATCTACTCCTGCAAAATTAAATGCTTCTTTTTCAGCAATGGCCAGCATTTGCTGTCCAAGTTCAGCACTGATGAATTCTCCTTTTTCATTCAGCAGTTTTAATGCATTCCACTGTTTTGGGTTATGCGATGCCGTTAGGATAATGCCACCATCTGCTCCTTCAAATTTCACCGCCATTTCAACGGTAGGTGTGGTGCTCATGCCCAAATCGATCACATGTAAACCCATGCCCAGCAAAGTATTTACAACAAGACTACGCACCATTTCACCGCTCATACGTCCATCACGACCAACAATTACTTTTTTGCCTTTGCCCAGTATAGTTGCGTATGCTGCTGTAAATTTTACAATATCAACAGGAGTTAAATTGTCGCCGGGTGCACCGCCAATGGTACCACGAATGCCGGAGATGGATTTCATTAAAGCCATGAACTATTTGAATATTTAGTATTAAAAAATTGGAAGATCGATTGCGAAGGTAATGGTTGTTGATTGTTTGAAGTGTTTTGATGCAACCGTATGCGTGAGGTCCTGAGCGGAGTCGAAGGATGATTAGTGTATCTCGACTTCGTTCGATACACACAAACCGCCCTTTCGACTCCGCTCAGGGTCTTACATCATCATCTTATAGATCATTTCTTTTAGCAGCGATGCATCTTCGGTGCCGGCATCACCCACCCCAACGCTTCGCAGGTTATAATGATGCATGAGTAATAAAGCCGATTGCACACCTTCAAATCCGTATGAGTTAGCGGTTACTTTATAATCTTTCAGGAACCAGGCGTTAATGCCTGTTTGTGCTGCAACGGTCTTGTCATCGCCCTGCACGCCAAACAACATAAACACCTTTGAGAAATAACTGTAAAGCGAGGGTAATACCAATTGAATGGGCGCAGCTTTGGGATTGCTTTCGAAATATTGAACGATCTGAAGTGCTTTGGCTAAGTTCTTTTTACCAACTGCATTTTGCAATTCAAACACATTGTATTCTTTGCTGATGCCGACAAAATTTTCAATATCATCATCGGTAATTGTTGTACGGGTGCCAAGGTTAAGGATCACCTTATCAACTTCATTAGCAATACGACTAAGATCATTGCCAATATGATCAACTAAAAGTTGAACAGCCTTTTGCGTGGGCTGGTATCCTTTGCCCTCTATAAAATTTTGTGTCCAGGCCGGCAGTTCATTGTCATACATTTTTTTTGTACTCAACACTTCGCCTTTATCTTTCAACAGCTTTGCAAGCTTACTACGACCATCAACTTTCTTTTCTTTATGGCCTACCACAAAAATGGTTGAAGCCAGCGGATTGTTGATATAAGCTTCCAGCTTATCAATATCCTTCATTTGCTGAGCTTCTTTGAGTATTACCACCTGCTTGTCCGAAAACATGGGATAACGCATGCAGGCATTCACTACGTCGCTCCATGCTGCATCTTTGCCATAAAAAACAGAAAGATTAAAGCCAGCCTCAGCGTCAGATAAGATCGTATGCTCTGCAGCATCCACTAACTGATCGATGTAAAAGTCTTCTTCCCCTTCAAACCAGTAAACAGGTTTAAAATTTTTCTTTTTCCAGTCGCCAAGAATTTTTGTTACACTCATACTTATTCAGCAATAAAAATATTTTCAGTCGGGAGCAAAGGTAATTGTTGCAGCTTTAGAAAAACTTGTGCTGTTGCAATTACATCTTTCTGGCAATACGCAACTATACGAGGGAGATCTTTTTGTATATAATAAATTTCTTTTACCTGACTGCCGTCAATACCTTCTTTGGGTGTTGGTATTCCTAAACAACTTGCAAGCAGGTTAAGCGAAGTGTAATTCTTATAGTCGCCAAACTTCCAAAGCTGCATGGTATCTACCAGGTTTGTTTCCCAAGGTTTTTTACCAAGCAATTGCAGGTACGACGGTAGTGTTAGTCCGTTGATGAGTAAACGCCGGCTGATGTAAGGAATATCAAACTCTTTAATGTTATGCCCGGCGAAATGCATAGCAGGTAAATTTTTATAAAACTTATTAACAGATTCCGTAAACTCCACTAACAGCTGTTTTTCATCGTGACCTGCATATGATTTCAAGCGAAAGCATAATCTTCCACCTTTATCGGTATAAAAATAACCTGTGCTTATGCAGATTATTTTGCCAAATTCAGCCTGTATTCCGGCCCTTTGTTCATACATTTCAGCAGCCGAAAAATTTTCTGGCATGGTTTTGGAAATTTTGTCTGCCCAGAGAACTTTCCATAGTTCCGGCAGCTCTTCAAACGATGCAAATTGTGGTACTGTTTCAATATCAATTACCAGAATAGAATCGGGTTGAATATGTTGTTGGTTAGCCATAGCTAAATATAAATTTTAAAACTTAAAAATCAAACAGTATGTCTTATTCAAACTATCCTTCCGCAGCCCCTCAGGATAACCCACCTTCTACACAGAAGAACAACAGTAACCGTGGTTTAATTTACGGCTTATTAATCGCCGCATTACTCGGTACTTGGGGATACATCATTTGGGACAAATCAAAAAGTAAAGAAGTAACTACACAGTTACAAGCACAGTTAAGCACCAGCGATAGCAGCAAGAGTGCAATTCAAAGCGAATACAATTCAGCTTTACAACGTCTTGATGAATTAACAAGCATGAACGCAAGTATGGACAGTCTTGTTAAAACAAAAGACAGCGATATTGGTAACATGAAAAAGCGTATTCAGACTTTACTGAATAAGCAAAATAAAACCGCTGCTGATCTTGCTGAAGCAAAGCGTTTAATTAACGAGCTGAATGAAAAAATCAGTGGTTATGTAGTAGAAGTTGAAACATTGCGTGGTGAAAACCTTCAGTTGAAAACTGAAAAACAAGAAATCACGGTTCAAAAAGAAGCATTGCAAGTTCAGTACGATCAAACATCAGCTGAAAAGAAAGTAGTTGAAGAAAAACTGGATGTAGCGTCTACATTGAATGCTTCAAACATCAATATCGTTACAATTGACGAACGTAAGAACGGTAAAGAAAAAGAAAAAGATGTTGCGAAGCGTGTTGACAAAATCCGTTTATCATTTAACGTATTCAACCGTGTTGGTGAAGAAGGAACTACAAAAGATGTTTATGTAGTGATTACTGATCCTACAGGACAAGTAGTAAGCAACGAAGCTTTAGGTAGCGGTCGTTTCACAACAAGAGAAGAAGGTGAAAGAGTGTTTACAAAAATGTCAACTCTTACTTTCGCAGCAGGTAAAACAACTCCTGTTTCAATTGAATGGAAGCCAGGTGCCAAATTTGTTGAAGGTGCTTACAAAGTAGAAATCTACAACAATGGTTTCAAAATTGGTGAAGGTTCAAAAACATTACGTAAAGGCGGCTTATTTAGCTAAGCATACATACACGTTGATGGTTTATTTAAAAAGCGGTGGATTCTTCCACCGCTTTTTTTATTGGTCGGTACAGTTGCAAACCGGCAAAACTCTTGAGGCTGTTGTCAGGTCGACTATGTAGGCATTTCTAACATATAAGAAAGTCGATAAAATGTAATTAACTAAAACAACGCTCTTACACTTGCCCTTCCCGTATGAATAGCTTTCGCTTCACCGGGCTTTCGACCTTCGTAGGTAAAATTAATTTCCATGTTATTGGCAAGTCTTCTGGTGAAATCAATATTCCATAAAAAGTTTTTACCTGGCAATAAAGCATCGAGCATAATAAATGCAACAGTAGAGTTTGTAGCACCATTGAACTTGATATTGCTGAATTGAAATTTTCCATTGATGGTGCTGCTGGAAAGTACATTGTAACGCATTTCGGTAATAATAGAGTTAATGACAGCACGCTCTTTTTGTCCTTCTTCATTTTGCTTGTCTTCATATTTATAATTCAGAGAGAAGCGATATTTTGTTCCGCTCTGGAAACTGATAGACGGCTCAGTAACCCATTGTGCAAGATCATAATTGCGGTTGCCAAACTTGGGTGTTTCCAATTGATTGCTGATCATTTTTATTAGAACGTTCGTTGAAAATTTCTTGCTGAGGTTCCAGCGAATACGACCGGAAAGATCACGGAGAGTTCTTGTTTCCAAACCATAAGTAAGAATAGAACGACCAACGTTTTGTATATGCGTAAGATCAATACCCCATACACTGCTTGTACGGTTAAAAAACAATGTGTTTGTTAGCACAGAACTCAACGAAATTAAACTTGTATCAACTTTTGGTTTTGAAAACGGGTCGAGGTTGATATTTTTATCAGAGATCTCTTTTTTAAATATCTGCAAACCCGATTGAACTGTGAAACGGGTTAAAAACTTTGGAAATCCTTTTGCCTTATTTGGATCGATCAATGCTCTCGGATTTAAATTAACACTGTAGTTAAACTGGTTGTAATTTGCACGAATAAAATCAAGCGTTGGCGTAAACACACGAATGTACCGTGCCTGGTCTTGATAAAGCGCTATTTCAAATTCATTCAACTGCGGAATGCCATCTGTATTGTAATCGTTCCATGTATATTCGCCTTGCCCGGCAGGTACTTCAAGGAAAGAATAATCACGGCGTTGCTCCTGCCCACTTCCGGCTTCATATAATACATTACCTGTGAGCATTCCTTTCCATTCGTTCACAAAATATTCTGCACGACCTAATACTGTGCGTTCAGGCTTTTGTCCTGTGAGCTGACTGTTGTACACTTTCAATTCACGTATAGTTGCATTTAAACGGAACTGGTGTTTTTCACTACTCATCAATTCAACATAGGCATTGTAGTTAAAGCTTCTATCGGTTTGCTCAAGCTGTTTTCCTAATGGAAGTTTATCACGACGTGTAAAAAAATTCAAACCCCATTTATTTGAAGCTTCTTTTGAACGGAGATAAAGTGTCCATGTATCCCACATGAAAGTCAGTGGAGATAGTGTATCGGTGATGCGATTCCGTATTTCACTATGTTCTAAATAATATTGCCCGCCAATCTCAATTTTATCAAGTTTGTCAAATCTTCTCTTGAGATCAACAGTTGGTCGTAAAAAGAAACCTTTGTTGCTGCCGCTGTCAGTTGAGGAGTAATTAAGGTTACCAACCCATGTCCACCCTTTGTTTGAGTAGCCATGCTGCACTATATGACGAAGACCTTTGAACAAGGAACCACGTTGGTAATTTTGTATGTTATAATTAAACCGGTGATTAGTTGTACGCATCAATTCAATACCTGCAGTAATGATCTGTTCTTTTTCCTGTTGCAGGAAAACTGGTAAGCCCCACTCTCTCGTAAATTCAACGGGACGCAAACGTTCCAATGGCCTGAAACTTTCCTGCACATATTCATAACTGCTGGTGAGTTTATATGTCAATGGTTTTTGCGGATTGCCTTTAAACTGGTTGTTGTATTGCAAAGCAATGCGGCCGGCAACTCCATCATCATTCGTTTTATCTTTTCGTGAAAGCGTATTAATATCAAAACGGCTGATGGCTAATTCTGTTTTTACTAAAAATGATTTGCTTACCTGGTAGTCTGTGCCCACAGTCATCATTTGTTGCGTGCGTGGAGCAATCAATCGCACAGCTGGCGCATAACGCCCCTGTCGTATTCCATTCAGCGGCGCAATCCATTTGTATGTACGACCATTTGCTCCTGCTTCTTCTAACACATAATCGCCATTACCAATGCCAACATCAGTAAATGAAGCCGAATGAACATCAGGCTGATCAATGGTTGTGTACACCAACACAGAATCGTAAGTAATGCTGTTCACAGTTGAATCAACCAAACGATACACGATCTTATTGGCAGCGAAGGTGTCTTTTACAATGGATGGATATAATGCTGTTTCAACTCTATCGCCAATATCAAACAAGAATTGCTTTTGCTCCGTTGTTAAAAATTGGTTTACTGAACTGTTCTTTGAATCAGCATTCGAAAATGCATTGACACGGAAAGTAAGTTTAGGATTAACTTTTAATTCATTACCGACAAAGAATTGAGAGTTTAAAAAATTACGATCAGCATATTCAAATTCTACTTGTATACGGCGATCTTTTGTGATCATGCGCCGAGGCGTGAATGTTATTTCAGCGGTGTTGTAATTGATCACATAATCCTGGTCTTCGCCACGCTGCATCAATTCACCATCAATGAACACACGCTCCGTACCTGCTAGTACGATAAAGAATAATTCACCATTTGGTCCTTGTAAACGATAAGGCCCCTGGTTTCCTTCCTGCCCCTGGAATACATAACGATTAAACTTCCCTTTCGCAATGGCGCCTGATACCAGTGTTGTGTTTTTCCCTTGCTTAAATACATTTGCTTCATTTTGAAAAGCGATACCCTGGAGGCGTTTAAAAAAACTAAGAAAGTAAGCGTCGTTTCTTCGCACATCAATATCACCAAGATTCAATTGCCAGCCTTTCTTTTTTAATTGGATCCACACACGGTCAAATTCATTCAACTGTTGTGTGTTGCCTTCAGCCTGCACCGGGATATTATTGTCGGTCAATGCAGCGGAAAGCATCATACTATCGCCGATCATACCATTGATCTGCAAATTCAATACTCCATTCACCACTGCATCCTGGTTATTACCAAACGAAATACCACGACCAAAGCTTCCATTGTAATTCACATTACCAAAATCAAACATGCCTTTGCCGAAGCCGGTTGTTTGATCAACAGTAATAGGCTCGGTAAGGAAATTGTTTTTAATGTCTTCGAAATTCATCCGTTGTACCTGGGCGTTCAACTTGTAAGGAAACACACGGTAAGTAACCATAACGGAGTCCATCATTGGAGGAGTTACCCAAAACAATCTCCCGTTTACTTCGTCAATTGTGAAACTTTCATTTCCGATACCCGGAATAATGACCGATTTTGGAACTAGACTTAAGCTGTCTAATATGACAGAACTGGTTTTCGTACTGATCTTTTTACTCCGCAGATTGGATAAGGAAGACGGCTGCTGTGCAAGTGCAAGCAGGGAGGAAAGCAGCAGCGTTATGACAAAAACAAGTTTTCGGATAAGTCAGTGGTTTTCAGGATAAGAATGCGTAAAAATAGAATTTATTGTGCAATGAACAGTAATATCGGTATCTGTATGCCGGAATGGTGACTGAATAACAGCTTAACTAAAAAAAGAAAGACCTCCGCAAGGAAGTCTTTTCTTTATTTGATGTTGGTCAGTCACCTTGCAGGTGAACAGACAACTTTATTTCGTAGCTGTTAAGCTCGCCACTGCATATTCTGCATTCAGGCGGGCAATATTGGTCAATGAAATTTCTTTGGGACAAACTGCTTCACAAGCGCCGGTATTTGTACATGCACCAAATCCTTCTTTGTCCATTTGAGCCACCATGTTCAGTACACGTGTTTTCTTTTCAGGTTCACCCTGTGGCAATTGGTTGAGGTGTGCAACTTTTGCACTCACAAACAACATAGCAGAAGAGTTTTTACAAGCAGCAACGCAGGCACCGCAACCGATGCAGGCTGCAGCAGCAAAGGCAGCATCTGCTTTTGCTTTATCAATAGGCAATGCATTTGCATCAACCGCATTACCAGTGTTTACGCTGATATAACCTCCAGCCTGGATCACACGATCAAATGCAGTGCGATCTACCATCAGATCTTTGATCACAGGAAATGCATTTGCTCTCCATGGTTCAACTACAATGGTATCGCCTTCGTTGAAAGCACGCATGTGCAATTGGCAGGTTGTGTTGGCTTCCCATGGACCGTGCGGACGACCATTGATGTACATGCTGCACATGCCACAAATACCTTCACGGCAATCATGATCGAAAGCAATGGGGTCTTTTCCTTCACCGATCAGCTCTTCATTCAACACATCAAACATTTCAAGGAAACTCATTTCCTGTGAAATATTCTTAGCATCGTAGGTTTCAAACGAACCTTTGTCGTTGCTGTTCTTCTGACGCCAAACCTTCAGTTTTACATTGATATTTTTATGTTCCATAAAATCAAAAGTGATTTTAAAATTATTTGTATGAGCGTTGACTTGGTTTCACCACCTCGTAATTCAGATCTTCCTTGTGCAACTGCCATTCATGATCACCTTTCATTTCCCAGGCGGCTACATACATAAACTGATCATCATGACGCAATGCTTCACCTTCTTCAGTTTGTGATTCTTCACGGAAGTGACCACCACAACTTTCTTCACGGTTTAAGGCATCAAGGCACATCAATTCGCCTAACTCAATAAAGTCGGCTACTCGATTTGCTTTATCCAGTTCAGGATTCATTTCGTTGATGTCACCAGGAATACGTACATCGCTCCAGAATTCATTTTTCAACTGCTGAATTTCTTTGATGGCTTGTTTCAGCCCTTCTGCATTACGGGCCATACCACATTTATCCCACATGATCTTACCCAGACGCTTGTGAAAACTTTCAACGGTTTTTGTACCCTTGATGTTCATAAGCATATGAATACGGTCACGCACTTTGCTTTCTGTTTCAGCAAATGCAGGATGATCAGTTGGAATTGCTTTGGTTCTGATCTCATCTGCGAGATAGTTACCAATCGTGTAAGGAATAACAAAATATCCATCAGCCAACCCCTGCATCAACGCACTTGCACCTAAACGGTTTGCACCGTGGTCGCTGAAGTTTGCTTCACCTAAAGAATATAAGCCAGGAATATTTGTCATTAATTCATAATCAACCCAGAGACCACCCATGGTATAATGCACCGCAGGGTAAATGCGCATAGGCACTTCGTATGGATTTTCACCTGTGATCTTTGCATACATGTCAAACAGGTTACCATACTTTTCTTTCACCACTTCCTTACCCATTTGCGTAATGGTTTCAGCATCGGCATTAATGCCACGCTTACCTGCTTCAATTTTTCCATAACGTTGAATGGCTGCAGCAAAGTCGAGATAAACGGCTTGCTTACTAGTACCAACACCGTAACCGGCATCGCAACGTTCTTTCGCTGCACGGCTTGCCACGTCACGGGGAACAAGGTTACCAAATGCAGGATATCTTCTCTCTAAATAATAATCTCTTTCTTCTTCTGGAATATCGATCGACTTTCTTGTATCGCCTTGTTTTTTCGGAACCCATATACGTCCATCGTTACGAAGTGATTCACTCATCAACGTAAGCTTACTTTGATGATCGCCACTTACAGGAATACAGGTTGGGTGAATTTGTGTAAAGCAAGGGTTGGCAAACATCGCTCCTTTCTTATGTGCTTTCCATGCAGCAGTAACGTTACTACCCATGGCATTTGTAGAAAGATAAAATACGTTACCGTAACCACCGCTGCATAACAGTACTGCATGACCGAAATGACGTTCCAGTTCACCAGTGATTAAGTTACGTGCAATGATCCCACGTGCCTTACCATCGATCATGACAATATCCAGCATTTCATGACGTGAATATTGCGTTACGTTTCCTAGTGCTACTTGGCGTTCCAATGCCTGGTAAGCGCCTATCAATAACTGCTGACCCGTTTGGCCTGCAGCATAAAATGTACGTTGTACTTGTGTACCACCAAAAGAACGGTTGCTCAGCAAACCACCATATTCACGTGCAAAAGGAACACCTTGTGCAACACATTGGTCAATGATGTTTGCACTCACTTCAGCTAAACGATGTACGTTTCCTTCACGTGCACGGTAGTCGCCACCTTTAATGGTATCATAAAACAAACGATAAGTGCTGTCACCATCGTTCTGATAATTTTTTGCAGCGTTAATACCACCTTGCGCAGCAATTGAGTGTGCACGGCGTGGGCTATCCTGGAAACAAAATGTTTTCACTTTATAACCAAGTTCACCTAAAGCCGCAGCAGCCGATGCACCGGCCAAACCAGTACCAATCACAATCACTTCAAGACTGCGTTTGTTGGCAGGGTTCACCAGTTTACAGCTGTTTTTATAATTTTCCCATTTAGAATCTAGCGGACCGGCAGGAATTTTTGAATTGAGCATATCGTATCAAATTCGGTTATGGTACAAGTTAGAGGTAGTTTTTCTGGTAGTCAGCTTTTGTGTTATCTGTTCTGCTTTTGTTGCGTCGCACACTTGAACAAAAGTGCACGCTTCAACATTTCATCTTATTCCACCCATTTCAGGTAAACAGCAACGGGCATCAACGCAAACAATAAACTTACAATCACAGAAAAACCAATACCAATTGTGTTTAACAATAAGAGGTAACGGTTATTACTTACACCCACTGTGCGAAATGCACTTTGGAAACCATGCATTAAATGCCAGAACAGCGAGAAACATCCCAGCAGGTAAACAATTACAACCCACAGTTGGCTGAAGGTTACTTTCATTAAACCAAACATATCGTGCATGTCTTTGCCGCCATAATTAGCTGGCATATCTAAACCGGCATGAGTAAACCGTGCAGGTATCCAGAAATGAGTGAAGTGAAGAACGAGAAATAATAAAATGAGTGTGCCCAGCAAACCCATGCTGCGGCTATACCACTTGCTGCCATCGTTACCCATTGGCTTATCGTAACCAACAGATCTTGTTTGTTTATTCTGCACCATCAGCATGTAGCCTTGAATAATGTGCAACACAATGCCCGCCATTAAACCTACTTCCAAAATGCGGATGAGAACCGTTGCTCCCATGAAGTGAGCAGCTTTATTAAACATTTCACCGTTATCCTCGGGATTAAACAGATCGGCAAAAATGCAGGCATTAATGCTGACGTGAATGATTAAAAATGTAATAAGGAATAAGCCTGTAAGGCCCATCACTAATTTTTTTCCAATAGAAGAAGTAAACATCTGCTTGAACGTCATAAAAGTTGTTTTGGAGAGCCGCTGCAAATTTAGGGGAGGAACAGTTTCAAAATACAGTGAACAATGATTAATGTAATAAAAAAAGCCCCTTTAGCAGGAGCTTTTAGAAATATGATTATTTATTGTAATGATTAAAACTTAATACCAATAGTTAGTCCGGCTCTTACACCAGCCCAAGGTCCATCAACCAATGCTTTAACGTTATTAGCACTTACCTGGGCAGAAATTTTAGTTAATGGCAGGTCAATGTCTTCAATTGTTTGTCGCAATTCATTTTGTTCGTTTGCAGAAAGACTAGAAGACGGAACACCATTTAATGTTCCTTTACTTGTGCCGTAATGAGCACCAAGTATCCACCAATCTAGTGTAACAACTTTGCCGAGGTGCCATTGCGCACCAAACATTAAACCTCCGCTATGGGTTACGATATCGCCTTTTAGTTTGATCGTTTTGTCTCCTCCATCTCCCTCAAAAGTAACCGGTAATTCATCGGAGTTAAACTTTGCATAACGGTAATATGGGGCTATATAGAATCCACGGCCATATCCTTTTTTATTCAGGTAGAAACGAACTTCCGGAGTGATAGCAAAGTTGCCCACCTTCAAAGCACGAATATTTGCTTCGAGATCCGGATCGCCATCTCCTATCTGATCAGCAAATTGATCCTGGAAAGGTAAATTGCCCGTTGGCATTGTTCTTACACCAACTGCCAGTGATATTTTCTTTGTAAGGATACGTTCATACTGGAATGAATAGTTTTTTAAACCCAATGCCATCAGGTTTACTTTAACGATATTCATTTTGGGTTTGTCATCACCCTTTTTTTCGGGTGCTTTTTTTGTTGGAGCAGGACTGCCTCCCGACTGTTCATCGAGGGTTGACTGTGCAACTAATGAAGTAATGCTGAAGGCACAAATAAGCAGTGTGGAAAAGATCTTTTTGTTATGCATACAATTTGGTTTGGGGATTGGAAACAAAATACCAGTGCAAATCTTATTTAAAAAAACAACAAATGCTATACCTCCTAAAGGGTATTTTACCCGCCCGTTTAAGTTAGTAAGCGCTGGTTGAGTTCGGTATCAATTTTTTTGAAGAGGTGATATGGTTTATAAACACGCCAGTCACTGATCTGCATCAGCTCAAGGTAGCGGTTGAGTTTAAGTTTTTTGAAATCATACTGCGTTTGCTCCGGCATATTAAGAATAATGGTCCAGCCGTTTTCATCAGCACAGTTTTCATACCACTCTTCGTAATAATCTTTTTCGCTGCTATGGAAGTTAAGTACGTTTTCAGCAATAAGAATGAATTTGTAAATGCCTTCACTCATCAGCTTTTCGATCACTTCCCGCTTCAGTTCCATCACGTCATTTTCAATGGCATCATTCCACTCGCCTATCATTTCAATAATGGCGTACTGCTCAGCATAATCGGCCATTAATATTTTAAGGTACAAAGTGCGGCTGCCAAACTCATCCCATTGCGGGTGGATATAATAATTATAAACCGTTTGAGAATATTCAAACTCGGAGTATTGACGACCATAGAATGGGGAGCGTTCGTCTTCCTCACTCACATATATATGGCGCCAGTTGTAAAAAGGTTCAATATCATGCATACTTCGCACAGCATCTTTCAGGAGATAGCTGCTGCAAATTTCAAACTTGAACCGATAAATAAAAAATCAATTATCGCTGCCGTCATCGAAATAACTTACCATTTGCAACACCGTGCAGGGATGAACGTAGTTGAGCAGTGTTGATTGGATGAGATGTTGAAGCTCCGTGCGGCTCATGCAATATGCCTGGTTCTGCAAAGAAAGTTTGTAAGCATTGATCTTGTGAAAAGCTAATAAGGCCAGCTGGCTGGTATGATCTTCAACAATTGTGAATTGCTCGGCAATATGTGCCTGATCATCGAAGAATAGTGGCTTTTTCATGTGGATACAAATTTGGTTTTAGATATTGGGATATTGTCTGAAGTAAATGTAAGACCAAAAACGGATTGTTTATGTAGTAAAACCACCCGTTGTTTTGTCATTATTACTGTTGCTGCTGGGCTGCTTCTTCGGCGGCAATTCGCTCGGCTTCTTTGGTTGATTCCGTGACCTGCATCTGCACATCATTCAACTCTTCAAACACATGTCCATCTTCGTAACCCACAGATACATAAACTGAAAGCGTTTGCTTAGATACACCTTTAAACGTTCCTCTTATGGGCGAACAGTCGTTGAAATCACGGCCCACCGCCAGTTTAATATGATGTGTTGTAACCCATACATTATTGGTTGGATCAATGCCGGCCCAACCCAGTTGAGGAATATATGCTTCCACCCAGGCATGTGTTGCACCTTCGCCACGCATGCCATTTTTATTTGGACAGATATAACCACTCACATACCTGCTGGGAATGCCCATGCTTCGCAATAACTGCAGCAACACATGAGCAAAATCCTGGCATACACCACTACGATGATCCAGTATTTCATCAACTGTTGTTTCAATATTGGTGATGCCTTTAATGTATTTGAATTCAGAAAAAATATACGATGAGCATGCTTCAACGATCTGCATCACTGTTTTGTGTTCGCAATCAAGATCATTGACAATTTCCTCTAAGGCTTTTGCCGAAAGTATTTCTTCCGGTCGGGATAATTCAAGCAATTGAAAATCCGCTGCCACAAGTTGTTGCAATTCTTCTCTTGTACTTTCAATAACCGGTAGCGTTTCTTTGCCAATGGTGCGCACTACCACCCTGCTATCAATAACCAATAAAGTGTGTGCTGCCAGCAAACTGAAATCGGCACAACGGTTTCCCCAATAATCCAGGAAGAAAAATAATTCCGGATCGGTGCTAATGTTTACTTCGTGTTGTAAAATTTCCTGTTGATCGGAAGCAACGGGATAAATACGTAACTGGTTCACACTTTCCTTTACAGGCCTGTTGTAAGTATATTTTGTTACGTGATGGATCTGAAAAACGGGCATCCTGTTTTATTACTATGCGTACGAGAAAAATTGTTGACCTAATACATGCGAAAATTTCAGCAGGTCCTGTTTGGTATCCTGGAGAAAGCGTTGCAATGTAACCTGTTTGATGGAGCTTTCATCTGCAAATTTTACACGGCTGTAAATACGACCGAATTCACGGTACATCATTTGTTTTTGTGGAGGTTCGTTTTCTTCCAACACTTCGGTTAAATGCGTCTCAGTGCGTGAGAGAGAATAAACAACTGAATGCGGAAAATGATGATTGAAAATGGCCTGGTGCAATACGTTCATGTTTGTTGCGCTGCCCTGGTAATTTTTCATATGCAGCTCGTAACCCGAAAGTGATAACAAGAGATTGCGCCAATAAAGAATATCCTTGTGATCATCAAGATCAAAATCTATTTGTTGAAATTGTTTGTAGGTAACGTCGGCTGTAAGTACTGCACGTTCAATAAGCCTGCCGATATTCATAAAGTTCCAACCCATACCTCGTGGCATCGTGGTATCAATAACGCCAACATAAGTTAATGACAGTTTCAATAATTTATCCATAAGGGGCAATGCTTCTGCTCCTGATAATTTTTTTTCTAACCCCTGTTGATTAACCGTGTGATAGATGAGGTTTACTTCTTCCCAAACTTCTTTGGTAATGTGATCCTGCATACCTCTTGCATTCTCCCTTGCTTTATTAATGATGCAGCGTAGTGAATTACTGTTCGACCTGTTAAGTATAAGATACTGCAATGTATTGGCTGAGGAATATTCGATCTCTTTCATTTCCTCATCGGATAGATTACCAAAAGTTTCCAGTACAGGCCGCCATGAATGAACACCATAGGGTCCTTTATCAAGCGACAAAACATAGTTCGTGAGCAAAACACGCAGCAAACCTTCGGCACGTTCCATATAACGGTTCATCCAGAACATTGAATCGGCAACACGAGATAACATGTATGAGTTAAGATTTTTAGATTTAGAATTTTTTGGTTTTTAGTTCTGAGTTCTGAATTCCTAAGTTGGTCTTTGCATTTTTGCCAATTGCCTGTTGCTAATTGGACTTCGTACTTCCGACTTTGCACGTCTTACTTAGTCTATCACCCATGTGTCTTTACTTCCTCCACCCTGCGATGAGTTTACAACAAGCGAACCTTCTTTTAACGCCACTCTTGTTAATCCACCCGGCACGATCTTAATGCCGTCAGGTCCGCACAACGCATAAGGACGAAGATCAACATGTCTTGCTTTTAGTTCACCGTCAACAAAACAAGGAACCGTTGATAATTGAATAATTGGTTGTGCAATAAATTCTCTCGGACTTTTTAAAATCGCTTCTTTAAACAAACGCATTTCTTCTTCTGTTGCTTTGTTACCCATCAGCATACCATACCCACCACTTTGATTCGTACGCTTCACCACCATCTTGTGCATATTATCGAACACATGATTGCGTTCATCTTCATTGCTCATCTGATAAGTGGGCACGTTGGGCAGAATTGGCTCCTCGTTCAAATAGTATTTAATCATTGCCGGCACATAAGCATACACTGCTTTATCATCTGCAACACCATTGCCTACTGCATTAGCTAATGCAACAGTTCCTTTACGATAAGCTCCCATAATGCCCGGCACACCCAACATACTATCAGGACGGAACAACAGCGGATCCATAAATTCATCATCAATTCGGCGGTAGATCACGTCAACCTGTTGTAAACCGCTGGTTGTTTTCATATACACTTTGTGATTATCGATCACAAGATCTCTTCCTTCCACCAACTGGATACCCATCTGTCGTGCAAGGAATGTATGTTCGTAATAAGCCGAATTATAAATGCCCGGAGTTAACAATACAACGGTTGGATTAGAAACAGGCCTTGGTGATAGCGCCATTAAATTGTTATGCAACATCAGCGGATAATTATTCACCATCCTCACACTTGCATTTGATAAGAGATCGGGAAATAAACGTTTTGTTACTTCCCTGTTCTCTAGCATGTATGATACACCTGACGGGGTGCGAAGGTTATCTTCCAGGATGTAAAACGTTCCGTCTTCGCCTCGAATGAGATCAATACCGGAAATGTGTACATAAATATCATGCGGCACTTTTATGCCTGCCACTTCACGCAGGTAATGCGGACAGGAAGCGATCAGTTGCGGAGGAATAACTGAATCCCTGATGATCTCCTGTTTGCTGTAAATGTCTTTCAGAAAAAGATTCAAGGCTTTCAAGCGTTGCTGAATTCCTTTTTCTACATGAGCCCATTCTGCAGCGGTAATGATCCGTGGAAGAATGTCGAAAGGAAAGATGCGTTCAATACCTGCATCATCGCTATACACAGTAAATGTAATGCCCTGGCTCATGAACAGATCTCCAGCCAGTTTGTGTTTGAGATGAAGATCGTCAATGTTGTGCTGTTTCAGTTCCTCGACCAGCTTTTGATAGGGCAGCCTTATTTGGCCGCTGTCCTGCATTTCGTCAAATAATGCAGGGCCGGTCTGATAGTTTTGTATCAGTAGTTCGCTGTCCATATTGATTTTGAGTGTTAATAAAGCAAAAAGAGTTGCGTTCGTACTGTCAACTGTACGGCAGGCAACTCTTTGCTCAATTTAGGAAAAACAGCTTAGTTGATGAAATAAATTATACTGCTTTCAACAAAAACTCTTTCAACGCTTCAAATGAAACATTCATTTGTGTTGACTGTTTGGGACGATCAATAATTTGTTTTACTGCATCCGGAAGTTCTATTGTTTGTTCCAACACGGGTTCAACCACATCATAAAACTTAACCGGATGAGCTGTTTCAAGGAAAATACCTTTATCGGTTGAATGTTGTTGCAGGTAATGTTCTAACGCAAGAAAGCCAACCGCTCCATGAGGATCGAGCGTGTAATTGAATTCATTATACACACGTTTCATGGTTTGTTTTGTTTCTTCATCGGTAACACTTACACTGCTGAATTTTTCTTTCAGTTGTGGAAACTGTTGATGAAACAATTCAAGTATGCGAACAAAATTGCTTGGATTGCCAACATCCATTGCATTGCTGATAGTTGCTACAGCAGGCTTTGGTTGATACTCCTGCGATTGCATAAAGATGGGCACAATATCATTTGCATTGCACGCTGCTATAAAATGTTTTACTGGCAAACCACTCATGTGCGCCAAAATACCAGCACAGATATTACCGAAGTTGCCACTTGGAACAGAAATAACCGGTGGTTGATCTTTTTCCTTCCATTGTTTGTAAGCAAAGAAATAATAGAATTGCTGCGGCAACCACCTTGCAACATTTATAGAATTAGCTGACGTAAGAAATAATTGCTTGTTAAGTTCTGCGTCTGTAAATGCTTGTTTCACCAACTGCTGACAATCATCAAAGGTTCCATTTACTTCCAATGCATGAATATTATTGCCGAGTGTTGTCAATTGTTGTTCCTGCACGCTACTTACTTTACCACTTGGATAAAGAATTACAACTTCCACTCCTTCCACATTATAAAAGCCATTGGCAACAGCACCCCCTGTATCACCACTTGTTGCAACAAGCACAGTCACTTTTTTATCAGCGCTCTTTACAAATTGACCAAGACAACGACTCATGAATCTTGCGCCTACATCTTTAAACGCCAATGTTGGGCCATGAAATAGCTCAAGCGAAGAAATATGCTCACTCACTTTTACAAGTGGAATTGGAAAGTTCACAGTTTCAGAAACAATACGGTACAGTTCGTCTTCAGCAATTTCATTACTGATGTATGGTTTAATAACACGAAAAGCAATTTCTTCGTTGCTGATGTCTTCGATATTGGCGATAAGATCATTATCAACCTGGGGAATGGATTCAGGAAAATACAAACCTTTATCAGGTGCTTGTCCGAGAATAGTTGCTTCTTTAAATGAAGCAATCGGTGATTGTTTATTTAAACTGTAGTAGTTCAATTTGAAAATTTAAGAATTTAAAAATCGTCAATAACTATTGACCATTTACCTTCACTCCTTCCTGCGAAATAGTTGTAACATAAGTTTTATAATCAATACCCAGGCGTTGAAACACTTCCTGCATAATGGCTTCGACATTTTTTGCAGTAGTTTCATCAGTGCTCAACATGAAGATTGATGGCCCGCTGCCAGAAATACCACCACCTAATGCACCGGCTTCTTTACTTCTCGTTTTAATTTCATCGAAGCCGGGAATTAAAATACTTCGTACGGGTTCAATGATCACATCTTCAAGACTTCTTCCAATAAGACCGGTATCGCCTTTTTCAAAACCGGCAACAAGGCCAGCAATATTGCCCCACTGTTTGATAGCATCTTTCAGTAATACTTCTTTACGCAGAATTTGTCGTGCGTCACTTGTCTTTACTTCAATTTGCGGATGTACAACCGTTACAAACAAAGAAGGGGAATTGAGCGTAACAATATCCAGCGGATGAATTGAACGTATCAATGTAACGCCCCCCATGATGCATGGCGTAATATTATCCGCATGTTTTACACCGCTGGCCAGTTTCTCGCCATTCATTGCAAACTGTACTAACTCATCATTTGAAAAACGATTTTCTAACAACATGTTGGCGGCAACGGCTGCGCCCGCTGCACTCGCTGCACTCGAACCAAGACCACTACCCGGCTTAATATGTTTTTCAATTTCAACTTCAAATCCAATGTTGCCGTCCAGCTTTTCCATCATGGATAATAACACAACACCCGCAACATTTTTTTCAGGATCCGTCGGCAGATCGTAATCATCTTTATTGGTGATGATTATTTTAGGTTCATTGATCAATCTCAGCTTCATGATATCGTATGGTTCGCTTAACGCCATACCAAGAATATCGAAACCACAAACAAGATTGGCAACAGTTGCCGGGCATTTTACTTCTACTTCTTTCATCGGTTTATTTTTGAGCTGCTCTTAAAATATCTGCAAACACGCCGCTTGCTGTTACTTCTGCACCGGCACCCGCACCCTTCACCACCATCGGTTGTTCTTTATAACGATCGGTATAAAAAAGAACGACATTATCTTTTCCGTACAAATGATAAAGATCGTGTTGCGAGGGGATGTGTTGCAGACCAACACTTGCTTTACCATTGTTAAAGCTTGCAACAAATTTCAACTTGCAATTATCTGCGTGTGCCTTTTCATAGATGGCTTTGAAATGTGCTTCTTCTTTTTTCATCGCCTCATAAAAATCAGCAACACTACCTTTCATACAGCTTTCAGGTAAGAAACCGTTGCAGGTAATTTCTTCCATTTCCATTTGTACGCCTGTTTCACGTGCAAGGATCAAAATCTTACGCATCACGTCAGTTCCACTCAGATCAAGACGTGGATCAGGTTCAGTATAACCTTCATCCTGTGCTTGCTTCACCACATCTGCAAAAGGTCGTGAACCGTCGTAATGATTAAACACAAAATTGAGTGTGCCACTCAACACTGCTTCCATTCTGTGCACTCTGTCGCCACTACGCATCAGATCGTTCAATGAACCAATGATCGGTAAACCTGCACCCACATTTGTTTCAAACAGGAATGGTGCATTGAATTCGGTTGAAAGATGTTTTAGTTTTTTATAGTTGCTGAGTTTAGATGAAGCTGCCACTTTATTACATGCAACAACTGCAATACTTTTTTCTAACAATGATGCATACACATCAGCGATCACTGCATTGGCAGTAACATCAACAAAAACAGAATTTCGGAGGTTACGTTTAATGATCGATTGTACAAACTGTTCAAGATTTGCTTCTTCACCTTGCTGAATTGCTTCTTCCCAATTACCCAGATCAATACCAGCTTCGTTAATGAGCATTTTGCGACTGTTACTCAAACCAACAATGGTTACATGCAAACGCAAATGCTGCTCAAGAAAAGCTTGTTGTTGTTTTAACTGTGCTAATAATCTTTTGCCTACATTACCTGTACCAACAATGAAAAGGTTTACTTGTTTCTGAATGGTTTCAAAAAACTCTTCATGCAAAACGTTCACAGCTTTGCGTACATCATCGGTTGCAACTACTGCAGAAATATTTCTTTCTGTTGATCCCTGTGCAATGGCACGGATATTAATACCATTTCGACCTAAAGCAGAAAACATTCTTCCGCTTACACCAGTGTGGTGACGCATTTGATCACCCACCAGGGCAACAATGGAAAGTTTTTCTTCGATCTCTAAAGGATCAACTTTGTTGGTAGCGATTTCATATTCAAATGTTTTGTCTACTACTTCTTTTGCTCTTGCAGCAGAAGCCCCATCTACACCCACGCAAATGGAATGTTCACTTGAACCTTGTGTAATGAGAATAACATTGATCTGTGCATTTGCTAATGCCGCAAACAAGCGACTGCTGAAACCAGGGATGCCGATCATACCACTACCTTCAAGACTTAATAAAGCCAATGAATTGATACTGGAGATGCCGGTGATAATATTGCTTGATTCAGATTTATGTTCAATAACAGTTCCGTGATCATTCGCTGCAAAGGTATTCTTTACCCATACCGGAATATTTTTCGATAGCACCGGTTGGATAGTGGGTGGATAGATAACCTTTGCACCAAAATGCGAAAGCTCCATTGCTTCCTGGTAAGAAATAGAAGGAATAATTTTTGCATTGGGAACCCAGCGTGGGTCGGCGGTCATCATACCGCTTACATCTGTCCATATTTCCAGCGCACTTGCATCAACAGCTGCTGCAAGAATTGCTGCGGTATAATCAGAACCACCACGACCTAATGTAGTCGTAACATTATCTGCATCACTTGCAATAAAACCGGGAACAACAATGATCTTGTGCGCTGCTGCACTTACATAATCTTTTATCTGCTGATTGGTGATGGCAAAATCTACAATTGCATTACTGTAATTAGAATTACTACGAATAAGTTCACGTGCATCTTTCCAAACAGCACTTGTGCCATTTGAATTGAATGCAGCATTAATAATTGTTGAAGAAAGCAGTTCACCATAACTCACCAGTTTGTCTTTGGTGCGCAATGAAGATTCGTTCAACAGGTAAATACCATTGCAGATGTCTTCAATTTCATTGCAAAGTTTTTTCACCATACTCAATACGCTGCTTTGCTGTTGCACAGGAATCAAAGACTTCACCGTATCAAGATGTCTCGTTTCAATCTGCTTCAGAATTTCCTTGTATGATTCATAGTCGTTTGCAGCTTTTGTACCGCAATTGAGCAACAGATCTGTTGTGCCACTCATTGCACTTACTACAAGTATTACGGAAGAGTTTTTTGTTTTGTCTTTTACAATATCAACAACCTGTTTGATTGCCTCGGCGCTTCCCATTGAAGTGCCACCAAATTTTAAAACCAGCATAAAAAGTATTCGTTAAAATGATCAGAAGATGTTTCCTGTTCTGCAGCATTAAAGCCCTTGGGGTAATATGGTAATATACAATCCGCTTAGCGGATTGTTGTTGTAAACGTAGTTGTACCAGTAGCCGATGAAGCTATGGAGGAGGAATAAATATGTACAACTGTCTTTATCATTATGGGTGTGAAGTTAAACAGTGACTTTGATGAAACAAGCGTTAGCCTGAAAATAATTTTTGATTATATACAACAAGAGCGGCCATTACGCCGCTCTTGTTATCTTAAAAGCCCGCCAGCTATTGCATCACAAATTTTGATGTATAAATAGTTTTTGATTCGCTGTTCAACACTTTCACCATGTACATTCCTTTGGTCATAGTTTCCTGGAGTTGGACTCCTTCATATTGACCAGGACCACTGATGTTTACAATCTTGTTGAGTAATATTTTTCCTGACAGATCTAATACTTGAATGGTATGAACGCCTTTACCGGTTTCTTCAAAACTTAGTTGAAAACGATGTTCGGTAACTGGATTTGGATACATCGCAATTTTTTGATTGGCTGTGGCAAATGGAGAACGACCTGTTATGTATTGGCCATTGTTGATAGCAGCACGTGAAGCAAGGTTTCCACTTGCAAGGTCTGATGCATTGATTCGTTTGTCAGTACCAAATGCCATGTCAGCTTTGAATGTTGTAAGATCAAGATAGTAATAGGGTTGATTGCCATAGCTGCAACTGATAACAACACGACCTTCATTATCTGCAGCTGCACCATTCACGGTAAAGTTTTCAGGTAAACCTTGGATGGTTCCAATGTGTGTAGCAAATCTTGTGGATGGATCGATGCTGAATACGTTTCGCATTTGTGTGATGAGATATAATAAACCATCCGTACCTGCAACAAGATCGCCACCCCAACTGCTGCATTGGCTATGTATTGATAACGCACCATTCGTTGCTGCATCAACAATATTTCCGAGATCAGTTAATACGGGTTTCTTGCCTGTACTGAAACGATAAAGGTGATTGCCATCGTTTGTTGCAGCATAACCATAACCATCAGCAGCAATGGTCATACGTGTAATATGATTTGCCGGATCTTTCATATCCAGTTGACTCAATAAGGGTGAAGTGAGTGTATAAAATTTTGGAGACGACGGCTCTTTAACATCGGCCCAGCGTAATTCAGGAATACGCATCGGTACATAAAACATGCGTTGGTTCGACGCATCGAATGCAGCCGCA
Organism: Lacibacter sp.; assembly: GCF_057361365.1. NCBI lineage: Bacteria > Pseudomonadati > Bacteroidota > Chitinophagia > Chitinophagales > Chitinophagaceae > Lacibacter > Lacibacter sp. The sequence goes on along the minus strand of NZ_JBMQSG010000006.1, from coordinate 55,890 downwards.
GCAACCGTAGTAGCTGTTGGCCATGCATTGATATTACGGTCGGTTGTTGCATCGAAAATCGCAACATATTTTTTTGCCGGATCAAATACTGTTTGTACAATGTCGCCTTGCTTGCTGTTCATCATTTGAATACTCACCCAGTTGCTTTGGTTTTCAGGCGAGCTGATGGCATAAATAAAGGAAGACTTTTGTGCAGAAATGGTAATGTTGATCAAAAGGAAAGCGCTGAGTAGAAATTTCTCTTTCATAATGTGCAGTTTATTGGTGTTTACTAATTCGGCTTTAAAAGTTACAACCAATTACCAGCAAATGCAACCTTTTGCTGTTACATTTTTATGAACGGGAAAGGGACAGAAAATTGGCAATAATCAACAGTCAACTGGCAATCGAAAATGATTTTTGCCTATTGCTTATTGGCCGTTGCTTATTGTGTAAAGCTATTGTCCGATAGAGGTCAATGCTTTTCTAACAGTACCATGGGTAAGTAAGAGATCCCTGGCTTCATCGTAGTTAGTAAGTCCGCTGCGAAGCATGAGCATTTTCACACCACGGTCAACCAGTTTTTCATTGCTAAGCTGCATATTCACCATGCGGTTGTCTTCTACCCTTCCAAGTTGAATCATGATAGAAGTAGAGATCATATTCAACACCAGCTTTTGCGCTGTTCCGCTTTTCATTCGGGTGCTGCCAGTTACAAATTCGGGGCCCACTACCACTTCAATGGGATAATCGGCTGCAGCAGAAACCGGTGAACCCGGATTACAACTGATGCTTCCCGTAATGATGTTTCGTTTGCGGCATTCTTCTAAAGCGCCAATCACATATGGTGTGGTTCCGCTGGCAGCAATGCCAATCACGACATCTTTTTCCGAAACATTGTGGGCTTCAAGATCAGCCCAGCCTTGTTCTTTATTGTCTTCTGCAAACTCAACTGCATTTGTAATGGCTTTTTCGCCACCTGCAATAATACCGATCACCAATCCATACGGTACGCCGTAAGTGGGAGGACATTCACTGGCATCAACAATACCCAGGCGACCGCTTGTGCCGGCACCGATATAAAAAAGCCGGCCACCCATCAGCATTTTATCGGTAATGGCGGTAACCAAAGGTTCAATTTGTGGAATGGCTTTTTCGACAGCGGCAGGCACTGTGCTGTCTTCCTTATTAATGTTTTGCAGCAATTCGGCTGCGGTCATATTCTCTAAATGATGATAGTGCGATTCCTGTTCAGTAATTCTCACAAATTGTTCAGCCATGCTGCAAAATTAGTTATGATATTCGATTAATCCCTGCATGGGGTTTTTAAGGATGCGGCCACATTGCAACTCGTAAGCATGACACATCGATTTCAACACATCTCGAAATGCGTAGGCAACACCGCCGGTGAAATGGATGGGATACAACCAACTTTCACGGAATTTATAAAGGTGGTTGAAGAAAAAATCGTTGAACGAATCTTCAATAATGTTCTCAACCATGTAATGTCCCCTGTTTTCAGCAAGGAATAACGCAAAGGAAGCCATATACCTGTTGGGTAATGGCTTGCGGTACACATTATCAAGTATCTCTACCCGATCGGTTTTGTATTTCGAAATAAATCTTGCCTGGAGCTCTTCATCAAACGTATTGTACAAAAAATGCTGAATTACTTTGCGACCCAGGTAAGCGCCACTGCCTTCATCGCCCAAAACATAACCAAGGCCTGGACTATTTTTTGAAATTCGGGTGCCCGTAAAATAGCAGGCATTTGATCCTGTACCCAAAATGCAGGCTACACCTTTTTCATGACCACAAAGTGCTTTTGCAGCACCCATCATGTCATGATCAACTTTGATCTTTGAGGCGGTAGGAAACGTTTCTTTCAACGCTTTTTTTACACTCTTAATATTGTGCTCGCTGCTGCAACCAGTGCCATAGAAATAGATTTCACCAATGCGTTCTTTTGCAAGCTTTTGTTTCAACTCTTTTTTGAGCATTGTACTGATCTGCTCACTGGTCATTAAAAACGGGCTGATACCTTGTGTAAAGATTGTTTTTTTCTTTTTCCCCTTCAGTAAACACCATTCTGCTTTGGTTGCTCCGCTGTCTGCTATTAGTTTGATCGAACTCATACCGCTATTACGTTTTTCAGGCCTTTTCTGTAAATTATAAAAATTTGGAACAAAACCGAGAGGGCAATATGCTTTATTTTCGTGAAATTCGCCCCACTTTTTACCAGTAACAAGTTCATGAATAAAAAGAAAGTACAAGTTTGGCTGCCTCTTCTCTTATCCGTATCACTTATCATTGGGATGTTTTTTGGATACAAGCTCCGGGACAATATGGGCAGTTATGCACCTTCTTTTTTTGGCCGGTCGAAGCCAAACCCTGTGCAGGAGATCCTCGAATTAGTAAAGCAGAAATATGTTGATACGGTGAGCACCGATTCTCTAGGGCAATTTGCTATACAAGATGTACTGAACCAGCTCGACCCCCATTCTATCTATATTCCGCCGGTAGAAGTGCAAACGGTAAATGAAGATATGCAAGGCAATTACCAGGGAGTTGGATTAGAATTCGGAATGCTGAATGATACGTTGCATGTATTGTTTGTGATGCCGAGGGGGCCGTCCGAAAAAGCAGGCTTACAGGTGGGTGACCGCATTCTTTCAGCAAATGATTCTATTATCTCCGGTAAAAAAAGAAAGACAGAAGATGTACGTAAATTCTTCCGTGGACCTAAAGGCACAGATGTAAAAGTGAAGTTGATTCGTGGAGATAAGCCCATAGAATTAACGATACAACGTGGCATCATCCCCATCAAAAGTGTGGATGCAGCTTATATGATTGAACCGGGCATTGCTTATATCCGTGTGATTAAGTTCTCAGCCACTACCTACGAAGAGTTTATGCAAAACCTGGAGCGTTTGCAAAAAGAAGGCATGAAGAATTTAATTCTCGATCTGCGGGGAAATGGTGGTGGTATGCTGGATGATGCTGTGCAAATGGCTGATGAATTTCTAAGCGACGATAAAGAGATTGTATATACCGAAGGTAAATCTTATCCCAGGCAAAGTTATGCGGCACGCAGGCCGGGTTTGTTTGAAGAAGGAAAGCTTATTCTGTTAATTGACGAGGGATCGGCTTCTGCAAGTGAAGTGCTGGCAGGTGCATTGCAGGATTGGGACAGGGCCACTATTCTTGGCCGACGTTCGTTCGGAAAGGGATTGGTGCAGGAGCAATTTGCCTTGAGTGATGGTAGTGCAGTCCGTTTAACTGTATCACGCTACTATACCCCGATCGGCCGTAGTATTCAGAAGCCATACAACCGTGGAGATAAAGCAACTTATCGTTCAGAAGTCAGTGATCGTTTAACAAATGGTGAATTATTTCATGGAGATTCGGCGGCACACAACGGCAAAAAATACAAAACCAAAGGTGGGCGTATTGTTTATGGTGGCGGTGGTATTTCACCAGATATTTATGTGGCAGTTGATTCAGCCGATCAGTTGCCGAAAGCCAATCGCATGATCATTCGTGAACAGGTAAGCGATGCAGCTTATCTTTATTTTATCAAGAACAAAGCCGCACTTAACAAATTAAAAGATCCGGCAGCGTTACAGCAATACGTAAATACCGATGCTTCGATCAATAACTATATCAGTACTTCTTTAACAAAAGACAGTACCCGTTTTTCAGCTCTTACAGAAAAACAACAATTAACCGTGAAGAAGAATTTTATTAATTCACTGAGTCGTTTTATCTGGCATACCGAGGGTTATGTGAAAATGCGCAACTTCTACGATCCTCTTGTAAACAGGGCTTTGCTCGAGCTAAAAAAATAAACGAGAAAGCCTCCGGCAATAACGGGAGGCTTTCTTCTTCTGATAAGGTTGTTGCTTGTTATAATTAATCCAGCGTTTCTTTTTTCTCGATACGGTATGAAAGGATAAGGCCAAGCCCTCCAAAAATGCCGATCATTGAAAAGTACATCACCGGGTTTTCTTCGTCGATCTTTAAAACATACGTGTGGAGAACATAAGCAAGGAATAATCCAATACCTGCACCCACCAGCAACAAACCCCACTTCAGGTTACGATATGGTGCAGGGCGGTTGGCGAATTCTTTCGGATTCATCCCTTTTTCGATCATCGACATGTTTTCTTTATTCCTTAAGTAGAACAGACCAAATGCCAATGCCATTGCTCCCAGCGGAACCAGTATCGGAATTAAAACTTCAGCAGGACCCATAATAATTGATTTTTCGTTTTTAAAATGTGTACAGCATCTATGACTACAGCTTATTTTGCCCGGTTACAGATTTTTGAGAAAATTTTTAAAAGCACCGATTCAAAAAATCTTTTCAACTTTAATAAAGAACTGTAACCGGCAGGTTTAAGCAGGCGTCTAAATCAAGGATATGGACAATGGCTCAACGGATAAGGAGATCATCACCCGGGTGCTCAAGGGCGACCAACGGGCATACGAGGTTATCGTTAACCGTTACCAGTCGTTCGTATTTACCATTGCCCTGCGATATACAAAAAACCGTGAAGATGCGGAAGAGCTGGCGCAAAATGCGTTTGTGAAAGCCTATCGTTGTTTGAATGATTATCGTGGCGATGCAAAATTCAGCACATGGTTATATACCATTGTAACATCGTTGTGTTTAACTTTTCTGCGAAAGAAAAAATTGCAGGTGCATTCCATCGATCAGGATCATGTATTTGAATTCGCCGATCAGCAGGATGCAGGTATGAAGGCAAATATGGTGGAAGAAAAATCGAAGATCAAAATGGTGAACGATGCGATTGCCCTTCTCCCACCCGATGATGCAAAACTGTTGATGCTGTTTTATAAAGGCGAACAAAGCCTTGAAGAAATTGGTTTGATAATGGGAATACAACCGAACAATGCAAAAGTGAAGCTGCATCGTGCCAGGCAAAAGCTAAGAGAAAAGATGGAGCAGCATTTTGCGGTTGAAGTGGAAGATTATATTCATTCTTAAAAATCGTTTGTATGGATACGCAACAAATGGAAGAAAAGATCTGGGGTTATATTGATGGTACTTCTTTAAAAGAAGAAGTAGCGTTTGTGGAGCAAATGATCGCTACCGATGCAATATGGCGTGCAAAGTACAGTGAGCTGAAAGAGATCAATCAGCTGTTGAAAGCAGATCTGGAACTCGAACAACCATCCATGCGTTTCAGTATGAATGTAATGGACCAGTTAAAAGGATTGCAACCGGCACCTGCAACAAAACAATACATCAATAAAACCATCATCCGCTCAATTGCAATATTCTTTATTGTTACCATCATTGCATTTCTTGTTTATGGTTTTACATTGATCGATTGGTCTTCTACAACTTCTTCAAATAACAATTACCAGTTGCCTTCTTTCGATTATAAACCTCTTCTGAACAGCACCTGGATCAATGTGGTATTAATGTTAAATGTTGTTATGGGATTACTGTATCTCGATAGTTACCTGCGTCGTAAGAAGAAGGCAGTGTAACTACAGTCGGGTATTATCGTAACTTCGCCACCTAAAAAGCATGGTTGCGATATGAATATAAAAAACAACATTCTCGAAACAATCGGGAACACACCTATCATCAGGTTAAATAAAATTACCCGTCAACTTCCCTGCACAGTAACTGCTAAAGTTGATTATTTCAACCCCGGCAATTCCATTAAAGATCGGATGGCGTTAAAGATGGTTGAAGTTGCAGAACAGGAAGGACGACTAAAACCTGGCGGCACTATCATTGAAGGCACAAGTGGCAACACAGGAATGGGACTTGCACTAGCGGCCGTGGTGAAAGGTTATAAATGCATTTTTGTAACTACCGAAAAACAATCGAAAGAGAAAGCTGATATTTTAAAAGCTGTTGGTGCCGAAGTGATCGTATGCCCAACAAATGTTTTACCTGAAGATCCACGTAGTTATTACAGTGTAGCAGCAAGGCTGGCGAAAGAGGTTCCCAATTCTCTGCACATGAATCAATATGATAATCTTGCAAACAGGTTGGCGCATTACGAATCAACTGGTCCAGAAATTTGGGAACAAACGGAAGGAAAGATCACGCATTTTGTTTGCACCGCAGGAACAGGGGGAACTATTACCGGTGCAGCAAAATACCTGAAAGAAAAAAATCCGAACATTCAAGTATGGGCAATTGACGTGTACGGTTCATTGCTTACAAAGTATTTCCGCACAGGAGAAATTGATATGGGTGAAGTGCATCCTTATATCAGTGAAGGTTTTGGGGAAGACTTTGTGCCAAAGAATTATGATATGAGCGTGATCGATCATTTTGAACAGGTAACTGATAAAGATGGAGCCATCATGGCTCGTCGCCTGGCAAAAGAAGAAGGTTTGTTCTGTGGTTACAGTGCAGGTAGTTGCTTGCAGGGATTGATGCAATTAAAAGATCGTTTAAAGAAGGATGATCTTGTGGTTTGTGTATTTCACGATCATGGCAGCCGCTATGTTGGGAAAGTATATAACGATCAGTGGATGATGGAGCGTGGTTTCCTCGACGTAAAAACATTTAAGGATATAGTTTCTTCACGTGCACATAATCGTTTGATCAGTATTGAACCTACGCACACAGTTGCTGAAGCGGTAGACCTGATGAAGAAATATGATATTGAACAGATACCTGTAATTAACGGCAGCGGAATGGTTGGTTCTATTTCTGAAAATGGATTATTTAATAAAGTATTCTCTAACCCTGAGATAAAACACGCCAGTGTTGAAGCAGTCATGGAAGCCCCATTGCCTATCGTTGCTTTTGATACTCCAATTGAGCGCTTAAGTACGCTTATCAGCAAAGAAAACGGTGCAGTATTAAGCAAGGATGAAGGTGGAAATTTCCACATCGTTACCAAATACGACATCATTCAATCGCTGGCTAAATAAAATTTATCATAGCATTAAGCAATAAACAAGCCGCTGATTATAGCGGCTTTCTTGTTTTTTAAGGTGATGGAATGACTGTTTTTTACAAAATCGACACAACCACAGGCTGAAAAACGTAAGTACACGGGTTGAAGTTGCGTAGTTCTACGTATGCGGGGGTAAATACCGATGTTGCGAAAAAGAGAAATACTGCTCTTGTTAAGTCTTAACAGTCCCTTTACTTTTGTCTCGGAAGTTGATTGAAAACAATCACACTGCTGACTTAAGAAAAACACTTAGACTTGATATCCAAATCCATTAAAAAACCAGAATTATAAATCCAATATCAATTGACTTCCATTTTGAAAAACTATTTTTAATCCAAACCTGTAAGAAAACCAAAAACCGTTGAAGAATCCAATGAAATCCTAACTGAAGAAACCACCAAGAATCCTAAAGAAGAACCAAAGAAGTCCAAACGTCCGAAGAAAAACCAAAGAAAAATCCAAACATCCTAACCGAAGAGCCGCCTATCCTAACGTCCGAAGAAGAACCAAAAGCCACCGACTCAGAGTAATCTGTTGCGGAAACCAAGAGACCAAAAAAGGCTTTATTAAAAAGATCTGGATCCTAAGAAAACCAAGTAAAATCCAAACCAACATCCTTTGAAATCCAGATCTTTTTTTCTTTTTATCTGCTCCTAACAAAGAGATATTCTGAAAGAAAGACAGTACAGGGTTCCAAAATCCTTTGAATTAGTAAAATTGAAAATTTCGTACCAAGGAAAACCATCAAACACCAAAGGAACCGCTGAATTAATTTAAATTGCCTGTTTGAAAATGAAATGAAACAAGTTCAGGACCAAACAGGCAATTTTGTATCTATCCCTTTCCCACCCCAACGGATCATTTCCCTTGTTCCATCACTCACCGAATTACTATTTGATTTTGGCTTAAACACTGAAGTGGTAGGCATCACGAAATTTTGTGTGCATCCTGAAGAATGGTTCAGAACCAAAACTAAAATTGGTGGAACCAAACAATTAGGTCTTCCCTTAATTGAATCCTTAAAACCCGACCTGGTGATTGCCAGTAAGGAAGAGAATGTAAAAGAACAGGTCGAAGCTGTGCAACTGTTTTGCCCGGTGTATTGCAGCGATATAAGTAACCTGCAGCAGAGTTATGAAGTAGTTGAGCAGCTGGGTTTTCTTACAGATCGAATGGGGAAGGCAACAAATCTCATCAACTCAATTCAGAAGAGTTTCAAAAAACTGGCACCTGTTGGAAAGCCAATACGAGCTGCATATCTTATCTGGCAACAACCTTACATGACTGTGGGTGGCGATACATTTATTCATCACATGATGCAGTTAGCAGGATTTGAAAATGTATTTGCAACAGAACAACGATATCCTGTGCTAACTGTTGAAGAATTAATACAACTAAATGTCGAAGTTGTATTGTTCTCATCAGAACCTTTTCCCTTCAAACAAAAGCATTTGGATGATTTCCAGGAGGAATGGATAAAGCATAACCATTTTCAACTGCCGTTATTGAAAATTGTTGATGGAGAATTATTCAGTTGGTATGGCAGCCGGACTTTATATGCAGCCGATTATTTCAGGAAACTACGAGAAAGCCTATTTTTAAGCGATGAACCTACTGCATAAACAACGTCTCCCGTTTTCACTTGGCTTGTTCTGTATCCTGTTTGCTGTTACATGGCCACTTTATCAATACGTATCAGACCTTGATGCTATTGGTTATATGGAAGTGGCACATCATTATTTAAAAGGTGAATGGAAGCTGGCGGTGAATGGTTTTTGGAATCCATTGCATTCATGGTTAGTTGTTCCTCTTCTTAAGCTTGGCTTAAATGATTGGAGTGCATTTAAGATCAGCAATCTTATTTTTTCGTTAGGTTCATTGTGTGCTTTGCATTCATTGCTTAATAAGTTTAATTTAGATAATTGGTTAAAGACAGCAATTCAGTTTGTAAGTGTGATCATCTTGCTTCATTATTGCTATTTTGAATTAGCAGCTGATGCATTACTTGTGTTTCTTTTACTGACCTATTTTAATCTTACTAAGCAGGATGATTTTTTTGAAAGCATACCAAAGAATTTATTGGCAGGCTTTATTGGTGCGCTATTCTATCTCGCCAAATCATACGGTTTTCCTTTTTTCATTTTTAATTTTCTTATCATTCATATTTTTTTGAATCCAAGTCGAAGCAATGCTGTTAAGCAACTGGCTGCAGGTTTCTTTACTTTTTTTCTTTTCACGTTTCCCTGGCTTATGGCTTTGCATTGGAAATACGGTGAATGGATGATTGCCTTTGGTAAGTTCAATGCACATTGGAATTTCACCGGTGAACGGGTGCCCGGTCCTGTTTTTCAAACACCACCGCATGAAGGATCATCGTCGGTGTGGGAAGATCCATGGCATGTAAAAGTTGATAACCTGCAATCCGTTCCTTTCGTTACAATTGCATTACACCAGGTGAGAGTTGTATTGTTCAATTTCCAGGCATGGTTGAAATGCATTCATGAACTTTCTTTTTTATCGCCGGCAATTTTGTTTGTGAGTGGATTTATGTATTTCAAACACAAAACAAGAGAATGGTTGTATTTGCTGATTGGCATGATTGCATTGCCTTCGGGTTATTTGTTATTGCACCTTGAAACAAGATTTATCTGGACAACATCATTTATCTTTTTTATTTCTGGAGCTTTGTTAATGAAACAATTGTTTCTTCAAGTGCAGATCAAAAATTGGCAGCGCCTCATCGTGTGGCTGTTTTTCTTTGGAAGTTTTATGCTTGAGCCAATTAATCAATTAAAAGACCAGGTGTATAGTCACAAAAGCATTTTTGATACTGCTGAACAAATGAAACAACAGCAGGTTATTGGTTCATTTACATCAAACAGCAAAGTGGATGAATGCATGGTGATTGCCTATCTCACCAAAAGCCCATATTACACAATTACAAAACCTTCTTACTACAACAAAGAATTACTGACAGAAATCAGCCAGTATCATATCCGTTACTATTTTTTTTATTATTCCTCACAACAACAGAAAGAAGCATTTCTTGAAAGTTCCATTGCAAAAGCAGCAGTAAAACAAATTGAATTGCAGCCGGGTCTCTTGGTGTTCAGTTTTTACTAATGCATGTTTGTAAAGCTGTAAAAACTTGCCATTACGAAAAGCTGCTAACCAGTATTTAAGTATCTTAGCGGCGCTTAATACGGATCTTGATCCGTGTATTTTTCAACTACTATTAATATTTAATTATGAGCAAGTACAGAGCCGGCGTCCTTTTTGGTGAAGAACTCGAAGCCTTATTAAAAGATGCAAAAGACAATGAGTTTGCATTACCAGCAGTAAATACAATTGGTACAAATACAATCAATGCCACGCTTGAAACAGCAGCGAAAGTAAATTCTCCTGTTATCGTTCAGTTTTCAAATGGTGGTGCACAGTTCATTGCCGGCAAAGGAATGCCAAACGATAAGTTGCAAGGAAATATCAGCGGTGCTATTTCCGGGGCTCTGCATATTCATAATGTAGCAAAGCATTACGGCGTTCCTGTCGTGTTACATACAGATCATGCTGCAAAGAAATGGTTGCCGTGGATCAGCGGATTGATCGATGCAGGTGAGCAATTCAAAAAAGAAAAAGGTCAGCCCCTCTTCTCCTCTCATATGCTTGATTTGAGTGAAGAACCAATTGAAGAAAACATTCACACATCAGTTGAATATTTTAAACGCATGGCTCCATTGGGAATGGGTATTGAAATTGAATTGGGTGTAACAGGTGGTGAAGAAGATGGTGTTGATAACAGCGATATTGACAATGCAAAACTTTATACCCAACCCGAGCATGTAGAATATGCTTATACCGAATTGAGCAAAGTAGGTAAATTGTTTACTGTTGCGGCTGCTTTCGGAAATGTACACGGCGTTTATAAATCAGGTAACGTGCAATTAACGCCAATCATCTTGCATAACAGCCAGGTGCATATCGAGAAAAAATTAGGCACAGGACCTAAGCCTGTTTACTTCGTATTCCATGGTGGTAGTGGTTCGCCTCAACAGCAGATCCGTGAAGCTATTAGCTACGGTGCAATTAAAATGAATATTGATACTGATCTGCAATGGGCATTCTGGGAAGGTATTCTCGAAAATTACAAAGCAAAAGAAGGCTATCTCCAAGGTCAGTTAGGCAATCCTGAAGGACCAGACAGCCCTAATAAAAAATACTACGATCCCCGTGTTTGGTTACGTAAAGGCGAGGAAGCATTTATCAAACGTTTGGAGGTTGCTTTCGAAGATTTGAACTGTGTGAATAGAAACGCTTAATTGCTTACTTTTACCCACTTTTCAAATCAAAGAACGATGGCTAAAAAAGACGAGGATATTGAGAAAAACCTGACGGGCGACGATCTTCCAAAAGAAGATGCATTGCGTTCGTCGTGGTTTAAACGGGTACAGAAAGGAATTCTTACATCCACTTCAGAAAAGAAAGAGATTCAGGAAGGTTTGTGGACCAAATGCCCTGAATGTAAACATACTGGCACTTCAACTGAGCTGGCGGAGAATAATTACGTATGTCCAAAATGTAATTATCATCATCGCATAGGTAGTGCTGAGTATTACGATATTTTATTTGATGGTGATGAATACAATGAACTGTTTGATAACATCCGTTCAAAAGATTACCTCGGCTTTACCGATCTGAAACCTTACCAGAAACGTTTGGAAGATATCTGGAAGAAAACTGATCTGCACGACTCTATTCGTGTTGCCTCCGGTAAAATTGAAGGACATGGAGTTGTCGTTTGCTGTATGGATTTCGATTTCATTGGCGGATCATTAGGAAGTGTAATGGGTGAAAAAATTGCACGTGCTGCCGATTATTGCATTGAGCATAAACTACCAATGTTGCTCATTTGTAAAAGCGGTGGCGCAAGGATGATGGAAAGCGCTTTTTCACTGATGCAGTTAGCGAAAATATCGGGTAAGCTTTCACAATTGAGCGATGCGAAACTCCCCTACATTACTTTGTTAACCGATCCAACCTTTGGCGGTGTTACTGCCTCCTTTGGTATGCTGGGTGATCTCAATATAGGTGAACCTGGCGCCCTGATCGGTTTTGCCGGTCCACGTGTTATCAAAGAAACCATTAAGAAAGATTTGCCCGAAGGTTTTCAACGCAGCGAATTCTTGTTGGAGCATGGTTTTCTTGATCTCATCATCGACCGCAAAGAGATGAAACAAAAGTTCGGTGTATTGTTCACGTTATTCAAGAACTAAAAGCCTTCTATATTTGCAATCAATAGAAGTTCATAACTTTTATTGATTGCATTTTTATTTATAGCCTGCTGAGGTATGCCATACTTACAGCGGTTTACAGAAATATAAGATGAATTAATAAGTATGGCATACCTATCGCAGCATTAATTATAACATGGAACTAAAAAACCGATCAGCCTTTCACGAATACTATTTTGAAGACAAATTAGTAGCCGGGATGGTATTGGTTGGAACGGAAGTAAAATCGATACGAGAAGGAAAAGTAAGCTTCAGCGATTCATATTGTTTCTTTCACAAACACGAGTTATGGATCAAAGGCCTGCATATTGCCGAATATAAATTTGGCACAACCAATAATCATATTGCTGTTCATGATCGTAAGTTGCTGCTGAACAAACGTGAAATAAAAAAGTGGGAAAACAAGCTGAAAGAAAAAGGTTATACGGTTGTTCCACTCCGCATTTTCTTTACGGAAAACAATTTAGCCAAACTGGAAATTGGTCTGGGTAAAGGAAAGAAACTGCATGACAAACGAGAAACAATACGCAGTCGTGATGTTGAACGGGAAATGAAGCGATACGTAAAATAATTTTACAAATGGATGGCCGCTGTTACAGCAGGCCATTTTTTATAAACGAAATACTATGACAAAAGAACAACTACTTCACGAACTAAAACATGATACATGGGTGATGATGAAACCCTCTCCCATTCATGGCAATGGTGTGTTTGCTTTGCGAACTATTCCCAAAGGTCAGCGTGGATTGTTTTCCAAGAACATAGGCGAATGGATAAAGATAGAACGTAGTGAAATTGATGCACTGCCTGCACACAGCAAAGAATTAGTGGAGACTTATTGTTTGTTTGATGATGACTTTTATTACGTTCCTGATTACGGATTTAAGGTGATGGACATTGTCAACTTTTTAAATCATGATGATTCACCAAATATCATTTCAATTAATGACGGAGAAGATTTTGAAACTCTCCGTGAAATAAAGGCAGGCGAAGAGTTACTGATTAACTACGGTGAAATTGTTAACAGTGAAGAATAATTGATAAACAAAGAAAACCGATAATGCCGGGTACTGCATCATCGGTTAAGGTTTTCATAGCTGATATATTTTAGACTAATTAAAACCGGAATGTTAAGCCTGCCTTATAGCCTTCGTTATATGCTTTAAAATTCTGGTTCTTGTCGAGGCGTTGAAATCCTCTTTCGTAAGAAGCACTTAGGCCAATACCGCTTGCAAATTCATAACCGATACCGCCAGTCACACCCACATCCCAACGGTTGAATTGTTCGGTTATATCCCACTCGTTATTGATGAGCGAAAATCCAAGTACAGATACATCAGCTCTCAAATTATTTTTTACTAAGTAAGATACCTGCGGACCAGCAAATATTTGTAAACCTGCAGCTGGCTTTATTTTCAACAGTACAGGTAAATCGATGTAATTCATTTGTGAAGTTGCTCTCGCATCCAATGCATCAATCTTCATATCGTTTATGGTAAGATTTCCTTTAATACCGTAACCACGTTGGCTGTAAACAAGTGAAGGCTCAATAGAAACGATTTCACTTAACGGAATATCAACACCAGCACCAACATAAAACGCTGTGCGGTTTCTTGTGGTAATATAGCCATCTGTTTTATCGATCAGTTGGGTGAACGATTCTCTTGCTTCACCTTTCCAGGTTGATTGCATCACACCTGCTTTAATTACAGGTTTCACTTGTGCGTTGGTTGTTATGGCTGCCGTAGTAAATACGAGTAAGCTTAAGTATATAGTCCTCATAAAAATGGTTGCAGGGTTTTTAGTAACTGCTTGTTCATTCAGATGAAGAAATATTTTGCACGGATGTATGATAGTTTCTAATCTTTTGTTAACGGACAATGTTCTTAACAAACTGTTTTAAATGCGAACAGCGATTGCAAAGCAATCGCCGTTCAGTTTTTATTCTTGACTCACTACTTATCCAAACAACTCGGGTTGTGCTTTCGGGTCTTCTTTCACCCATTCCATTTCAATGCTCTTATTAAAGTCGGTGAGCTTTGCTCCCACTGCTTTCCATCCCATTACCTCTGCCACCTTCGCCAGTTTTATTTTTGCACTACGTACCTGCGTGCCTTTACCGCTTTTAACCGATAACACGGGTTCTTCATCGGTAGTAACCGCTTCAAGATAATTCTTTGCACCTTCTTTTATGAAGAAGAATTTATTCTTTAAAGTTGTGGTTTCAATTTTGAAACGTTTCACATTGTACTGAAGTTTATCATGATCCAGATAAATCGCTGTAATAATGCGATCAGGACGGAAAAGCTCGATCAGTAAGATATTTTCAGGATCAAATTTCTGCGTCATCTCCTGGTCTGTGATTTCGTAGTTGCCGTCTTTATAGATCACCAGTACACGATCATCTGGTTCAAACTTACCAAGGTATTCGCCTTTCTCTTCGGTGTTAAGACGACCGAACTTATCATCAAACCACATTTTCTTTCCGCTCAATGTTGCTCTGCCCTTTTCTTTAAACTTCACACTCTTCACCGCATACTTTGTTACCTGGTTACCCATGCTGCTTCGGCCTTTGATATCAAGTTCTTCAAAATAAAAATCAAATTCTTTAATGCGGGCACTGGCACTTGGACTCAGTAATATTTTCACCACTTCCGCTTCACCATTTGGATTCACAGTGAAATAATGCACCTTGCTCTTTGGGTCACCTTTGGTAAGATCGTATTCCTTATCACGTGTAACACCCGTTACATTAAAACGTTTGGCGTAGCTGATGCCTGTTTTTCCATCGGCATAGATCATATTATACGTTGTACGTTCATCATTCTTTTGGAACACAGCTGCATGAATGATGTCTTTACCGATGTAAGCTTTATCGCTCACCTTCACCACCTTCATTAAACCACGTTTGGTAAATACGATGATATCATCAAAGTCAGAACAATCGGTTATAAACTCATCTTTCTTGAGCGATGTACCAACAAAACCATCTTCACGGTTCATGTAAAGTTTGGTGTTGGCAATCGCTACTTGTTTTACCTGTATTACTTCAAACGGCTTGATCTCTGTTTTACGTTCACGACCTTTACCGTATTTCTTCAACAGGTTTTCATAATACGCAACAGCATAATCAACAAGATTATCCAGGTCGTGTTTCACTTGTTTGATATCTGCTTCCAATCCTTTGATCTGTTCGTTCAACTCAGCAATATCCAAACGATAGATGCGGCGTACTGGCTTCTCTGTCAGTTTAAGAATATCTTCTCTTGTAACATCACGCTTCAACTGTTTCTTAAATGGAACAAAGGCTTTGTCTATAGCTGCAATTACTTTATCCCATGTTTCATGTTTCTTCTCCAGCTCTTTGTAGATCTGTTCTTCAAAGAATATTTTTTCCAATGAAGTATAATGCCATTTCTCCTGCAACTCACCAAGTTTTATCTCCAGTTCTTTCTTCAGCAACTCCTTTGTTTGCTCTGCGGAAAATTTCAACAAATCACTTGCTGATAAGAATTGCGGTTTGTCATTGACAATGACACATGCATTGGGCGAAATAGAAACTTCGCAGTCGGTAAATGCATACAATGCATCAATAGTAATATCGGGTGAAATGCCGGGAGCAAGATCAACCTGTATCTCTACTTCAGCAGCGGTATTATCCGTTACCTTCTTGATTTTAATTTTTCCTTGGTCGTTTGCCTTTACAATACTCTCCATTAAACCAGTAGTGGTAACACCATATGGAACGTCTTTTATGATCAACGTTTTCTTGTCAAGTTCTTCGATATGTGCACGCACTCTTACTTTACCACCACGCTTGCCATCGTTGTAATTTGCTGCATCGATCATGCCGCCCGTTTGGAAATCAGGTAACAGTTCAAAACGTTTACCACGCAATGCTTTGATTGAAGCTTCAATTAATTCACAAAAGTTATGCGGAAGAATTTTTGTTGAAAGACCTACCGCAATACCATCCGCACCCTGCGCAAGCAACAACGGAAACTTCATTGGCAATACAACCGGTTCGTTCTTGCGACCATCGTAACTCAATTGCCATTCCGTTGTTTTATTATTGAACGCAACATCTAATGCAAACTTTGATAAGCGAGCTTCAATGTAACGTGCGGCTGCCGCATCATCACCGGTGCGTACATCGCCCCAGTTACCTTGCGTTTCAATCAGCAGATCTTTCTGTCCCATGTTTACTAATGCATCACCAATACTTGCATCGCCATGCGGATGATATTGCATCGCTTGTCCGATGATGTTCGCCACTTTATTAAAGCGACCATCATCCATTTCTTTCATGGCATGAAGGATACGGCGTTGCACCGGCTTCAATCCATCTTCAATGGCAGGCACGGCACGCTCAAGAATTACATACGATGCATAATCGAGGAACCAGTTTTTGTACTGTCCCTGCACACCACCGTCATTGTCAAAAACATTTTCTTTCTTTTTAGCAGCACTCATAATTTATTTCTTTCCTATTTCACCTAAATGAGTAAACTTAAAACCGTTTTCATATTTCAAACCATAACCAAATAACCTGTCCATACTGGAATGACCAAGTAGAACTGCTCCAATATTGTACAGCCATCTGTAGTCATTAAACAAATAATCGCTCATCACAAGAATTCCCGATAGTAATACTAGAGCTGCAATTCCTTTATGATGAAACAAGTTGTAAAGAAATGCCCCTACCTTATTGTTTATCGCATAACCTGCCATACTTATATCTGGGCCAATAAACATTAGTAAATACCACCACCACTCTGCATGAACAATGTACAAAAGCACAATGCAGAGTAGCAGTAGACCAAGTTCTTCTAGTCTTAAAATAAGTTTCATGTTCAATCTTAATGACAAACATTACTGAGCCGGCTGTGCTGCTTCAAACAACTGTCCCGATTTTTTCTTCAACTCAAAATCTTTCATGTTCTTCAATTCGCCTTGCACATCATACAGATCTGTAGCAATGAGTTGTTTCAAACGCCACAGCAAATACATGTCGCCGGTTGTATGTTTGTTCTTACTTAAAAACTGGTTGATGACCTTGTTTGCTTTTTGCCAATCACCGGAAATAAAATTCTTGAGATCAGCATCATAGTAATCATAATCTTTTTGTCCAAGCTTTTTACCGCCTTCGAGTAAACGCACACCTTTTTCTTCGTTGCAAAGTTTCGTCCATTCATCAGGGTCAACTTCAAACTCACTCGGTGTAACCAGGCGTGCAAGTTTTTTCGCTTTGGTCATTTCCTTTGGTTGAATTGTGCTGATCCACTCCGGATAAAACAACTGCCCTTTTTCATTAATGAACGGCAGGTTGTTTAAATACAAAATATAAATGCGGCCCTGAAAATCTTTCAGCTGACTAATGAGCCAGTAATAACCACTTACGTCGTGTTTATTTTGCGCAGCCCAGATCCACACTTTTTCTTCTTCATCTTTTTGCAAACGTTCAATGATGAAAGCGATGAGTTTGTTATCATCCACTTCACCTTCGTCTACTTTCTTTTCAAGATCGGTTCCTGCAAGTACTTCTTTCCACCATGCACGGCGTGCGGCAATTCCTTCTTCGGTATAAATATCTTTTAAAGGTCCAACTGCATAATCATCTTCCACCTGCAATACTTCACCCTGCAATGTTTCATCGAGCTCAATTGCTTTTTGCAGTACATCAATATCAGCTTCGTTAAAAACAATATGTATCATAAAATCTAATTCTGTTTTACCTGTATCAAATAATAAACACAAGTGGTGAAAAAGTTCCGTACAAACGGGATAGCTTTCACAAAGCCAAACTGTTCTTTTGGTTTCCAGCCAAACTTGTATTCATAAATCGGGTTAATTAAAAAATGTGTTTTGTTGATAAGGTTATAACCTTTCTTTTTACAGATACGTTCAAACCGTTCAATTGAAATTCCTGTTTCTTTTATCTCCAGCATCTCTTCCCAGTTCTCGCCATTCGATTTCAATAACCATTTATAAACCGGTGTGGGCAGCAAATGATAATAAGGCAACTTACTTAACCATTTACCTTTGTTGATTTGCTGATGACCGCCAAACGGCATGTACCATGGCGGAAAGCCAAAGAATATCACCCCATTTGTTGTCAAAAAACTTTTCATCCATTCAATCAACTTTGGTTGATCATGAATATGTTCAATTACATCTTTCAAAACAATAACGTCAAACGCACCACCAAAATCTGCTTCCGTTGCTTTGTAAATATCTTTTGAGTGAAAAGTTACTTTGCCTTGCTGCAGTTCATCTTTCATCCATTCTCTTGCATTCACTAATCTGCTTTCATCCAGTTCAATTCCAACACCTGTACAACCCTTGTCAATGAATGCTTTCAACACTCCACCTTCACCACAACCAATTTCCAATACACGCATGCCCGGCTTAACGGCAAATACTTTTTCAATAAAGGGCAACACATACTTTTCAGTATTGAGCACCTGTATATCAAAATAACGTTTTCTGTCGGCGTGAAATTCAAACATGTCTGCTTTGTATTATGCTTCTTCCTCTACTTTATCCAGTTCCACTTTCAGATTATCAATGATGAACTCCTGCCGATCGGGGGTGTTCTTGCCCATATAATATTCCAGCACTTGCTGTATATGCGTTTCAGGTAATAACATCACTGGTTGCTTGCGCATTTCGGCCCCAATGAAACGACCAAACTCATCGGGACTAATCTCGCCCAAACCTTTAAAGCGTGTGATCTCTGGCTTACCGCCGAGTTTTCTTACTGCAGCCTGCTTTTCACTTTCATCATAACAATAAATGGTTTCCTGTTTATTGCGCACACGGAATAATGGTGTTTCTAAAATGAACACATGCCCGTTCTTCACCAGGTCAGGGAAGAACTGCAGGAAGAATGTCATCAACAATAAACGGATATGCATACCATCAACATCGGCATCGGTAGCAATTACAATGTTGTTATAACGCAGGTCTTCATAATTGTCTTCAATGTTCAATGCATGTTGCAAAAGATTAAACTCTTCATTTTCATACACCACTTTCTTTGTTAGCCCATAACAGTTGAGTGGCTTACCACGCAAACTGAATACCGCCTGTGTTTCTACATTGCGACTTTTGGTTATACTTCCACTCGCACTATCACCTTCGGTAATGAAGATGGTAGTTTCTTTTTGCTTCTCAACAATCTTATCCTTGTCTTTGCCACTTGCTTCATCATTATAATGAAAGCGACAGTCTCTCAGTTTCTTATTGTGAAGATTGGCTTTCTTGGCCCGTTCGTTTGCCAGCTTTTTAATACCTGCTAATTCCTTTCGCTCTTTTTCATTTTGCTCGATCCGTTTTTTCAACGCATCAGCAACTGATGGGTTTTTATGGAGGTACAGGTCAAGATCACGTGCAAGAAAATCGCCCACGAAATTTTTCATGCTTGGTCCACCTTCATATACTACACTCGAACCGAGTTTTGTCTTCGTCTGACTTTCAAATACTGGCTCCTGCACACGCACACTCACCGCTGCACAAATACTTCCTCGTATATCTGCTGCATCATAATCTTTCTTATAAAAATCACGGATGGTTTTTACATAACCTTCACGGAAAGCTGCAAGATGAGTACCACCCTGTGTAGTAAACTGTCCGTTTACGAATGAATAATATTCTTCGCCGTATTGATTTTCGTGTGTAATGGCAACTTCAATATCCTCGCCTTTTAAATGAATGATGGGATAACGCAATTCATCTTCATTCGTCTTGCGTTGCAGCAGATCAAGCAAACCATTCTTCGAAATATATTTCTTGCCATTGAAATTGATCACCAATCCCGCATTCAAATAACAATAATTCCAGAACTGGTTATCGAGGTATTCGTGTATGTAATGATAATTTTTGAAAACACCGTTATCAGGAACAAAAGAGACTTCAGTACCATTACCTTCTGTTGTTTTTTCTTCCTTATGCTCTTTAATTAAGATACCTTTTTCGAATTCAGCCGTTTTCTGTTTGCCTTCACGAAAAGCCGTTACTTTAAAATACTGGCTCAATGCATTTACTGCTTTGGTACCCACACCATTCAAACCAACTGATTTCTGAAACACTTTGCTATCGTACTTGGCACCTGTGTTGATCTTGCTCACCACATCAACCACTTTACCTAAAGGAATACCCCTGCCATAGTCACGAATGGTTACGGTACCTTTTTCAATGGTTACATCCACAGCTTTACCATAGCCCATCGTGTGTTCATCAATACAGTTGTCCAGCACCTCTTTCAACAACACATAAATGCCATCGTCGGCACTGCTGCCATCGCCCAGTTTACCGATGTACATACCCGGACGGAGACGGATATGCTCCTGCCAGTCGAGGGTTTTAATCGAGCTTTCATCGTAATCGAACAGGTTCTTTTTTTCTTCAGCCATTGATCAGTTTATAGTTTTCAGTTTTAGGTTATTGGCAGTCGCATTTTAAATCAACTGCATTGGCGTCGCACTCTTGTACTTCAGTTCAATGGCGATCAAAGCCCGGCACCGTACTCTGCCCATCTATTTCCATTTCGGAACGGGCAAATATAATGAAACGGGCCTCCCGTCCCATTCCCTTATTTGTTCACAGCCCTGTGAATAATTTTTGGCCTGTAACTGATTATTTCTCAATTTCGCATCACTAATATTGCAAGCATGGACAAAAAGATTTATACCCTCCTAACCATCTATATTGTTTACCTGGTAATTGCATTGTCAATGGTTTTGTCTGTTGGTGCACAAAAAGTGTTGACAGCACTCATCTTCGGTGGCTTGGGTATTTTCGTTTTCTTCGGCGCTTACCTCATCTGGATGCTTAACCGCAAGCACGAAGAATAATTCCTTCACATGGCAAGGGTTGTCGACAGCCTTCCCTCATTTTATCCCAAAGACCGTAAGGTCTGGCGTAGCTGGCTGCAAAAGAATTTCGACAAATCGAAAGGGATCTGGCTTATTTATTACAAAGTTGGAATGAGCAAACCCCGTCTTCCGTACAGTGAAATGGTGGAAGAGGCACTTTGTTTCGGATGGATCGATAGCTTGCCCCGCAAGCTGGATGATGAACGTTCGATGCTGATGTTTACGCCCCGCAAACCAAAAAGTGTCTGGAGCGATGTAAACAAAATGCGGGTCGATCAGCTGATACAAAATGGCCTCATGACCGAAGCAGGTCTTGCAAAGATCAATGCCGCAAAGCTTAATGGAAGTTGGAACACATTGAACGCTTCGAACCATGCAGCTCTCACCAATGAATTACCCAAAGATGTTCTTCTCGCATTCAAAGGGAAAAAAGCCGCTCTCACTAATTACAAGTCATTTAGTCCTTCTATTCGTAAACAATTTATGTATTGGATTGAAAGTGCTAAAACTCCCGAAACAAGGGCCAAACGAATTGCGCAAACCGTACTTATGAGCGAAGCGAATAAAAAACCGGGATTGCAAGGTTTCAAGTTGTGAGTGGGTTCATTGCTTAATTCCGCCCTAATGCTATAAGCTTTATCTTTGCTGAATGAAAACATGCTTATCCTTTATCCTATTCTTCATGGCAATTACTGCCAACGCCCAGCAACAACAAGAAGTTTATAAACTCGACAGCTGCCTGCAATTCGGCGCCAATCCATTTGATGATATTTATGTTCGTGTGCAGCAAACGGCTAAATGGAAAAGTAAAAAGCCAAGCCTTGAATCGCATATTGAAAAATTCTTCGATCAATACACTCAAAAGAAAGCAGGTGGAAAGATCACCATCAGTTTGCTTATTGATAAAGACGGAAAGGTTTGCACTTACGAGGCACGCCCAAATAGTAATGTTCGTCCCGACTATAACCAGCTAAAAGCCTGGATAGACCAATACCCCTGGGAGCCGGCTATCCAAAACGGCCAACCTGTACGTTCGGTCAAGATCCTACAGGTGAACTTTGAGGGCAAAAAAATCTCCATTGTCGAGCTTGACTAATCTCAAGCAGTTGGTTTTCAATCAGCCTTATTAAATTTTTGTAAAAAGCCTTTTCGGTTGACTTTGGCCGGCCCAATTCACCGAAATGATGCTACATTTGTTTCAACACTAACCTGGTACTACAACCCCCGATTCCATCTCCTACTACCCCATTACAATTCGCAGGACAAGTATTATTGAAGTTTTAAAATTTGTGAAGTATGTACACGTATGATTTGTTGGAAGCCGGGTGTAATTATCTCATCCAGGAAAAAGAAGCAGATGCCTTGCAGTTGATCAAAGTACATTTTAAGAGTGATCATGCACTGTGCATCTCCACTTATACGGAAGGCGAAGAGATCGTCTGGAAAAAGAAAGAAGCCTCCATTCATGATATTGTTGAATGCCTCGATGATAAAGCAGTGGCTGCATGGGAAAAGTTATACTACAGCCAGGATGCTTTTTACGAAGAGGATGATGAGGAATAGTTTCAATTGGCAATGGGCAATTTGCAATAGGCAATGAGGAGTGATCTGTTCTTTTCCAATTGTTTATTGTTCATTGCTTATGTTTTTACAGGAGTCTATCTTTTACAAAAGTGATCTCGGTTTTTCCATGAGGCACTGGTCTGCCTTCTCTGTCAACATTTACAAACACGATTTTTTCGATTCTGAGAATGGGCTCACGAGTGAGCTTGTTCCTTACTTCGCAACGCATGGTTAAGGATGTATTGCCAAAGTGAATGGCAAGAATGCCGATCTCGATGATATCACCTTGTTTCGGTGCTGAAATAAAATTGATCTCGGAAATAAACTTGGTGACCACGTGTGGGTTTTCAAGTTGCACCACGGCATAAAGTGCTGCTTCCTCATCGATCCATTGCAGCAGCCTTCCTCCAAATAACGTGCTGTTAGGGTTCAGGTCTTCGGGCTTCACCCACTTGCGGGTATGAAAATTCATGTTGTTATCGGCCATGGTATTTATTATTGATCGTTCTAAAATTACAGCGCTGCTTCCACATCTTTTGTTTTTTCCGTTCAGCAAAAAATGCTTTTAATCGTGGTACCTATTTTGTAACTTCTCTATCTAAATCTCCGGTTATGAAAAGAGCATTTATCATTACGTTGTTGCTGGCATTTATTGCATTTGTTGCTATTGCCAACATCAACAGAAGAACTGGAACAAAATCAGAAAAACAAACCGAGCAAAAAACAGAAAAGAAAAAAGAATGTAAACACTCCTGTTTGTTTTCCTGAACAATATAATCCCGCTTCCCAGAGGCGGGATTATTGTATCTGGCAACTTTTTTATTCGCTGATTGAGGAAAAGAGTAAACAATCATCGGGAATATTTGTAATATTTACGGTGTTAACAAAAAAACACTACCATGCAACAACTAAAGCAACCATTGAAAGCCTTAATCTTTATTCTGAGTTTCTTTATTTTTTCCTGTAACAATGAAACAGAAAAAGCAAGTGTTGAAACAGATACTCTTACTGTCCTCCCTCCCTCAACTGATGACCCTACCCATTTTTGTTACGAGTATATTGCCAACCAGGATACTGTTCAGCTTGAACTTGTTGTTGGCCCTGATGATATGATAAGTGGCGATTTGCTTTACCAGCTTTCCGGTAAAGACCGCAACAAGGGAACATTGAAAGGTGTAATGGACATGGACACTATTCTCGCTGATTATACATTTATGTCGGAAGGTGTTAAATCTGTTCGGGAAATTACTTTTCTCCGGAAAGATAGTTCGCTTACGGAAGGTTATGCTGCAATGGAAGAAGCAGATGGCAAATTACAATTCAAAGCAGGTGTGGTTCCCGATTACAAAGGCATGAAGTTAATCCTAACAAAATGTAAAAACTAAGCGGTACGCTCCTTTCCATTATGTAATGGAATCTACTTCATCATCAGGAACAAAACTTATGGTATGAAACAGATATTCTTTACACTCTCAATTTCTATGTTTTTGTTACAGGCATTTTCCTGCAAGAGCAGTAAGCCCGCAGCTGGTTCGCCAACAACAACAGATTCAACTGCTGTTGCTGATAAAGGACAAGCAGTAACAGGAGGCAGCGAATTGCTTTATATGTATCGCTGGTATCTTTCAGAAGTAAATGGAAAACCTGTGCGCCCAGAAAATGGAAGGACTGCTCATTTATCATTTTCACCCGGTCAAGTGAACACCGTGACTGGCTTCACCGGTTGTAATCGTTTATCAGGCACATACACGATCAATGGAAATTTCGAGATTAAATTTTCTCCATTGGCTGTAACAAAAATGGCTTGTTTGAATGATGATAAAACGGAAAGTCTTTTTTTGCCGGCTATTTCTCAAACCAACAGGTGGAAAATAGAAAATAATGTGCTTACATTTTTCAATGGTCAAACTGCAGTAGCAAAGTTTACCGCAGTGGAAGCAACCAGCAGCAAACTCGAAGGCAATTGGGAGCTGAATTATATTTCAGGAATCCGTATTGCATTTGATGGTTTGTACGCTGAAAAGAAACCTTTTATTCGTTTTGAACTGGGTCAATCAATGATCGGCGGTAACACCAGCTGCAATGGATTCAGCAGCAAATACACAATGAATGGTAATGCAATCAAGTTTGCCCCACCACTTGCAACAATGATGGCTTGCCCCGGCAATGGAGAAAAAACATTTACCGACATGTTGCAGAAGGTAAACAAGTATGCATTGAGCGATGATAACACGCTCAACTTCCTGATAGATGATGTGGCTGTGATGCGTTTTGTGAGGAAATAAGCAATTCACTAAACCAACAAATATGAACCTGAAAAAACTAACCGCCTCCTTTGCTGTATGCCTGGTTTTGTTTACGCAAAACTTATCGGCGCAATCAAACGAAAAGAAACTGGTGATACATTCAATTGCCGGATTTAATTCACCCCAGCTAAATGAGTTTAACAAAATTCTTGCTGCCGAAGGATTGCCTCAGTTCCGTGATTTTTATTTTACTCGTGGTGGCGGCTTTTACACAATTTTCCCAAAAGCAAGGCTCGCCTCTCTTTTCAATTTTGCAACTTTTAGCGGCAACAAAAAGACTGGTGATGAAAGTAACTGGTTGCGTTCAACACAAGTTGGTACTTCACTTGGTTTTGTTGCAACACGTAGTGAAAAGACACAGATCATCCCCTATGCAGGCGTTGTGTATTCTTTCTTTGGTGCACGTGTTTCCGGCGATGATGTTGACAACGTTTCAGTGTCGGATTATTTTGGAGGCGACGCTAATCAATTTCATGTTTCATCAAATCAATTTATGGGGCATGTTGGATTACATATCAGCAAAGTTGGTATTGGTGATCAGCGATTGCTGCAAAAATTTGTTATTGGACTTCGTGCAGGTTATTACATACCGCTTGGCGACAGTAAATGGAAATCTAACAACAATAAGTTAACCGGCGGCCCCAATATTAATCCCGGTGGTTTCTATGCAACATTCTTATTAGGCTTGCAACAATAAACTGCATCATCAATATCGCACTACAATCAAAACTACTTATGGTAAAACATTTTTTTTTGTTTGCTGTATGCATCTCAGTCATGCTAACAGCTAACGCTCAATTAAAACCAGGCTTTGATAAAGCCGAATATATTGAACTAATGAAATTGTCGGCCCGCACTTCTGCGGTTGAAGAGTATTACAAAAAAATAGCGGAGCCACAACGATTTAAAATGATCTATCAATCTGCTGTTATTGGCCTGGATAATTTATGGGATCTGTGGAATGATGGTAAAGGGACAGCTGTATTGAGTATACGTGGTACTACCACCAATGCCACAAGCTGGTTAGCTAATTTTTATGCTGCAATGGTTCCTGCAAAAGGACAGCTGCAGTTATCGGCTAGTGATGTGTTTGATTATGAACTTTCATCAAATCCAAAAGCTGCAGTGCATGTAGGTTGGTTGGTGAGCACAGCTTTTATTACAAGAGATATGATGCCGAAAATTGATTCAACATATAAAAGTGGAACAAAGAACATGATCATTGTTGGCCATAGCCAGGGCGGTGGCATTGCTTATCTTGTTACAGCTTATTTGTACAATCTTCAAAAAACCGGAAAACTTCCTGCTGACATACGTTTTAAAACTTATTGCAGTGCAGGACCAAAACCTGGCAACCTTTATTTTGCTTATGAGTATGAAGCAATGACTCAAAACGGTTGGGCTTACAATGTTGTAAATGCTGCCGATTGGGTTCCGGAAGTTCCTATTTCTATTCAAACTCTAACAGACTTCAATTCTTCCAATCCATTTATACATGCAGAAGGGATTATTAAGAAACAGAAATTCCCGACCAGTCTCGCTTTGAAATATATGTACAACCAATTGAGCAAGCCACCCAGCAAGGCACAAAAAAGATATCAGAAATATCTTGGTTCAATGACGTCGAGAACGGTTCAAAAAACATTGCAAGGCTTTGTTTCGCCGAATTATTATTCCAGTAGTCATTATGTACGCACAGGAAATATGATCGTATTGCTGCCCGATGATGAATATTTCAAATTATATCCCGACAGTCAGTCGCCGGATAATTTGTTTCCACATCATTTGCATCCGCAGTACATGTACCTGGCAGAAAAATTAAAGTGATCACTTTTTTATGCTCTTCAGCACATCCACTGTTTTACGTTTAACAGTGGATGTTTTATTGAAGTTATAACTGAGTGTTACACGATAGTTTCTTGTTTGTGTGCGATTATAACTTTCTAAATTAAAATTGGGTCCATAAGTAAACACTCTGTTCTGTTGTTGAATGAACGGATCAGTTGTATTCACACTAATGATCACTTTCTTTTTAAAGAGTTTGTATTGCACACCCATGTTCATTGATACATTACTGCGTACAGTTCCCTGCGGGTTTGCAAAACGGTTAAATGAAAATGCCCCGGTAAATGTCCACAGATCTGTTGGGTTGTAATTGGTGCTGAAGTTTGATGTAAATGATCCTCCATCACGAAATTTGCGCACTTCTTTATCAAATGTGCCGTATTGATTGTACGTGTAACTCGCACTGAAATTACTTCTCAACTTACGGCTTATCGTAAGGCCAGCCCATGTACTTGCTTCATACTCCTGCCTGTTGCTCACATTATCCCAGGTGATGGTTGTTTTGCCATCAGTTTGCAAAGTGCGTATCTGGCTGAAAACATCTTCCACCAAATTATATCCTACACTGATGTTGGCGAAGTATTTACTTTTCGTTTTACCTGCTACAAGATCGAATGTATGCGATTGTGAAGGCAACAGATCAGGATTGCCATAACGCAAATTGTAAGGATCACCATAATCAATGGCCGGGTTTAATTCACCAATGCCCGGCCTGCGCATGGTACGACGATAAGAAAATGTAAGATTGGTTCCATCTTTCCAACTGCGGTTAAGATTGGCGAATGGAAGAACATTGAAGTAACGGTTATACTCTGTTTTATTATCTCTGAATAATTCAAAAAGGAAGTTTGTTTGTTCAAATGCAGAACCTGCAGTAAAAGAAAAGCCCGGCAGAAAAATATGCTTAATGGAAACACGTGTGCTAATAACATCCTGGTGAAACTTAAAGTTGTTACTCAACAGATCAGCTTTCTGGAAAATGTTCTCCGGCTTTTTCATGAACTCAGTTGTGAGTACAACATGGCTATTATTCCGATAATACGCTGCGCCAGTTGATAAACTCGTTTTCTTATTGCTGAATGGACGGTTATAAACAATGTTCACACTATAACCATTCGACCTGTTGTTATTTGTTTGGCGTTGCGTACTGTCAACGCCTGAGGGTGTATTATCAGCATTTA
The DNA here is from genome assembly GCF_057361365.1 of Lacibacter sp. Classification (NCBI taxonomy): domain Bacteria; kingdom Pseudomonadati; phylum Bacteroidota; class Chitinophagia; order Chitinophagales; family Chitinophagaceae; genus Lacibacter; species Lacibacter sp. The sequence goes on along the minus strand of NZ_JBMQSG010000006.1, from coordinate 27,896 downwards.
AAAACTCCTGGAAAAAATTACGTACGCTTTCACTTATGCCGAGGTTCAATGCATAGATCATACGTACACTTTCACCGGGCCGTTTTGTTTTGTGTAAATAAGTTAAGTTGATGGATGGATTATAACTCGTTCCTTCCGATGCAACTGTTCGCTCACTTAGTCTTGCTATTTCATCAAAGCGATTGATGTTGGTATAGCGATTGAACCCGGTATTGTTTGTATTGCCCTGGTTATACTGCGCTACGAAATTGAAACTGTTTCGTTTGTCCATTTCATAATCAACATTCAGCCGCAGATTGGGGCGAATACTTTTATTGAATGAACTGTTGATGATGTTGAGCTGGTTGCTTGAATCTTTATAAATATTGGTTCGGTTGCTATAACCATCCGATTGAAATTCGTTGTACGCTACTCCTGCATTCAAATTGACAGCAAAGCCTTGCTTACGATAATTAAAGTTCGTGCTTATACCGGTTTGCCCTCTTGATCCTGCATACAGATTTACTCTTGCACCAAAACCAACTCTCCCCTTTTTTGTAACAATGTTGATCACCCCACCTTGCTCATTTGCATATTGTGGTGGCGGATTAGTAAGCACTTCTATTTTTTCGATCATACTGCCGGGCATACTCTCAAGTAAGTCCTGTAATTGTTGAGCATTCAACTCAACCGGCTTGTCATCGATCAATATTTTAGGCTCTTTACCACGCACTGCAATTTTTCCATCGGCATCAGTGGTCACCAGCGGTGTTTGTTTCAGCAGTTCAGTTGCATTGCTTCCATTACTCAATGCACTTTCGCCAACATTGAACGTGATGTTGCCATCTTTCGATTCGATCAAAGGTTTTTCTACGAATATGATCACTTCGGCCAGTTCTACGGATTGATTGCTGAGTGGTATATCATTCAAATTAAAATCGGCCCTGTCGTTACGCAAATGAATGCTGTCGATATTTAGCGGCCGGTAACCTACTGCACTTATTCGCACCCGGTAATAACCAAAAGGAAGATTGGTTAATGCAAAACCGCCATTTTTATCGGTCAAAAAGAAAGACTGTTTCGTGGTGTCTGCCATGAAAATTGCAGCAACAGTAGCACCCATCACCGTTTTTTGATTACTGGTGTCAATGACGGTTCCAATGATCACCCCATCTTTCTTTGCTTGCTGTGCCGAAACATGAATGAAACTAAAAACGCTGAGAATCAATAAAGGAAGGATAAGCCGGGGTTGCAAAGAATTCAATTTTAAGGTCAAATGTACTTTCAAAGATTAGACGGCAAGCTTCAATTTCCACCAGCGGTGCTGCTTGCTGTCAATCTGTCACAAAATAGATTTGTTTCACTAACTTTGCCTGCTCAATTTGCGAAAGACTATGATGGATTTGATGACTGATACCAAAGTTCACGACGAAAGCAGGCAAGGTGAAGCCTATGCTCCTTTTGCGAACGATCCCAACCAATACAAGAAGAAATTTTATATCGAAAGCTATGGCTGCCAGATGAATTTCAGCGATAGCGAAATTGTAGCCAGCATTCTCAATGGTGCTGGTTATGGTGCCACCCGTGATACCGAAGAGGCCGACCTGGTGTTGCTGAATACCTGCTCAATCAGGGAAAAAGCGGAACAAACAATACGTAAGCGTTTAACTGAATTCCGCAAAGCGAAGAAACGCAGACCCGGTTTATTGGTGGGTGTGTTGGGTTGTATGGCCGAACGTTTAAAAGCCAATTTACTGGAAGAAGAAAAGCTGGTTGATATGGTGGTTGGCCCTGATGCTTACCGCACACTGCCCGGTTTAATTGAAGAAGCGGAAGGTGGACAAAAAGCAGTGAACGTTCTTCTTAGTCGTGATGAAACCTATGCTGATATTTCACCAGTTCGTTTGGAAAGTAATGGCGTGAGCGCATTTATTTCCATTATGCGTGGTTGTAATAATATGTGCAGTTTCTGCGTGGTGCCTTTCACAAGAGGAAGAGAACGTAGCCGTGATGCTCAATCGATCGTTGCAGAAGCAAAGGATTTGTTTGATCGTGGTTTCAGAGAAGTAACATTACTCGGCCAGAATGTGGACAGCTATTATTTTGTTGATGAAAAAAGTAATGAGACGGTTTCATTCGCCATGCTTATGGAAAAAGTAGCATTGGTATCTCCCCTTTTACGTGTGCGTTTCTCCACATCACATCCAAAAGATATTACCGATGAGGTGTTGTATACCATGGCGAAGTATGAGAACATCTGCAACTATATTCATCTTCCTGTGCAAAGTGGTAACACCCGCATCTTACAGTTGATGAACAGAACATACACCCGTGAATGGTATATGAAAAAGGTTGACCGTATCAGGGAAATTCTTCCTGATTGCGGTATCAGTTCTGATATCATTACCGGTTTTTGTTCTGAAACGGAAGAAGAACACCAGGATACATTAAGCATCATGGAATACAGCCAGTACGATTACGGCTATATGTTCTTTTACAGTGAGCGTCCGGGTACATTAGCTGCACGCCGCTACAAAGATGATGTGCCGGAAGAAGTGAAGAAAAGACGTTTGCAGGAAATCGTAGATAAACAATATTATTTATCACTTGACAGCAATAAAAGAGATGTGGGTAAAACATACCAGGTGTTGATCGAAGGTGAAAGTAAAAAAGATGAGAACAGCTGGATGGGTCGTAATTCACAAAACAAAGTGATCGTATTCCCGAAAGAAAACTACCAGTTACAGAAAGGCGATTATATAATGGTAAAGGTGAATGATTGTACAAAAGGCACCTTGCTTGGCACAATTGCAAATCAATAACAATGGATCTACAAAGTATAAAAAACAGGTTTGGCATTATTGGCAACTCTCCTGCTCTCAATCATGCATTGAATGTAGCAGTACAGGTGTCTGGTACGGATTTAACAGTGTTGATCAATGGTGAAAGTGGTGTTGGTAAAGAGGTGTTTTCACAGATCATTCATTCTCTGTCGGCACGCAAACACAATCCGTTCATTGCGGTGAACTGTGGAGCAATTCCTGAAGGCACCATTGATTCGGAATTGTTCGGTCATGAAAAAGGATCGTTCACGGGTGCTGTTGATGCACGTAAAGGTTATTTTGAAACAGTAAACGGCGGAACAATTTTCTTGGATGAAATTGGTGAAATGCCATTGGGTACACAGGCACGTTTGCTTCGTGTGTTGGAAACAGGTGAATTTATTCGTGTAGGTTCATCAAAAGTGCAAAAGACGGATGTGCGTGTAATTGCAGCTACGAATAAAGAATTATTTGAATTCACACAAACAAATAAATTCAGGGAAGATCTGTATTACCGTTTAAATACAGTTCCTATTCGTGTGCCTTCTTTACGTGACCGTAAAGAAGATATACCTCTCTTATTCCGTAAATTCTCAGTTGATTTTGCTGAGCGTTATAAAACAACACCTGTGCAGTTGGAAGATGATGCAAAAAATCTGTTAATCAGTTATCCCTTTCCCGGTAATGTGCGGGAATTGAAGAATATTGCAGAACAGATATCAGTTCTTTCAACCAATAAAATTGTAACCGGAAAAGACCTTGCTCCTTTTTTACCTGAACGGAGTTTTAACCGTTTACCGGTATTAGCACATCAGCCGGCTGCTGCAGGCAGTGGTACTGAGTTTGCCAATGAGCGTGAAATTCTGTACAAGCTCTTTTTTGATATGAAGCGTGATGTAACCGAGCTGAAGAAAATGTTTTTAGAAGTATTGCAACATGGCGGAGGTTCGGTGCAAATGCCGGGCAACTTCTTTAATGATGCCATGCTAAATGAACATAAAACATTGGAGGCAACACAGCCTGTGTTGAATACAGTGCAACCAAATCAACCGATGATCATTGGAAACAATGGTGATATTCATGATCATGTTGAAGTGGAAGAAAGTCTCAACATCATGGACAAAGAAAAAGAACTGATCATTAAAGCACTGAAGAAACATAAGAGCAAACGCAGAGATGCAGCACTTGATCTCGGCATCAGCGAACGTACATTATATAGAAAACTGAAGGAGTATGATATTGAAGAACTTTGATAAGAAGCCGGTAGTGGTTAGTAGTAAGTTGGTAGTGAAAAGCTTTTGGCTATTGACTATTGGCTATTGGCTATTGACTCTCTCCGCATGTTATTCCTTCAAAGATGTTTCTATTCCTGCCGAAGTAAAAACGGTTAAGGTGAATTACATTGAGAACCGTGCAAGAATTGTAAACCCGCAGTTGAGTCAGCGTTTAACAGATAAGCTTCGTCAGAAGATAGTGAATCAAACACGTTTATCGCAAACAAACAGCGATGATGCGCATTATGATATCAGCGGACAGATCACCGATTACTATGTCACAACTTCCGGTATATCTAATCAGCAGGCTGCAACAAACCGTTTGAATGTAACTGTTCATCTTATTTTTAAAAACAGGTTAGATTCAAAGAAAGATTTTGAAGCTGATCTTACACGCAACTTCGATTTCTCTGCATCAAAATCACTTTCTGTAGCTGAAGCTGAACTCACTGACCTGATTGTACAGAATATGACCGACGAAATTTTTAACCGCATTTTCTCCAACTGGTAACTTTTTCTATTACCTTGCCCCAATGATAAATGCAGATGTTTTGAATCGATTGCTGCAGCAACCTTCATTGCTGCAAGAAACAACTGTTGCCGATCTGGAAATGATGGCTTATCAATACCCATGGTTTGGAACTGCACATCTGCTGCTCGCCGCAAAGCAAAAACAAACAGGAGCTGTAACTGCCGATATGCAGCTGCAGAAAGCAATGATCTATTTCAATGAACCTTTATGGGCAACTGTACAGTTGAACAAATTCGGTGATGTTGAATCAAAAAATGTTGAAACAGTTCTGCCCACACAAACATTTGCCGAAATGGATGAAAGCGATGCGTCACTTGATGCAGAAGCAACTGTTGAAGTTGAAGATATTCGTGATGTGCAGGAGGCTAATATTCTTACCGATACTGAACTTGATGCTGAATATGTTTTACAGGCCGAAGCGGATAAAGAAGCGGATCAGTTGTTGAAAGATGCAGAACTGGAATCGCAGGCGGAGGCTATGATCGAGGCAGATGCCCAACGTGAAGTAGCAGATTTCATGACCAATGCCGATGCCGAGCTTGCAGCCGAAGCAACCATTGGTTCAGATTTTGCAAAAGAGGAATTAATGAATGCAGAAAAACCAGTGCAGGCGGAAGTGAAGCCGGTAGCGGTTGAAGAGAAGCCGGTTTTTACGTTTGAGCCGTTCCATACAGTCGATTATTTCGCTTCCCAGGGTATCAAGCTCCGTGAAGAAAAGCTTGGTAACGATCAACTAGGTCAGCAGGTCAAAAGCTTTACCCAATGGCTTCGTTCCATGAAAAAGATATACGTGGAAGAACAGAAAGAATTAGGCGCTATCGAAGAAAAAGAAGTGCAATCCATAGCGATAGAAAGCAACCAGCAAACCGAGGTGGTTACTGAAACCATGGCCGAAGTGCTGGTAAAACAGGGAAAAAAAGCACAAGCCCTTGATTTGTACCGCAAATTAAGTTTGCTGCATCCCGAAAAAAGCGTTTATTTTGCCTCCCGAATTGATGAATTAAAACAATAAACAATGATTTGGTTATTTATCATACTGGTAGTTTTGGCCAGTGCTTTATTAGGATTTGTAGTGTTGGTTCAAAACCCGAAAGGTGGTGGTTTAAGCGGCTCTGTTGCAGGTTTCAGCAATCAGTTCATGGGCGTTAAACAAACAACAGATGTATTGGAAAAAGGTACCTGGTTGTTTGCAGCCATCATTGGTATTCTTTGCCTGGTTTCATCTTTGTTTATTTCAGATACTGCCGGCTCTAACGGATCGGGTAATCTTGAAAAAGCAACCAACCAGCCGGTACAAACTGCTCCTGCGCAAAATACGCCGCAGCAAGTACCAGCTCCAGCTCCTGCAAAGTAATCAGCTAAAAATATTTTCTCAAACCCCGGCCATGCGTCGGGGTTTTTGTTTTATTTTGAAATCAACAGTTGCACAATCATCGGCTGCATTGGCGTCGCATGCCGAAGTTTACATTCGGCATCGAGACCAAAAGCGTCTCGTCACTTCAACAACAGAATAAAGTCGAGCCCGGTTGTATTGGCACAATAATTTCACTAATACCAATTCTTTCGAATAAACCATCCTCTCTCAAATGAAAAAAATCCTCGGTTACAGTTTTCTTATTCTTTGTCTTTTTGCATTATTTTTTGCCTGGAGATTCTTTGGCAGCGCCACCACGTTTAAAGAATCGAAAAAATATCTCTATATCTATACTGGCAATGCCAATCAAAAAGCAGTAATGCAATCTTTAAACGATTCAGGCTTTTTAAAGAATCCTGGTTTGTTTGAAATGGTGGCTCGTCGTTTAAATGTTTGGGAACGGCTTCGCCCTGGTAAATATGAAATTGAAAAAGGCAGCAGCTTGTTTACGCTTGCACGTAAGCTGCGCAATGGGTCACAAACGCCGGTGAATCTTGTGATCACTAAGTTGCGTACCCGTTACGACCTCGCCGCTCTCATCGGTCGTAAATTCGAAACAGATTCAGCAATGATGATGAGTTACCTCATCAATAACGATTCGTTGAGAAAATATAACCTGGATACAAATACCGTTATGACGGCCGTCTTTCCAAATACTTATTCACTTCTTTGGAACTCGGGTCCGCAGCGCATTTTTCGAAAGCTGGATGAGCAACGCACGAAATTCTGGACAGCCGAACGAAAACAAAAAGCAACTGCATTAGGTTTAGCTCCTGCGCAGGTACATGCGTTAGCTTCTATTGTTGAAGAAGAAACATTGCGTAACGATGAAAAGCCAACTATTGCCAGCGTTTATCTTAACCGTTTAAACAAGGGAATGAATCTTGGTGCTGATCCCACAGTGAAGTTTGCTGTTGGTGATTTTACAATCAAAAGGGTATTGTTTGGTCATATCAATTCAACGGCTTCATCGCCTTACAATACCTACCGGAACAAAGGTTTACCCCCCGGTCCTATTTGTACGCCATCCGAAAAAACCATTGATGCAGTATTGAATGCAGCTAAAACCGATTACCTTTTCTTTTGTGCAAAACCTAACGGTAACGGCTATCACGCATTTGCATCAAATGAAACCGATCATTTCAAAAATGCCAAAGTGTATCAGCAATGGCTCGATAGTTTAAACATCCGGTAAACAATAAATAAAGTATTTTCGATTTACATGACGATCGAAGAATTCATTTACAGGTTACCTCTTGTGCGGACGATCATCCGTTTCAGTAAACGATTTCGCCCCTACGGATTTGAGGGAATCTCTTTGTATGAAGTCAGTCGGTTTTTTATTCAGCAAATTCAAAAAGGAAGTTTAACGCAACGTGCAGCAGCCATCTCTTTTAATTTTATTATGGCATTGCCACCGGCCTGCATCTTTTTATTTTCGTTGGTGCCCTTGTTTCCTGTGGCCGACCAGTTTTACAATGAAGTAAATTCATTTGTAAGAGAGATTACGCCAAATGAAGCCACACGTGATGCGGTGGAAAATTTTCTCGCCGATTTTTTTAAACGTCCAAAGAACAGTTTGTTATCAATAGGTTTTATTACCTCATTGTACTTTTCTTCAAATGCTGTGTTAGGGATCATTCATAGTTTCAATCAGTCGATTCGTGAAACAGAAATAAAAAATATTTTTGCCTATCGCTGGAAAGCGATCCGATTAACCTTTGTTATCATACTTATTTTTATTTCGAGTATACTGCTGCTTATTACACAAGGTGCGTTATTCAATTGGCTCTTGCTGTTATTGAAGATCGACAGCGTGTTTATCAAATGGCTGATCATTATTGTGCGGTGGGTGGTAATTGTAGGATTGTTTTTTTATTCCATTGCGTTCATTTATCGCCACGCTCCTTCTGTGGAGAAAAAATGGAAATTGATTTCCCCGGGCTCAATTGTTGCAAGTGGCCTCATCATACTGTTTACCTTCCTCTTTTCCTATTGGATAAATAATTTCGCTACCTACACTATCTACGGATCAATTGGTACCATCCTGATCCTGATGATCTTTGTCAATTTCATCTCACTTGTTTTATTAATTGGTTTCGAATTAAACCTGAGCATTAAACTTCTGAAACGGCAGAGCGATAAAAGGCTGAATGAAGAGATGAGCGGTGCAGAAAAACAAAAAGAAGCTTCGTAACTTTAAGAAACACACTTAAAAAATACACAAATGAAAAAGATCCTTTTTTCATGTGCTGTTTTACTGGCACTGTTTGCATTTAGTGCATTGCCTGAAGAATTAACCATCGGCAGCAGCATTCCAAATTCAACCAAGAAAATGAAAGATATTTCCGGCAAGGAATATTCATTCAGTGATGTGAAAAAGAAAAACGGACTGCTGGTAGTATTTAGTTGCAACACGTGTCCATGGGTAGTAAAAAATCAACAGGTTGCTGCCGAAGGATATGGATATGCACTCAGCAAAGATGTGGGTGTCATCGTACTCAACTCAAATGAAACATCACGTGGCAGCGATGATTCGCAGGAACGTATGAAAGAATATGCAAAGGCACAGGGTTATAAATATCCTTACGTGATGGATGATAACAGTGCTATGGCCGATGCGTTTGGTGCACGTGTTACGCCGGAGTGCTATTTGTTTGACAAGGATATGAAACTGGTTTATCATGGAGCAATAACTGATAATCCTAAAACGCCTTCAGAAAGTACACGTGACCATTTAAAAGTTGCGATTGATGAAATAGTAAGCGGAAAAGATGTAAGCATGAAAACATCAAAGGCAATGGGCTGCGGTATAAAACGAAGATCTTAATCACCTACCAATTTTAATAAAAACAAAACCCCGCACCAGGCGGGGTTTTGTTTTATGGATCAACTTGTCCTAATAATAATTTGATTTCTTTCTCTAAATCTTCCGGCTTCATCTCCGCTTCCACGAATTTTCGATAACCTGTTTTTTTATTGATGAATAAGGTAGCCGGCATCGAGCCTGTCCATTTAGGATCTATACGTGGACAAAAATCATCGGGCTTTTCTTCATCAAGCCAAACGATCTCGGCAGTGTATTTTCTTTTGTTGGCAAAATCACGGATACGTTTGGGATAATATTCTTTAAAATCAAGACTCACCAATAACAATTTTACATTTTGCTTTTTATACTTGTTGGTGATACTATGAAAATATGGAATCTCGGCAATGCAGGGCCCGCAGAAAGTAGCCCAGAAGTTAATGACCAATATTGAATCATTTGTATCGGCATATTGCAACAGATCATCCATCTTCCATCGTTTGATGGGTTGTGCATCAGCGACACTTATAGTGAAGAAGAGGACGGATATAAACAACAATCGCTTCATATCTTAAAGTTACAATTCTTCTTTGTTTATGGCATCCAGGTCATCGGCTCGAAATCCCCATTCATCCAATAGTGTATTGAAGGTGCCATCATCCAATCGTTGCTTGTCGTAATGGCCTGCATTTTTCTTTTGCCGCATAGCTTCATAAATACTTACGGCACAGGCTACAGAAATATTGAGCGATTGAATAATGCCCATCTGCGGAATAATAAAATTTCCATCGGCCATGGCAATAATTTCTTCGCTTACGCCAGCATGCTCATTGCCAAATACCAGCGCCACACTTTCGGTGAAATCAATTTGGTGCAGGCTCACTGCGTCGCTGCTGAGATGTGTCGTATAGATTTTTTTATACTTCTTACGCAAAGCTGCAAAACATTCATCGGCGCTTTCAAATTGGTGAACTGTTAACCACTTCGCCGCACTCGATGAACTTCTTGCTCCCCATTTTTTATGGCGGGGAATTTTATTCGTCAACACATAAATTTCCTGGATACCAACAGCATCGCAGGTACGCATCACTGCAGAAATATTATGAGGATCAAAAACATTTTCCAGCACCACTGTTAAATCGGGCTGGCGTTTACGTAACACGGATAATAAACGTTCTCTGCGTTCGGTAGTCATGCCACGAAAATAAGGGAAATGATTTTTTATGAAATGAATACGCCTCTACTCTGTGCGATCATACTTTTTAAAAGGCCGGAGATACCTGGGTCCTTTTCGGGTTTGAAAACGTGTACCGATTTGCCGCCAGTTACCCGTTTCCGATTTCCAGACAATAAAATGCAAATGCGGAAAAGCTGTATATCCCGTGTTGCCGCTGTAGCCAATGTGCTGACCTTGATGAACTGTGTCGCCTACATTTACCAGGACACCATCATGTTGCAAATGCCAATAACCCGCTCTTGTTCCATCCTCGTGGTTAATGATGATATTATTGCCGTATTGCCGGTACTTTCCTTTAAGCCCACCTCTATGTCCATCTTCTTTTACACGAGCCACCACACCACCTCTTGCTGCATAAATGGGTGTTCCAACTTTCATTTTAAAATCGAGTGCTGCCCGGTTGCGATGTGTGAACCTGCTGAAATAACCCTGCACAAGAAAATGATGATCGCCTTTGGCATAGGGCAACGAATAAACAAAACTGCTGTCGTCTTTCATTCGTCCTTTTTGCAGGGCACGAAAACGAACAGCTTCAGTGCTTTTGTTTACGGCGCAGCTGCTCAACAGGATTAATAATGAAACAAGAAGGTACAAGTGTTGTTTGTACATATTGTACAAAATTACAGTATGGAAAACGTTGGCATTTAATTTATGCCGGTCTTGACTTCTTTTTCCTGTTATGGTGATTCGTAGATCCATAAAAGCACAGGGTATTTTGACTGATTGATCATTGTTTTCAACTGTTGCAAAAATGTTGTTGAGACAGTTGGACAACCATCACTCTGGCAAATTTCCGACCAAACTTCTTTTTCCGGCACGCATTCATGACCGTGTAAGACCACATACCGTTTAAATGCATTGCTGTTCGATGGATCAAGGCCGTGCAGTTTATATGCCAGGCCGAAACGACCGTTGTAAGCCTGCCCTATTTTATATTTTCCCAATGATGTGCAGCCACAGCCGGGTTCGTTTCCATACCTGCGACCCACCAGCCAGTTTTCATTGCAACGGCCATGTGTAACAACTCCCGTTGTAATAACAGAATCTGCTTTAAGATCGTATACAAAAAAACGCTCGGCCCCCGATCGTAGTTTCATATCAACCAAAAAACAAAACTGCTGGTTATACTTGTTTGTGTTGACAAAGGTTTTTGCGGTGATGGCTTTTGCATGCAATGCTTTTATAGCACTGTTTTCCGGTTTCTCTTTATTAAGTTCTTTATTGATGTTAACAGGAGACGCTCTTTTATAAAACATTTTGTAGAAGTAATAAATAGTCGTCGCCAACAACAACAAAAAAAGCAGCAGGATGCTGGTCTTCTTCATGTTTTTATTTGGGGAATAGATGCGGTTGTTCCGCATTTCCATAGCATGAAACGCATGTTAAAAACAGAACAGCATTTGTAAAATGCTTTTTCACAAAAGCTTTACAAATGCTGTTCAGGACAAGAAGATTGATCAGGTTTCTATTTCAATTCTATTTCTATAATTGTATCAATTTCGTTCCAGGCTATATTATTGAGATAAATAAATGTTCCTTCAGGTTGTTGTTTGAATTTTACTTCTGTCTTATTATCAAACGTTACCGCTTTTTTCAACTTTTGTTTTAGCTCCGGCACAAAAAGAAAATCGCCTTCCGGTTTTTGAAGCAGGTGCAGGTAGAGTTTATTATCCTTTCGTGTAAACCCTCCCCAACTTTGTGGAATTTTTACCGCACCTCTAGTACCATACACGGTGGCACCATATCGCTGCAGCCATCTACCCATGATTGCAAGTGTATCGGTAAACTCCGGTTGAATGGTGCCGTCAGGCATAGGGCCAACATTCAATAAAAAATTAGCATTATAACAAGCTGCTTTTACCATATACTGTATTAAATTCTTCGAGGTTTTATAGTTACGATCGGTAATATTAAAGCCCCAGCTGTCGTTCATGGTTTCGCAAGTTTCTAATGGAAGTTGCGAAACAGATTGTCCGCCAAAACCTGTAGTGTTATGACCGGGCAGATCTTTTTCAAACGCCTGGAAATCTTCGCCGGGAATTGGTAATAGGTGATGGTTATTACTGATAAGACATTGTGGTTGCAAGCGATGAATGAGTTCGTAAATTTCATCGTAATGCCAGTTCACTTTTGATTTGAGTGTTTTGTCAACATCATTATCCAATTGATCCCAATGGCCGTCGAACCAGATGCCGGAAATTTCACCATAGTTGGTGAGAAGTTCGGTCAATTGCGCTTTCATAAAGCGGATATAACTTTCCCACTCGCTTTTTTGTTTGCGGCCGGTACCCTTTCCTGTTTTACCTGTTTCGTATTGATAATCGCTGCGATACCAATCAAGCAGCGAATAATAGCAATAGAGTTTCATGCCTTGTTTGTGACATTCTTCCGCCAGTTGTTTTAACGCATCTTTTCCGTAAGGCGTTTTGGTGATCTTCCAATCGCTTTGCTTCGTATCCCAGTTACTGAATCCATCGTGATGACGTGTGATGAACGTGATGTATTTCATTCCAGCAGCTTTTGCAGTGGCCACCCATTTGGCTGCATCAAAGTTCTGCGGATTAAAAATGTTGATGAGACGGTGGTATTCCTTTACCTGTATGTTACGTTGGTTCATCACCCATTCGCCATGACCAAGCACGCTTGATGCTCCCCAATGAATGAACATACCAAACTTATCGTTTTGGAATTCTTCCCTTGCTGCAAGATTTGCAGCAGAAGGCGTATACGTTTGAGCAATAGAACTATGGGCTATGCTCAGCAATGCACAGCCGGTAAGAAGCAATCGAAACAGTTTCATTTTTTATTATTTAGGGTTGAAATGAATACAGAAAGCAAATTTGCCACGAAGGCACAAAGTCAGAAAGCAGCACTAAGAAAACCAATACGGTGTTTCAGTTGCAATTGTTTTCAACAGATAAAATAGACTTTATTCTTCTTTGTGTTGCTTTGTGCCTTACCGTCTTAGTGATAATGTTTATTTATCACGCATTCGCCATTGCCCTGTCCAGATGCACATAACCACCATCAACATAAATTAACTGACCCGTGGTGTGACTTGAAACAGGCGATAATAAAAACACGGTCATGTTCGCTATTTCCTCAGCGGTGGTAAAGCGTTGTTCGAACGGAATTTTTGAGGTGATCTCTTTTAATTTCTCTTCAGGGTTTGGTAATGTTTTGATCCATTTATCATACAACGGCGTATAACATTCGGCTACTACCAAAGCATTCACACGAATAGAATATTTTGCTAACTCTACAGCCCACTCTCTTGTTAATGCATTCCGTCCGCCATTTGCAGCAGCGTATGCAGAAGTGTTGCCTTGTCCTGTTTCCGCAGTTTTAGAAGTGATATTAACGATGCTGCCTTTTGATTTCTTCAGCTCAGGCAATGCAAAATGCGCCATCAAATAATAATGCACAACATTCTTGTGCAAACTTTCCATGAAACGTTTGTAATCGCCGCTTTCTAAACCAACACCGTCATTTACGCCGGCATTATTAATGAGTCCATCGATACGGTTGAATTTTTCGATCACTGCTTTTACCGCCTTTTCACATTCTTCGGGTTGCGATAATTCCGCAACCACCTGCCATGCTTTACCACCTGCAGCTTCTACTTCTTTTACTGCTAGTTGATTGTCTGCTTCACTACGGCCAACAATAATAGGTATAGCACCTTCTTTTGCCAATACATCTACAATGCCTTTGCCGATGCCTTTTGCACCGCCTGTTACAATCACTATCTTATCTGCTAACTGGAGATTCATATGCGTAAGTTATGAGTTGAATGTTATGAGTAATGAGTTTAGTTGTGTACTTCGTGCTGTGTTTTCTTTATGCCCGCCGCCCTATGTTTTTATCACAAAGAACACAAAACAGATTTTACAAATAAGCACCAAGTTTTATTTGTAGATTGTAAAACCTTATAGCGTTGCCACTAAAAACTTTTTCCTGGTCTTCTTCGCTGTATGATTCAAAATAATCCTGAACTGTTTGAAGCCATTTGCTATAGGATGAAGCAATTAAGCAAACCGGCCAATCGCTACCAAACATGATGCGATCAATTCCGAAATTTTCTACCACCACATCAAGACAAGGTTTCAATTGATCAGCAGTCCAGTTGTTCCAATCGGCTTCTGTTACCATGCCGCTTATTTTGCAAAATACATACGGATGCTTAGCCAGCTTTTCTATTCCTGCTCTCCATTCATCCATAGCACCATCTTTAATGTTGGGCTTGGCAACATGATCAACAACAAAACGTTGAAGAGGAAATTGTTGTACCAGTTGTAACGCAGCTTCAAGATGATGGGGAAAAATAAGAATATCATAAGCAAAACCATATTTATCAAGTTTGCTGATGCCATTCAAAAAATCTTTTTGCAACATGAAAGAAGGTTCTTCGCCCTGCAATACGTGACGAAATCCTTTCATTTTTGGGAAGTGCCTGTAATGTTGCAAACGCTCTTCTATTTTATCGCTGCGCAAATCCACCCATCCCACAATTCCCTCAATAAAATCATTCTTTGCTGCGAATATGATTAAGCCGTCGGTTTCGTCTTCCGTTTGATCCGCCTGTACCGCAATACAACCCTGCACTTTGTTTTCGCTTAATTCAACTGCAAGGTCTGCAGGCAAAAAATCTCTGCGTATGACCTGCATATCGTCGTTGATCCAGCTATAGTTTACAGAATCGTACTTCCAGAAATGTTGATGAGCATCTATGATCTTCATTATACTATTTTAAATCAAATATTTTTTTCATCAGCAACCACTTTTCACCTTTTTTCGCTGTAGGTAAAGCCTGTTGGTAATTCCACATCAGGTTTTCCCACTCCTGCACTTTATCATTTGCTATATCGGCTGCTGCTTTTGATTGGAAGCTGAAGGTATCATTTGTTTCCATGATCATGAACAAACGATTTTCGATGCGGTAAATCTCCATACCTACTATGCCTGCACCTTTGATAGACGCTTCTATCTCGGGCCATATGTATTCATGGTATTGTTCATATTCAGCAATGAGTTTTGGATCGTTCTTTAAATCAACAGCAAGGCAATAACGTTTCATGCGGCAACAGTTTTTTCATTGTTCACAACTTTATAACCACTCCATCCGAACAACAGAATTACAACAAAGCAAACTAAAGGAACGACGTATCCATATTGAATGTTACCTGTAGAGTCGGCAATCATCCCAAAAAAACGTGGAAGGATAGCGCCACCAACAATAGACATGATAATTAAGCTGCTGCCATATTCTGTATCGCCTTTTAAATCTTTAATTCCAAGTGAAAAGATAGTAGGGAACATAATTGACATAAAAAAACAAATGCCGATTACAGCATAGACGGTGATGATTCCTGTGGCAAAAATAGCAACGGCGGAAAGCAGAATGCACGCTGCTGCATATAAGGCGAGTAATCGTTCCGGCGAAATAAATCGCATCAGGAATGTGCCGAGAAAACGTCCAATCAGAAATGCAATGCCACATGCACCTAAATAATCTGCTGCTGTTACTTGTGGAAGCAAGGCCGATTTTTCTGCATAGAGAATAAATAAACTAAACACGCAAACCTGTGCGCCTACGTAAAAGAACTGAGCAATTACTGCCCACGTTAAATGCTTGTGTTTAAAAGCATGAAAAATATTTTTACTGGGCGTGTGAGCCGGATCTGTATTTAGTTTTGGCAAATGCGTAATTGCAAACAAAATCGCTACAACAACCAGCACAATACCAAGGATCATGTAAGGCATTTTAACTGATGCTGCCTCTGATGCCAGTGCCAGCTTTCTTGCTGTGTCGGTCATAGCGCTTAACTCCGCATCAGTATGTCCTTTAGTTAAAATGATTCTTGCGCCAATAACCGGAGCTAAAGCAGCAGCAAGCCCGTTAAAAGATTGTGCAAAGTTGAGTCGTTGTGTTGAAGTTGCCGGATCGCCTAATACAGCGGCATACGGATTAGCTGCTGTTTCAAGAATAGTTAGGCCACATGCAATAATAAATAAAGCTATAAGGAAATAATTATACGATTGATAGTCGGCTGCGGGTAAAAACATGAACGACCCGAGTGCAAATAAAAGAAGTCCGGAGATGATGCCGATCTTGTATCCGAATTTTTTCATGATAAAACCTGCAGGAAGCGCCATAACGAAATAGGCAACATATACTGCGAAGTCGATCAACGTTGATTGTGTGGTAGTTAATGTGAATGACTTCTTTAAATGTGGAATGAGAATTGGATCGAGATTATGTACAAATCCCCAGAGGAAAAACAAACTTGTTACTAATGCAAACGCAAAGAGATACGGCTTATTCTTTTGATCAGTCATTGGGCAATCGTTAATATTTGGTAAGAATGTTTGTGTAGAACTAAACCCGCCCGATGCTTTCATCGGGCGGATTTAATTTATTTCTTAAAATCAACTACAGTTTGTTTTGATGTGCCAAGTCCATCAATACCGAGTTCCATTACATCTCCCGGCTTTAGGTAGACCTGCGGATTCATTCCCAGGCCAACACCCGCAGGTGTGCCCGTAGAAATAATATCGCCGGGTAACAAGGTCATGAAATTGCTCACATAAGAAACAAGAAAAGGAACATTGAAAATGAGATTTGATGTGGATCCATCCTGCATTTTTTCTCCGTTTAATGTTAACCATAAGCGGAGTGAATGCACATCGGCCACTTCATCTTTTGTAACAAGCCATGGGCCTATTGGTGCAAACGTATCGCAACCTTTTCCCTTATCCCATGTGCCGCTACGTTCTAATTGAAATTCACGTTCGCTGATATCGTTGTGCAAACAATAGCCCGCAACATAATCCATTGCTTCGGCTTCTTCAACGTAAGAAGCTTTCTTACCGATCACTACAGCCAGCTCCACTTCCCAATCTGTTTTCAGAGAATAACGTGGAATCATCACTTCGTCGTTGGGACCAATGATGGCTGTTGTTGCTTTAAAGAAAATCACCGGCTCCGGTGGCGGTGTAGCTCCAGTTTCTTCTGCATGATCGCTATAGTTTAAACCAATACAAACAATTTTCGACGGACGTTTTACAGGGCAACCATAACGCTCAACATTTACCACAGGTAGTTTAGTTGTTGCAACAAGCTGTTCTAATTTCTTTAAACCATCATTGGTAAAAAAATCTTCGTCGTAATCGTTAATATGCGCAGATACATCGTAACAAATGGTGCTTAACATTACACCGGGTTTCTCTTTACCTGCTTCACCAAAGCGGATCAGTTTCATCTCTATTCAGTTTATGTGTTTAAGTGTTGTATGCTTTGCGTTCTTTGCGTGCCTCTCTGTGAACTTTGTGTGACAAACACCACCACAAAGTTCACAGCGTATTTAACTAAGTACACAAAGGATAAATTCCTAATTATTCAATTTAACGAAGCCGCCATCCAACGGGTAATCGCAACCGGTAACAAATCCTGCTTCATCACTGCAGAGATAAAGTGCTAAGTGTGCCACTTCATCTGTTGTGCCCATACGACCTATTGGTTGACTCTTCGATAACTTGTCAAATATTTCTTCTTCTTTACCGGGATAATTTTTTGCAATGAATCCTTCTACAAACGGTGTAAATACACGTGCAGGCGAAATACAATTCACACGGATATTGTAAGCAAGATAATCACGGGCAGATGAAAGTGTCATTCCCAATACAGCACCTTTGGTCATGCTGTAGGCAAAACGATCGGTAATACCAACAGATGCGGCAATAGAACACATATTCAGCACCACACCTTTCTGTTGCGCTTTCATAAACGGAATGATCTCGTGTAAACAATTGTACACTCCCTTTACATTGATATTAAAGAGACGTGTAAAATCCTCTTCAGTTGTTGAATCGGCAGTGCCCACATGGGCAACTCCTGCATTGTTCACGAGAATATCAATACGCTGATGTTGATCAACGATCTTTTGCACCGCTTTTTTAATGGCCTGCTGATCGGTAATGTTCAGGATCACCGCTTGTGCCTTGCCCCCCTTTTCTTCAATTTCGGTTACGGTTGCAGCAGCACCTTTTTCATCTACATCGAAAATAAAAACAACAGCACCTTGTTTGGCAAACATGGAGGAGATGGCACGACCAATACCACTGCCGCCACCGGTTATAATTGCTGTTTTGCCTGTTAGTTGAAACATACTTGAAACTATAATTAAAGTGAACCCTGAAAGTGAAGTGATCAATCGTTGCAGGGTTAATTTTAGTGCATAAATGTAGCTAATCGTTGGCTAAACTGCTTTTAGTTTTATTTGCATTCTGCTGTAATATTTTAGCAAGTTGATGGCATAAATAACTATTTCGTCCGCTTACTCCAGCACCACAACAAAACCACCTGCCTCCTTCATTACCACCGTTTGTTTTTTCTTTGCATTGAATGCTTTTTGTGTGAACGATAAGGAGGTTTCTCCTTCAGTAATGATACTCGCTTTTTGCTTTTTAAATACTGAAGGATCAAGCTCAATCGTTTGCGCAGATTGCTGGCCATTGATGCCTGCGATATACCATTTGTTCTGATGTTTCCGTGCAATCACCACATACTTTCCGGGAAAGCCATCAATGAATTTTACATCATCCCATGAAGTGGGAAGATCTTTTAAGAATTGCTGAATGTTGGCAGGAACATGCTGCATACCTTCAGGTGATTCAGCAAAATGTTGAATTCCTGAAAGAAATAAAACTGATGTTGCCAGTTCAAATGCCGAAGTTGTTTTGCGTTGAACCTTGGTTTGAATCTTATACAAATTCATTGGTGTAAAATCCATCGGGTCGAATGCATTACGTGTAAACGGCAGCATTGCACAATGTGTTGCTTCTTTATTTGCATCATCCTGTCCGAATGTGATCATTTCAAAACCACGTACTGCTTCAGTGGTCATCAAATGCGGATAAGTGCGGGCCCATCCTCTTGGCAACGTGGCACCATGAAAATTTATCAGGAGTTCATATTTGGCAGCATCTTTTAAAATGCTTTGATAATATTCAATCACTGATTGACCATCACCTGCAAAGAAATCAATCTTTACACCTTTAATGCCGATATCTTTCAATCGTTGAAATTCTTTTGCACGGCTTTCTGTAGTGAGCAATAAATTTCGTGGTGTATACTTCACCGTATTCCAATCGCCAGCCGAATTATACCAGAGCAGTAAACCAACATTTTTTGTCTTTGCATAATCAGCCAGCTCTTTTATTTTTTCATAACCGATCTTCCTGTCCCAATCTGCATCAACTAAGCAATATTGCCAGTTCATGGCTGCTGCATAATCGATGTATTTCTTTTGTTCATCATACACAATAAAATCATCTTTTGAATTGATCCAGCTCCAGGATGATTTACCCGGCTTAATGAAAGCTGTATTTTTTATAATGGAAGATTTTGCAAGATCAGTTCCTGCAGTTGACTCAATGATTGTTGCAAGACTACCAATAGTAATGATGCGCCATGGCGAAACATATGATGACTGAAAAACAGGAAGTAATCCTTTGCCGGTGATGATCTCACGTGGATCGGGATAACCAATGCTGTATTCACCATCGGGTGATGTTGATTTTAATCTTGTTGCACAATCATTTGTTCCCAATGATGCTTCTGTAATTAAAGCCCATTGATCATTTGCACGAAACAATGCCGGGTAAACCCAGCCAGCAGCAGTTGGTGCTGCTGTGCCTACTGAAATATCCTGCATATAATGTTCTTCATACGCAGGATTGGTTTGCTCCCATCCTGTTTTTGAAACCTGCATAGGTTGTAACCATGCTTTTGCAGTTGCAGGAAAATGAAAACTTGTTAACTCAGAAGTTATGTTTTCTGTATTGTTATTATTCTTTTTTAACTGGTAACGAAATGCAACAGCATCGTTCGATACCTGGAAAACAACTTCCAGTATTTGTTTGTCGCTGTTTTGAAAACGGATTGTTCTTTTATTGGCTTTGTAAACGTTTTGTTTTTTCTTACCATGGATCATGTTGTAAGCATCACTCACCGGTTGCACCGGAGTTGCTTCTAACAAAGTGTTTGCTTTGCTGAAATCAGCCGAGTTGCTGATCAAACCTAATGAAGAGGAACGAAGTACTTCCTGCTGGTTGGCACGTATGCTGTAACGGATAGCACCATCAGCATTTACTGCAACCTGAACAGTTATTTTTTTATCGGGACTTGTAATACCCACTTGTGCAATTGCACCCGAGCTTAAAAAAGTAAGGAGAAGAAAAGCAATCAAATTACGCATGAACAAAGGATTAAGAGTTTAAAGCAATTTTGCCACAATGGTAAGGAGACGCAAAGAAACAGAAAGATTGTTTGCGAAGAAAAATTAAAACCCTAACGAATGTTGTGCTGCTTTGCAGTGCTAGAGATCAAATAATATAAACGATCAAGCTTCTTGCACCATGTGCACCGATCACAAGCGATTGCTCAATGTCGGCAGTTTTAGACGGGCCAGCAAGAAAAACACCAAAACCTTCTCTGGCACTTTCAATTTGCTGGTAAGCATGATGCATGGTTGCAACAATGTTTTTCTTTTCAATAACAATTACCAAATGCTGGCAGATGAAAGGCAGCAAGCGATTACCCATATTACTTTCATACAACCAAATGGCTCCGTTTTCAGCCACCGCAACATTCCCTTGAATATAAGCTGTATCAACGGCCGCAAGATCAGCGGCAGTAAATGATTGCAATGAATCATTTACTTCTCCCAAAGCATCAATGCGATTCACAACAAAATCGCCATTTGCTTTTTTTGCTTCAAACTCCTGTTTCAATGAAGAAAGATTCTGCAAGTCTACAGTGCCACCGCCAATACTTTGCAATACGCTTTTATATTGTTGCACAAGATCATTGTATTGTATCACGGCATCAAGATCAATAGAAGGCAGATCAACCAACTGTGGTTTATTGGATGTAATATTTTTCAGTATCGTATCTCTTGCACTCATTTCTTCTTGTTTTGAATATACCAGTCACGGAAACTTACTTTTGGCGGAGCAGGCATTTCCCGTTGTTTATACCAGGGATTGAATTTGTTGTTGAGTAACCAAGGGAAAATTTGCATTACTGCACGTCCTGCTTTACCTGCAAAACGATATAAGCCTGGTCTTGCTAACACAAATGCCATTCCTTTTAAGCCAATCTTCTTTGCTGAATCAACATAACCTTCTGCAACCAATACCTGACGCCATTTCCACAACTGATCGTGTATATCAATCTTCACCGGGCATACATTGCTGCAACTGCCACAAAGTGTTGATGCAAATGGAAGATCAGCATTTGCACGCATATCAATATTGGGATTTAGAATAGAACCAATTGGCCCTGCAACCGCTGTATGATAACTATGTCCCCCACTTCTTCGGTAAACAGGACAAGTATTGAAACATGCAGCACAACGGATGCACTTCAATGAGTTTCTGAAATCGGCACGACCAAGTTGCCTGCTTCTTCCATTGTCAACGATAATAATATGCATCTCCTGTCCTTGCCTTGGTTTATAGAAATGACTGGAGTAAGTTGTTATTGGTTGACCTGTAGCACTTCGTGCAAGCAAACGAAGAAACACAGAAAGATGTTCTGCTTTTGGGATCATCTTTTCAAAACCCATACAGGCAATATGAATTTTTGCGGCATGCGCACCCATATCGGCATTGCCTTCGTTGGTACAAACCACAAAACCACCTGTTTCAGCTACGGCAAAGTTTACTCCGGTGATTGCCAGTTCTGATTCAATAAATTTTTCACGGAGGTGTAGTCTTGCAGCTTCAGTTAAATATTGCGGATCGTTGTTGCCTTTTTCAGTATGGAGATGTTCATGAAAAGTATCGCTTACATCCTGCTTCTTTAAATGAATGGCAGGCAATACAATATGACTTGGGGCTTCCTTGCGCAATTGAACAATACGTTCGCCGAGATCGGTATCAACTGTTTCAATTCCTTTCGCATGCAGAAATTCATTCAATCCACATTCTTCGGTGAGCATGCTCTTGCTCTTCACAATCTTTTTGATCTTATGATGCGCAATGATGTCGTAGATGATCCTGTTATGTTCTTCACCATCAGCAGCCCAATGCACAATAACTCCGTTATCCTGCGCCTTACTTTCAAACTCTTTTAAATAAGTATCAAGATTTGAAAGTGTATGATTTTTTATTTGTGAAGCCCACTCTCTCAGTTGTTCCCATTCGGGCAAACCATGTGCAGCTTTATCTCTTTTTTGGCGGACAAACCAAAGCGTTTCATCGTGCCAGTTAGTGCGGGCCTCGTCTTTAATAAACTGTTCGGCAGCTTCGGCATGATTTAATGTACTGTTGTTGTTCATGCGTTACTGTTTAAAATTTCCGCAATATGAACAGTTTTCACCTTGCTGCCATTACGTTTCAGAATACCTTCTAAATGCATGAGGCAACTTACATCGCCACCGGTAATATATTCAACATCATTTGTTGCATGATCGGCAATGCGATCTTTGCCCATCTTCACACTCACGGCTTCTTCAAACACGCAGAATGTACCACCAAAGCCGCAGCATTCATCACTGCGAACCGGCATTTTTAATTCCAAACCTTTCACCATGCCGAGCAGTTGCTGTGGTTTTGAAAATGCAGGCAGATTACGTTCGCTCATGGATGAAAGATGCAAACCACGTTGGCCATGACAACTATTGTGCAAACCAACTTTATAAGGAAACGAAGCGTTGAGCTTATCTACTTTCAATATATCAACTATAAATTCGGTGAGTTCGTAAACGTGTTTACGGATATGTTCTGCTTCGCCGGGATTATGCTCATCATGCAAATGTTCTTTCAAATGCAACACACAACTGCCCGAAGGACCAACGATATAATCGAAGCCACGAAAATTGCTTACAAAATTTTTATCGCAGGATTTGCTTAGCGAGGCGAAACCACTGTTAGCCATTGGCTGACCGCAACATGTTTGGTTAAGCGGAAAAGAAACTTCACAACCTAATTTCTCCAGCAATTGAAGTGTTGCAATGCCTACCTGCGGGTAAAACTGATCAATATAACAGGGAATGAATAAACCAACTTTCATGTGCTCATTTTTATTGCCCATTGGCCACATTGTATAACGCATTAAAAATTATCATCGTTGGTTATGAAAAATTGCCGGATAATTTTTAATGGTTATTTCATACTTCAACACCTCATCGTTTCTGATGTTCAGAGTAATATTTCAATTCTATGATGTCGGTTGGCAAGGTTTTTTTGTTCCAATGTTTGTGCATAACCAAAGCAGCTCCCAAAGCAGATGCTTGCGCAACAGACGCTGCGTAAACTTCAATGCCATGAAATACTTCAGCCATCATGTGCATAAAAATTGGATTTTTTCCAAAGCCACCGTCAACAAAAATACGTTTAACAGGAGTTCCTTTCAAAACAAGGTTGGTACTGTATAATTGTTGTGTAATAATATCGGCGATCAATTGATGATATGCCTGCTCGTATGATTTAAATTTCTTCAGATCTCTTTTCCCAAATACTGATTGCTGGATCATTACATCATCAGCAGCTTTTTTCATTGCAGTTTTGCCCAGGTCAAGTTGATCGATCAACTTCTGATCGCTCTCCACTGTTTTGTAATGATCTTCTGCAACTTTGAAAAATGCGGCTAACCGTTTTGTTTGCTGCTCGTGTTCGTAACCAGCAAACAAACGTGATGCTTTTACAGGTTTGCCTTCGTATGAAAGATAACAAAGACAATCCTGGTGCAATTCAAGATCACTCAGCTGCGATTGGTTGAATGGATTCAAAGTAATACACCACGTGCCAGTTGATAACAGTATAAATGGCTCGTGAAAAGATGCGAGGTAAGGAATGAGTGCCGATGAACTATCGTGCAAACCACCGCCAACTGGAATTTTTTGAGCCGTATGACCAGCGATAGCATTACTTTTTAAAACAGGCGCAAATTTTTCTGCAACGCCTTCTTCTTTTACCCAATCATGATAATGTTTTTCCTGGAAGTCCCAGAGGTTTGTATGACAGCCTATGCTTGTAATATCAGTATGCAACTTCCCCGAGAGAACAAAACATAAATACTGTGGCAGGTGCAATGCATATTTGATCTTTGCAAACAATTCGGGTTGTTCATTTTTTAACCGGTACAACTGC
Organism: Lacibacter sp.; assembly: GCF_057361365.1. NCBI lineage: Bacteria > Pseudomonadati > Bacteroidota > Chitinophagia > Chitinophagales > Chitinophagaceae > Lacibacter > Lacibacter sp. The sequence goes on along the minus strand of NZ_JBMQSG010000006.1, from coordinate 3,675 downwards.
ATACCTGAATTAAGATTGCCTAAAACAGGTGATGCTGTTTCTTTCGATACACGACTTTCGCCGCCGTAGGTTTCGTAGAATTTTTTCTGTAATGCAGGTGAGTAAGGTTTCAGGTAATTATATAATGGAGCAATGATCTTTTTCTCTTCATCAAGGTAAACAAAGCTTGCTCCGTATGCAGAAAAATTAATGGCTTTAATTTGAAAACGATCATCTTTCAATAAGATTTCAAATGAATCGTTCACCCATTGTGTAAGCAACTCCACATCTTCGCATGCAAATCCATCTTCATCTTTTATTTCATTCAACTGGCGGCTTTCTTCATGAACAACAGTATAGTGCTCATCAAAAAGCAAAAGTTTTTTGTTTGTTTTGCCAATGTCGAAAATTGCTATTACGGGAATCTTGCTCATTACAATCCTGTTGCCACAGTCTTACTGCCTCTTTCTTTGATCAATTGTTCTCTCAGTTTCTGCTCACGGAAGAATTGTAATGGATACAATGCTGCTCCGCTTCTCAATCTTGCTTCAGCAACTAATGCACGGAGATCGGTACGGAAAGTGTTTTGCAATACTTCCTGTGCAGCCACCACATCATTTGCTTCCTGTGCAGCGTTGAGTTTTTTACGATCAACAGTTAATGCCTGTGCATAAGCGATCATAATCGCTTCAACTGATTGTAACAAATCTTCTAGTGGATCTTTTACATTATGACTTGCATCGATCATCCAACCTAAATCAGTTGTATGATCCATACCTCTTGCATCCATCCCTTCAACCAGTTCATTAAAAATCAAGAACAGTTGATAAGGTTTGATGCTGCCCACCGTTAAATCATCATCGCCATATTTACTATCGTTGAAATGGAAACCTGCAAGCTTGCCTTCCATCAGTAACAATGAAACAATTTGTTCGATGTTTGCATTTGGAAGATGATGACCAAGATCAACTAAGGTATATGCTTTAGGACCAAGTTTGTTTGCATAGAGTAAGGACTGTCCCCAATCTCCTACTGTCATTGAGTAGAAGTTTGGTTCAAATGCTTTGTATTCAACAAATACTTTCCAATCTTCCGGTAAAGCTGCATAAATTTCCTGCAGACTTTCCAACGTATTCTGAAATGCTTTACGGAAATTCAACTGACCAGGGAAACAGCTACCATCACTCAACCAAACTGTCAAGGCTTTTGAACCGAGTTCAACACCATGCTTAATTACTTCAATATTATGTTCAATAGCTTGCTTGCGGATTGCTTTATTTACATTTTGCAGTGATCCGAATTTGTAAGTCAGTTCCTGGTCTTTCTGATCCTGGAAGGTGTTTGAGTTTACCGCATCGAACTGCAAACCAAGTTGTGCGGCCTGTGCTTTAATTGATGCATAGTTCTCAGGAATATCCCAGGGAATATGTAACGAAATGGCACCGCTTGATTGGTTGAGTGCATGCAACAAACCAACGTCTTCCAGCTTTTGCTCAAGACTACCCGGCTCACCTGCTCCTGCAAAACGTCCAAAGCGTGTGCCACCTGTGCCCAATGCCCAGCTTGGGATTGCCACCTGGAAATCGATGAGCTTTTGCAACACCTCTTCTACATTATTTATTTCGGATGAAACGAAATCGAATTTGCGTTTGTGATCTGCTGCGTGTAAACCGTTAAACTCAGCGATCCTGTTTTTTTCTAACAACATAAAGCAAGTTTGTATACTAAGTTACTCTTTTTAAAAATTGGGTCGATAGAGAACTATCAACCCTTTAACTACTATTGATTATGAGAAAATTCTTAGCGCACAAATGCATTGGCAACACCGCCATCTACATTTAATACGTTACCGGTTGATTTGCTCAATAAACCTCCTGCAAAAGCAAAGCAGGCATTAGCAATATCTTCAGGTAAAATGATTTCATTTAATAATGTGCGTCCCGCATAGTAAGCAGGCAATTCTTCAATGGTAATGCCGTAAGCTTTTGCACGACCTTCGGCCCAGCCACCGCTCCAGATATTACTACCCGCAATAACTGCATCAGGATTTACCACGTTCACACGGATCTTGTCTTTACCAAGCTCAGCAGCATTTAATCTGCTCAAATGAAGCTGTGCAGCTTTTGCTGAACCATAACCTGCATTGTTAGGACCACTCACCAAAGCGTTCTTGCTAACGATGTTCAACACATCGCCACCAATGCCTTGCTTGCGCATTACTTCCACTGCTTTTTGTGTTACCACAAATTGTCCTTTCACTAATACATCGTAAAGGATATCCCAATCTTTTTCGGTATGATCTTCAATTGACTTCGAGATCGATAATCCTGCATTGTTCACTACAATATCAACACCACCAAAAGCAAGTGCAGATGTTGTTAATGTGTCAAGGATTGTATCTTCTTTGGTTACATCAAGTATATCAGCTGCAACCACATCTTTACCGAATTGTTTTACAAATTCTTCCTTTGCTTCTGCCAAACGCTCTGCATTCATATCATTCAGGATCACGCATGCGCCTTCTTCCGCAAAACGTTTTGCAATGGCTTTACCAATACCACCACCACTACCGGTGATAAGTGCAACCTTACCACTCAATGCTTTTGGCTTCGGCATACGTTGAAGCTTTGCTTCTTCTAGCAACCAGTATTCAATATTGAATGCTTCCTGGCGTGGTAATGAAGTGTATTCAGAAATTGCTTCAGCACCTTTCATTACGTTGATCGCATTGATATAAAATTCAGCAGCTACTCTTGCAGTTTGTTTATCCTTTGCAAAAGTGAACATACCAACACCAGGATAAATGATCACCACCGGGTTTGGATCACGCATAGCAGGACTGGTCGGGTGTTTGCAGGTATTGTAATACTCTGCATACATTTCACGATAAGCCTCAAACAACGGAGAAATTTTTTCTTTGATTTTTTTTACATCGCTCAAATCTTCACCTGCTTCAAGATTCAATACCAACGGAGAGATCTTTGTGCGCAGGAAGTGATCAGGACAGCTTGTTCCCAAAGGAGCCAAACGCTCCAGATCATTTGAGTTGATGTATTCCAACACACGTGCATCATCAGTAAAGTGACCGATCATGCGGTTTTGTGAAGAACAAAAACCACGAAGAACAGGAGCTAATGCAGCTGCTTGTTTCTTACGATCAGCTTCTGGTAATGATTCTCTTTTTGCACCATCAAATACTGCTTTTTGTTTAGCAATATTGTCTTGCAAATATTCTGCGCAACGCTCAATTACTTCAAGCGTGTTGATGTATGATTCGTAAGCTGTATCGCCCCACGTAAATAAACCATGTGAGCCGAGCATGATGCCACGAATGCCGGGGTTTTCATCCAGACATTGCTTTAACATCAAACCCAATTCAAATCCTGGTTTCTGCCATTTTACCCAACCAATTGTTCCGTTGAATAATTCTTTGGTGATCTTTTCACCATCTTTTGCTGCTGCAATTGCAATTGCTGCATCAGGGTGTAAGTGATCAATATGTTTGAACGGAAGAAAACCATGCAATGGTGTATCGATAGATGGTGCTTTTGAAGCAAGATCATAAATACAATGGTTGAAGAGTTCTACCATTTCATCTTCATGCTCAATACCACGATAAATATTTTTCAAGCTGCGTAAACGATCAACATACAATGCAGCCAATCCACTACGTTTCATTGTGCCGAGATCGCCACC